>NZ_JAWQDE010000002.1:0-305549 GCF_036318045.1 Clostridium sp. CM74B_53 | reverse complement strand
GTATCCGGAGATCCGGCAGAAGCTCTGGAAGGAAATGTTCTGGAGTCAGAGCTTCTGCCTCCTGAGTGCCGGCGGAGCTCCGATCGAAGTGATCCGTCAGTACATCGAGACACAGGGGGAGAAAAAATATGAACGTAGTATACCGGTTTCGGATCTATCCCAATAAAATACAGCAGGAACTGTTTGCAAAAACATTTGGATGTGTCAGGTTCGTATATAACCGGATGCTGTCAGAAAAGAAGGAATGCTATGAAAAGACCGGAAAAAACCTGAAGGTTACTCCGGCAAAATATAAGGCAGAGTTTCCATGGCTAAAAGAAGTGGACAGCCTTGCTTTGTGCAATGCCCAGCTGCATCTGCAGACTGCTTATAAAAACTTTTTCCAGGATCCATCGTTTGGATTTCCAAAATTCAAGTCAAAAAAGAATCCTGTTAAAAGCTATACCACAAACAGTGTAAATGGAAATATCCTGTTAAAAGATGGGAAGCTGAAGCTCCCAAAGGCAGGCTGGATCCGGATCCGGCAGCATCGTAAGATCCGGAAAGATGCCTGCCTGAAAGGTGCATCCGTCTGTCTGGAAGCTGATGGGCGGTATTATGTTTCTCTTCTGTATTTTTGTGAAGAAAAGCCAGTGGAAATAAGGAACATAAGGCAGGCCGTTGGACTCGATTTTTCCATGAAAGAACTATATGTAGATTCCAATGGAAAACATGCAGGTTATCCGCACTATTTCAGAAACAGCGAGGAAAAACTGGCGAAAGCGCAGAGAAAACTGAGTCATTGCCGAAAGGGGAGCAATCGTTATAAAAAACAGCAGAAAAAAGTGGCGCGGATCCATACGCATATCGCTCACCAGAGAAAAGATTATTTGCATAAAGAATCAAGAAAGATAACCAATTTCTATGATATCGTATGCATCGAAGATCTGGATCTGAAGACGATGAGTGGGGAACATCATTTTGGAAAAAGTGTCCATGATAACGGCTGGAGAATGTTCACAGATTTTTTGCAGTATAAACTGGAACGGGAAGGGAAGAAGCTTGTCCGCATCGACCGCTGGTATCCCAGTTCCAGAATATGCAGCTGTTGTGGAAAAATAAAACATGATCTGAAACTGGAAGATCGGGTATATCTTTGCAGCTGCGGAAACCGGATGGATCGTGATGAAAATGCGGCAGTCAACATCTGCAGGGAAGGTCTGAGAATGTCCGGGATCATATTGGAAAAGAGCGAAAAAGCATCATAAAAAGATATCAGCCAAAAAGAACCGTGGGACACACGGGGATCGCTCGTGAATGCTTTGCCCAACGGGGCAATCGAACGAGAAGCCCCCACTTCAAGCGTGAGCTAAGTGGTGGGAGTATGTCACAAGCGTCAAGGAACAGAGCAAAAAGATCAAAGAGTACGGCTCCAATGCCATGGTCATGACTGTCACTTTATTTGCTGTCGGAATCTTCATGGGAGTTATCAAGGACTCCGGCATGGTGGAAGCGATGGCAGAGACGATCGTCAATGCACTTCCGGCAGCGATCGCACCGCACATGCACTGGTTCATGGCACTCTTCTCCGTACCGCTCCTGATGATCCTTGGAACGGATGCCTTCTACTACGCACTTCTCCCGATCATTATCGGCGTAGTACAGCCGTTCGGCATCACGCCGGAAACGGTAGCGGCAACCTTCCTTTTATCAGCCACAATGGCAACTCCGATCAGCCCGTCCGTTGCAGCTGTATACGTGGGCCTCGGTCTTGCAGACGTCTCCATCAGTGAACATATCCGCTACTCCCTGCGCCTTGTATGGCCGGCGAGCATTGCGGTACTGATCTTATCAACGCTGGTTGGCGTGATTCAGTTCTAAGAAAAAAGACCACCCTGTCTGGCTGAAAAGCCGGATGGAGGTGGTCTTTTTTTATGTAACAGGAAATCCCGAGGAATTTCCTGTTACATAAAAAGGCACTGACGTGCCAAAGATGCGCACTCGCGCGAAGATGTAGACTGTCGCAAGCGACCGCGGGAGGCGCGAGAACGTGCCGAGGCACATTCTTTTTCACTTGTTGTGCAAAAATCGATCTAATTTGTCAGAGTTCTTCTTCCGGATGAAAATCTGCCATGAATCGTTTCAGGAGATAGGTGCAGAAATACGGGAAGGTGTAAGTACAGTTTTCGTGACCAATATTCTGGGATGAAAATTTAAAGCCATAGCGGATATCCGGATAGCGCTCCGAATTAATCAGGGTGTTCATGGATTTTGCTCTTCCGCTGGCAGCTTTCACTTCCAGTGGAATCAGGGAAGTCATGGAGCGGATAAAGAAATCTGCTTCAAGTGTAGATGTTTCTTTTTTATAATAATAAAGCTTATAATGCTGTTTGACTAAAGCTTCCCCGACAATATTTTCATATAAGGCACCTTTGTAGACTCCGAGATTCTTGTTGGCGCGCAGATCTTCCTGGGATTCATCATCCAGCATGGACACAAGAAGACCGGTGTCGGCAAAGTATAATTTAAAAATATCCGGATCATAATTGCCGCCCAGAGGAAGTTCCGGAAACTCCAGACAATAGCAGATATTTACCATACCGGCATCGACAAGCCATTCTGCACACCCGCGGTAATCACGGAACCGCGCACCGGACGCCACTTTTGAAATCTGGAATTTCTTGTTTTCTTTTGCGAGCTGTGGAGCAATCCGGTTGAAAACATTTAATATTCTCGTCTGATCGATCCCCTGCGCGTATTTACGGATATCTTCTTTATAGTCGGCGATCAGCTGTCTTTGCGTGTCGAGAGAGTTTTCGAAAGTGTTTCTCTGGATATATTCCGCCACTACGGCAGGCATACCGCCCAGAACACAGAAATCAAGAAACAGGGAATGGTACACTTTCATTTCCAGCTCATTAAACGGGCGCAGTTCCCTCATATGAGAAAGCATACTCTGGACAGTTGCATCATCATAGCCTTTTGCCCATAAAAATTCTTCGAAGTCAAGAGAGAACATTTCATAATCTTTCTTATATCCAACACTGTTGCTCTCGATTTTGCGATAGTTTACACCGAGCATGGAACCGCTGCAAATGACGTCAAACCGCCCGTCAATGCAAAAAAATTTCAGAGAGGTAGCAATTTCAGGAAATTCAGTAATTTCATCAAAAAAGATCAATGTTTTTTGCGGAATGAATTTCTTTGACGGATCGATCAGGGAAATATTTTTTATGATATCAGCTGCCTCGTAACCGTCAGAAATGATCCCCTTATACTTCTCGTCTCTTACAAAATTGATCTCTATAATACTTTCATAGTTTTCGGCCGCAAAATGTTTGATGGATTCTGTTTTGCCAACCTGGCGGCTTCCTTTAATGATCAGTGGTTTTCTGTGCGGGTCGGATTTCCATTCACAGAGAAAATTGTCTACCTTTCGTTTTAAATACATGTGTGCACCTCCGTTCTTTATTATGAGTATACACAAAAAAACAGCGAATATCAATTATAATATCACAAAAAAATAGCGAATAATTTTAAATATAACACAAAAATAAATTATATGATGGGTATACGTGTATTTGTCAAGAAAAGCAGACAACAAGAAAGACCGCAGCAATCGATACCTGGATTGCTGCGGTCTCTAAAATTAAGCCAGATCGTCTGATCAACAACAGTCAGCCTGAAATCACTGATCAGCCATGCTTTTCATCGCAATATCTGCACCGATACACCTCATGATCTTTATCATCGAGATAGAAGATATGCGGAAGCTCCTGCTCGATCGAGGTGATGCAGCGCGGGTTCTTGCAGTGGATCACGTTCTTTAAGATCTTCGGGAGATGAAGGCTGCGCTTTTCGGCGATCTTGTCATCGCGGATGATGTTGACGGTGATGTTGTGGTCGATGTAGCCGAGAACATCGAGGTCGATGGCGTCGAGCGGTCCCTCGATCTTGATAATGTCTTTCCGGCCCATCTTGTTGCTCTTCGCGTTCTTGATGATTGCGACGGTGCAGTCCAGCTCGCCTAAACGCAGGTAGCGGTAGATATCCATACTTTTTCCTGCCTGGATATGGTCAAGGACAACACCTTCCCGGATTCCGCTGATATTTAACATGGTTTTTCTACCTCCAGTAATGTCATAATGAGAGCCATACGGACATATACGCCGTTCTGGACCTGTTTAAAGTATGCGGCACGCGGATCATCATCGACTTCGACGGAAATCTCATTGACACGCGGGAGCGGGTGCAGAACGTACATGTCCGGTTTTGCGAGTTTCATCTTTTCTTTGTCGAGAATGTAGCAGTCCTTCATGCGGATGTAGTCTTCCTCGTTGAAGAAACGTTCCTTCTGGACTCTTGTCATGTAGAGGATATCGAGGTCGGCGATCGCATCATCCAGGCTTGTTGTCTCTCTGTATTCGATGTTTTTCGCGTCGAGAACGCTCTCCTTTATGTAATCCGGAACTTTTAACTCCGGCGGGGAGATCAGGATAAAGCGGATCCCCTCATAGCGGGAGAGTGCATTGATCAGAGAGTGGACCGTGCGGCCAAATTTTAAATCTCCGCAGAGTCCGACCGTCATATTGGAAAGTCTGCCCTTTAAGGAACGGATCGTGTATAAATCAGTTAAAGTCTGTGTGGGATGCTGATGACCGCCGTCTCCGGCATTGATAACAGGAATCGAAGATTTGGTGGAGGCAACATAGGCTGCGCCTTCTTTTGGATGTCTCATTGCGCAGATATCTGCGTAACAGGAAATAACACGAATTGTATCGGAAACACTTTCACCCTTGGTCGCGGAACTGGAATCGGCGGAAGCAAAACCGAGAACGGAACCTCCGAGGTTTAACATGGCCGCTTCAAAACTTAAACGGGTTCTTGTGCTTGGCTCATAGAAAAGGGTTGCTAATTTCTTTCCGTCACACACGTGTGCGTATCGGGAACGGTCTTTCTCAATGTCGGCGGCAAGCTCTAAGAGATTGTCCGTCTCCTCAAGAGAAAAGTCAAGAGGATTTAACATGTGTCTCATGATGTTTGTAATCTCCTTCCAAGTGTTTTGCGTTACCATGCTGGGTAGGAATTTTCTGAACTGAAAATTCCGTACAGTTATAGTAGGGGGAGTGGATTTTGCCGATTCGGAATGCGAAGCATCGGCAAAATCTGTTATCGTTCATGCAGTGCAGGAACGATAACATTTTTATTATTATAGCGAATCCGGAGTGGAATTTCCACTATTTTTTTGAAGAAAATTATGATAAAATGAAGATCAGTGAGTGCAATGCACAAAAGAAAAATAAGCGGATGCCTCTGGAAGGCCTGTGTTTCCGGGAAAAAGGAAGCCGGAGCGAAGGCGCACCGGGCAGAACGGATCGTTGGAGGAACCATGAAAAAGACGATGGAGCAGATCATCCTGGAAGGTCAGGTCGCAAAATGCCGCTCCCTGGAGGAACTTTATGTGCTGTGGGAGCTGATGCAGCAGATGGAGGAAGATCCGGACGGAAAGACCTGTTATCCGGAACTGGATCAGAGAAATTTTCATATTGACGGAATCGTGGACCCGGTGCACTATGACGGGACCCTTTATATATTAAAAGAGACGAACATGCGGAAAATGATCCAGAAAGGCGAGACGATGCCGGTGGTCTCGGATATCCGGGGCGACTTTCTCTCCGGGAAGAGTCCGTCTGGCCGGGTGGAATATCTGGAGTATCTCACTGGCATGCAGAAGGTCCTCTGGGAGGAACGTCATCCGGGGGAAGAGTGCAGACTTACCGGGAAAAAGCTCCGCGAGAAGGCGGCGGTCCTCTATCTCAATAAGCGCGGCGGAAAGGGCGCGGCCGATGAGGTCAGCCTGGATTATGGTCAGTACTATATGGAGTTTATCAAGAAGCAGATCCGGCTTTTAAACCCGAAGACCGTGGTCTGCTGCGGAGAGGACCTCTTCCGCCTGATCGTGATGGAAGTGTTCCAGAATAAGAAGCAGAAAAAGAACCGGGAGATCTACATGAAATGGAAAGATCTGGTCCTGGGAGATGTCTTTTTTGCGGACCGGGAATACCGTCCGATAAAAGAGGCAAAGAAAGACGAGGCGGCTGTCCGCGTTGTGAGGATGTGGAATCCGTCCTACCGGGTGAATAATGGACAGTATGTGTCGCTGGAGGAGTATCTGAAGGAGTTCCGGAGAAGACTTTCCGGCGGGAAAGAGGATGAGCAGGAGAATCCGCAAAGCGCGGAGCCAGATGAGGAAAACACGGAGTCCCCGATGACGGAGGATCCGGCTGTGGAGAAATCAGAATAGTGCAGGGATACAAGGGAATTCTGGAAGTTTGAAAAAATGGACAGAGTTCCTTTTTCTATGACAGAAAATTTCAAAGGAATTTCCTGCTGCACAAAAAATGCAATGTATGAGAGATGTACACTTGTACGAAGAGGAAGGTCTTCGCTGGAGACTGCACAAAGAGCCCGAATGTGACAGGTCATATTTCTGATCTGTAAGAATTGCTTTTCACAGGAAGAAACTTTCTGAACAGATGATCTTAAAACAGACAGGAATCATCATGGATTTCGCCAATCTGAAATATGGTAAGAAATTGTAAGAATAATTAAGTAATTTTATATAGTCAGAACATGATGCAGACAGTATACTTGAGGTACAAAAAGAACTTTGACGTCAAGATGAAACGTCAGGAATGACAGGCGCGGCGGAAAAGAATGCTGTGTAAAAATTGTAGAAAAAGGAGGCGGACGGATGCAGCAGAGCGACGAAGCGGTGATCCGGGTAAAGGATCTGTACAAGGTATACCGCATGGGCGAAGAAAAAGTGTATGCGCTGAACGGGGTCAGCTTTGAGATCCACAAAGGCGAGTTCTGCGCGATCACCGGACCGTCCGGTTCCGGTAAATCGACGCTTTTAAACATGCTGGCGGGTCTGGAGCATCCGACAAAGGGTGAGATCGTGATCGCCGGAAAACATATAGAAAAGTTGAATGAAAAACAGCTTGTGACCTTCCGAAGAGAGCGGGTCGGGTTTATCTTCCAGTCCTACAACCTGATCGGGACGATGGATGCGGTGGAAAATGTGGCTTTGCCGTTATCGTTTCGGGGAATGCCGAGGACAGAGAGGATCAAGCGGGCGAAGCAGTATTTAAAGCTTGTGGGACTTGAGAAATTTATGACCCACATGCCAAATCAGATGTCCGGCGGACAGCAGCAGCGAGTCGGAATCGCGAGAGCCCTGGCGATGAACCCGCAGATCATCTTCGCGGACGAGCCCACGGGAAACCTGGATTCGAAGACGACGATGGAAGTATTAAAACTCATGCAGAAGGTCGTAAGAGAACAGAAACAGACGCTTGTGATGGTTACCCACGACAATAATCTGGCGACCTACGCGGACCGGATCTTTAAGATCATCGATGGAAAGATCGTGAGCATCGAGGAGAATCACCACGAGGTGGATCTTGTGCAGTTAGAGGAGTCCATGCAGGCGGCGGCAGAGGCGCAGGCGGAGGGAAAATCTAAGAATCCGGCAGTAGAAGAGCAAATAGAGACAGTTGTGGAAGCAGAAGAACACCGGATAGAGGGAAAGTCAGAATAACAATCGACAAAATTTTGGAATAAACGCAAAAATATGGAAAGCTGGCACAAATAACTAAAATAGAACAGCCAAGAGGAGAGGAACAGTATGAAAATAAAAGGATTACGCTGGATGGCAACATTCCTTGCTGCGTGTATGCTGATGGGCGCAGTCCCGGCAACTGCATTCGCGGCGAAGGAGACAACAGAAGCGGCGGAGACGATCCCACAGGTATACCGGATGGATGACGACAATGATACCGTCCGCCTTGTGATCGGAAAGACGCCGACCTTATATATCGGAAAAAACGGAACAGTCTCCGTGACACTCATGAACATGGAGGACAAAGATTGGGTCGAGACAGAGATCTGGATCGCCTCCGAGGATGATTTCCGGAACCATTATTCCGATGAGATCACAAAGACGGAGGACCGCGACAGCGAGGAGAGCAGCATCGTCCAGTCCATGAAGACGATCTATCCCTTTGAGGTGACGGATTCCTTAAACCGCCATTATAAGGTCGGTCATGTAAATAAAAAAGCAAAAAAGACCGTCAACCTGAATGTCAATGTAAAAAAAGGTCTGGAAGAGGGCTATTATCCGATCCTGATCTACATCTCAAAGCGCGCTCAGGGCGAGGACGGAATGTCATCCGAGTACGCAAAGACGATCATGGCGTGGATCGAGACAAAGAAGACAACAGGAACCAGTGAGACAAATGAGGACAACTCCGAGCCGGTAGCATTCGCCCTCGGTGAGAATCAGTCCACTCCGTCCGCAAACTATTCCGAGGTCATGAATTTCGATGTAAACGTGAGAAATACCGGTTATAAGACTGCCTATGATGTGCGCGTCGATATGGAGCTCTCTGAGGATATCACGAAGTTTCCGTTTGAGATCAATGACGGAAATTATGACCGGCAGATGGGAAATATGAATCCGGATCAGACGGTGGCAGTTCCGTTCAGCATGGCGGTGCGGGAAAAGGCGAAATCCGGCTATTACCCGATCAAGTTTAAGATCCGTTACCGGGAAAATGAGAATGGAAACTTTGCTGCTCCTGTGGAGGATACCTTTTATGTGCGGGTCTATGGAAAAGACGAGGGTGATTCTCTGGATTCTGAAGCAGGCGAGAACGAAAGAACAAAGGCGCGTATCATCGTCGACAGCTTTGAGACGGATCCTGCGGAGATCTATGCCGGACAGGATTTTACGCTGAAGGTGCGCATGAAAAACGCTTCCAACAGTATCGCAGCCAGCAACATCCTGTTTACCTTCGAGTCGGAAGCAGTGAGCGACAGTCCGGTATTTACGACGGTGAACGGTTCAAACTCCGTGGTTGTCAATTCTCTGGCACCGGGAGCATCTGACACGCTGACGATAAAATTTTCTTCAAGTCCCACAGCGGAACAGCGTTCCTACACGATCACGATCAATGAGCAGTATGACAGCCCGGAATTCAAGAACGCGAAGGAAGCCGTAAAGATCGCGGTTGGATTAAAGCAGGAGGCACGGTTAAATACCGGTACCATCGAGGTCATGCCGGATGCTATTTCCGTAGGCGAAGAGTCAAACGTGATGTTTTCCATCAACAACACCGGAAAAGTCATGCTCTATAATGTGAACGCGGTCTTTGAGGCAGACTCTATCCAGAAGAATGAGGCTTATGTTGGAAATATCGAACCCGGAAAAAGCGGAAACGTGGATACGATGATCAACGGAATTGCCCCGACCACGGATGATGGAAAGGTAAAACTCTCCATTACATATGAGGATGAGAACGGAAAAGTCTCCACGGTCGAGAAGGAGATCCAGCTTATGGTAAATGATGATCAGAGCATGGATGAAAGCAATGTTGACGATACCTGGAACAGTGACGATGTACAGCCGGAACCGTCCACGACGGATAAACTGAAACATCTCGCAATTCCGGTGGGAATCGTGGGAGTGGTCCTTGCAGCTGTGATCCTTGTGGTCATCAGACGCAAAAAGAAGAAAGCGGGAATGGACGATGAGATTCTTTGATCTGCTCATCATGAGCATCAATAACCTGCGCAGACGGAAACTCAGGACGGGACTTACCGTTCTGGGTGTTGTCATCGGCACGGCCTCCATCGTAGTCATGGTCTCTCTGGGAATCGGATTGAAGGAAAATACCGTGGAATCCTATGCTTCCTTCGGAAGCCTCACAAGGATCCAGATCAGTTCCGGATACGGGAACCAGTCCGAGGACGATTACCTCGTGGACGCCACGGTGACGAAGCTTGCGAAGATCCCACATGTGAAGAGTGTGTCCCCGATTCTGGAGACAGATGTGAATCTGAAGCAGGGAGTTTATCAGGGATATTCGAACATTGTGGGAATGCCCAGAGAGGAGCTGGAACAGATTCCGCTGGCGGAGGGAAAACTTCCGGACAAGAATGCGGCGACTCTGGAGTTTATCGTCGGAAATATGGTTTCCGATAACTTTTATAACAGCAAGACCGGAAAGGGAAACTGGGACGGAGAGGATCTTTCCAAAGTGGATCTTATACACAAGCCGTTTTTTACCATGTTCCAGAATATGGGAAACGGGGATGAAAGCAGCCAGAAAAAGTATCTTTTCCCGGCCTGCGCTCTGGTGGATGGCGGCGAGAACGGATTTTCTGAGTATGGATACCAGATCTACACGGATATTGATCTGTTAAAGACCCAGCTGAAAAAAATCTACCGGAAGAACCCGATCCCCGGACAGCCGACAAATAAAAAGGGAAAACCCTACAATTATTTTGTCTACAATATGATTTACGTGAATGTGGACGATATGGAGCATGTGACGGAGGTCCAGAAAGCGATCACAGATATGGGCTACGAGGCCTACAGTAGCATGCAGTGGCTCGAACAGGCCCAGCAGCAGACGGATATGATCCAGGCGGTCCTCGGAGGCATCGGTGCTGTATCGCTGTTTGTGGCGGCCATCGGAATTGCAAACACGATGATGATGTCCATCTATGAGAGAACGAAGGAGATCGGTGTGCTGAAGGTTTTGGGATGTGCGCTTGGAGATATCCGGACGATGTTTTTGATGGAGGCGGGATTTATCGGATTTATGGGAGGCGTTCTGGGACTTGGCTTAAGCTACAGCGTCTCCGCGGCGATCAATAAGTTTCTGGGAGCCAGTCTCTCCGGCATGACCGGCGGTTCCGGAGCGATCTCAAGGATCCCGCTGTGGCTTTCCGGATCCGCAGTGGTCTTTGCGGTCCTGATCGGCATGCTGGCCGGACTTTTCCCGGCACTGCGGGCGATGAAATTAAGTCCGCTGGCGGCGATCAGAAATGAATAAGATAAATGAGTCCTGGGTGCGTTGACACCTTAAAAATCTGACATTTCAGCCAGTCCGCAGGCAGGTTGGGGAACAACAGAAAAACTCTACAGTTATGCCGCACATGGAGAGGCGGACGGTTGACAGGCAACAGAAAAATCGGGATTAAAAGATCCGGTAAAACAAAAGACACGCCATACAGATTTCACTTAAAACCTGGATGACGTGTCTTTTTTAATTCTTAAAATATCTGATCATTTACCCGGCACTTAAGCCTTGGCCGCCTTCTGTCTGGACAGTGTCTGTACACCTTCAATAACAAGGATGATCGCAAGGAAGATCAGAAGGATTCCGAGGATCGTCTGTGCCCACGGACCCCAGTCAGCGCCGCCTGCGGCAATCATGCCGATCTGGTTCTTAACTGTGAGTGCAAGGGAGGTGATCGTAACGATGATCATGAATGCCATCGGGATCAGGAACATCTTGTTGTTTTTGCCCATGTTTCCGAGCCATGTGGCAACGGCTAAGAGGCCGATACCTGCGAGAAGCTGGTTGGCAGCTCCGAACAGTCCCCAGATCTTTCCATATCCGTTCATGCCGAGAAGAATGCCAAGAACAACCGTGAGGATCGTAGCGAAGTACGGATTTACCATAACCTTTTTCCAGCCCTCTTTGATGTCGGCAGCAGTTTCACCCGGCTCAAGCCAGAATTCCTGGAACATGAAACGCGCAAGACGTGTTGCGGTATCAAGAGAAGTAAGACAGAACGCGGAATATGTAAGTACCAGTAAAGAGTTTAAGATGCTGTAGCTTCCCGGGATGATATCGTCGATCATGTGAGCGATACCGCCGCCGAAGATCGCTGTCGCGCCCTTTAACGCCTGGTCCGGATGAACCGCGTTCCACTTGTAAGCATAACCGATGGCGCAGAGAGTTAAAACTGCGAGAACACACTCTAAGAGCATTCCGCCGTAAGCGATCGGCTTCGCGTCAGTCTCTTTGTCGAGCTGCTTGGATGTGGTACCGGAAGATACCAGAGAGTGGAAACCGGAGATCGCACCGCAGGCAACTGTTGTAAACAGTACCGGGAACATGTACTGAACGCCGTTTCCGTTGTCAACTGCAAAGCTTGTCACAGCCGGGAAGGTGGAGTCGAAGGTCGGATGAGCGACGATGACGCCGAATGCTGCAACTGCTAACATTGCGTAAAGCAGGAAGGAACTTAAGTAGTCACGCGGCTGGAGAAGGATCCATACCGGTGTTACAGAAGCGATGGCGATGTAAAGACCAACGATCCACATCCATGCCTTTGTGGAGAGGTAGATCGGATGAAAGTTCATTCCGATCGCCATGATCAGAACGATCGCAAGAACGCCGAATACGGAAGCGATACCCATCGGCATGTTGCGGCGGTATACACAGAAACCGAATACGATCGCGATCAGGATGAACAGGATCGAGATCATCGCTACGGTCGCCGGTGTTGCGGATTTTGCCATATCAAGAGCGCCGCTCTCATCGTACACTGCGCCGAATGTGGAAGCAACGATCGAAGCGAATGCTGCTACGACTAAGATCAGGGTCAGGTAAGAGAAGATGATGAAGAGCTGCTTTGCACGTTTGCTCATGTTCGCGGAGATGATCTCTCCGATGGACTGTCCTTTGCTGCGGACAGATGCGAACAGTGCGCCGAAGTCATGGACACCGCCGAAGAAAATACCTCCGATGAGGATCCATAAGGTCACCGGAAGCCATCCGAACATAGCTGCGCCGATCGGTCCCGTGATCGGGCCTGCGCCTGCGATGGAGGAAAAGTGATGTCCCATCAGAACCGGAGCTTTTGCCGGTACATAGTCGACACCGTCAGCCATTGTGTGAGCCGGTGTCTCTGTTTTGCTTTCGCCTACGCCCCACTGCTTGCACAGCCAGCCGCCGTAGCAGACATAGCCGATGCCAAGAATGGCAACACAGACGATGAGAAGTACTAATGAATTCATTGTTGCTATCTCCTTTTCTTTTAAAATATAATAATGTTGGGTCAAAAGTTTTTGACCCCTTTGATACCGTATTGTTCCGCACTTTGTGCTCTCACAATACTCAAAAACATTCATAATCCGCTCATTTTTCTGCGAAAAATGGCTGCTTATTCATGTTTTTGGCGGGGTCCAAGGTCAAAAAACCTCTTGCAGGCAAGCCTGCATCGGATTTATGACCTTTTCCCCCTGGTATCATATAATACTTTTTTCAAAATTTTCGCAACATGGTGACCGCTTGCGTTTGAAGTGACCTTCCCGTCAGCCACCTCCACCAACGCCGCATGAAAATTCATCCAGCCATGCAGGGAAAAATGAAAACTTTTGTAAATACGGCATTTTTTTAAGGCTTTCCTTGCGTCCTCATCACAGGTATCGCAGACAAAGACTGCCGTAATATAGGAAGCCATATGGCCCGGACCGACATGGATCCGTTTCATGCCGTCAGCATGGATCTCGGATTTTAATTCCTCGAAGGTCTCTAAAGTCAGATGCGGAATGTTGACGAGATAGAGAAATTCCTCGTTTTCCGCGGACCATAATTCTGCCTTTTTTGAGATGACATACTGTCCGGAATGCTCAAAAAAATCACAGCGGGCTGTGATTGGAGAGCGATCGTCATTGATCATCATATGAATATCGTAAAAAGGTTCGTAGTTTTTTAACAGCCGCTCGATCGCGGACTCTCTTGTGTATTGCATTCGGCTTTCCATTTCTAATATTGATTTTGTGCATGAATTATTATACTTTTATGAAAAATATAAAAATTTTATAAAAAGCTTTACTATTATAACTCTGAATACATAATTATGCAAGTTTTTTACGAGATAAATAAGGAAAGAAACAAAAAATTAGTTTTATAAATTAAGTGGAGGGGAAAATGGATAGGACACCGTGTGCGGGTAATTTGGAAACCAGGAACGCATTTGACAAATATTTGTGAAATTCCTATACTACAATGTAAGTACAGAGTTCCGATCCGGAACCAGGATATATCGGTTAAAGAAGGAGAAAAAGAGATGTTTATAAATTTTTCAAATCATCCGAGCAGCATGTGGGGCGAAAAACAGAAGACGGAAGCAGAAAAGTACGGACTGATCGAGGACCTGCCTTTCCCGGCGGTGAGCGCCCATGCAGACAGGAAAGCGGTTCAGGATCTGGCGGAACACTATGCAGCCATGATCCTTGAAAAGCAGCCGGAATGCGTGATGTGCCAGGGAGAATTCTGCCTCAGCTATCATGTGATCGAAAGACTGAAGAAAGCCGGGGTACGGGTTGTTGCTGCCTGCAGTGAACGTGTGGTGGAGGAAGTATATGGAAAGACGGGAACGGAGAAGAAGAGCGTCTTTCAGTTTATCCAGTTCAGGGAATACTAAAGGGTTCTGTCTGAAGCAGCAAAAATGACTGGCTGTTTTGAAATATGACCAGAAATTAGGAGTAACGATATGAGAAAAAATGAGGAAAACATGACCTGGATGGACATCCCGTATATCACGCTGACGTTTTGTCTGAGATTTTATCAGAGAGTCGCGGTGCCGGAGAACAAGGTTTCCGCGCTGCGAGGAGGTCTTGGGGAGATGCTGCTCCGGAAAAACTGCATTGCGGACCGGGACTGTGAAGCGTGCCGGTTTCAGGACAACTGCATGGTCTGGAATGCTTTTTACACACCGATGCGGCTGAAACCCGGGTATGTGACGGGAAAGGAGAGTCTTGGGTATCTGATCGAATGCGACAATCTGGATACGGTGATGGACGAGGGGCACGGGTTCGTGTTCCGCCTGAAGCTTTTCGGGCGCAATATCCCGTTGTTCGCCCAGTATCTGGATGCGTTCTGGCGCCTCGGACAATGCGGACTCGGGAAAGAACAGGCGAAGTTTGAGATCGCGGCGGTCTACACGGAAGAAGAACAGCTGCTTTTGGATGATACAGAGATCCATATGGAACATTTCCGGGTACACACGGTCGGAGAGTATATCTGGAAGAGAAAATGGGAACTTTCGGGAGAACAGCCGGCGCAGAACGGCGATTATCTGGTCCATTTCCTGAGACCTCTGGCACTGCGGAAGGACCGGATCGATCTGAAATGTTTTGATGCGGAAGCGATCTGGCGCGCGATCCACCGGAAGATCCAGATGATGAGCGCCTTCGATGAGATCGGGACAGAACTGGAAAAACCGCAGACGTGGCCGCAGATCATCGACGCGAGATCGGCAGAGACCTCGGTCAGACGATATTCCAGCACGCACAGAAAAGGAATGGAATTAAGCGGAGTTCAGGGATATGTGATCTTTGAAGAGGTTCCGGAGGAGAGACTGGAAGAACTTCTGGCAGGAGAACTGTTCCATATAGGAAGAAATAACAGCTTTGATTTTGGGCGGTATGTGGTACAGAGACGATAACCTTTATGCCTTTGCAGGAAGAAAGTGCTGAAAGCCTGTGAGGTGAAGGACATAGCCCAGACACTGGGAAGAGAGCTGGGATATGAGCTGGCCGCAAGCGGAGAAAATAAGGAAAAGATGTAAAAGCACCCGCCGCGCGTCCACCGCATAAAATAAAGTAATGAAGCTTAAGGCGGCTTTCTTTGAAGACATTTCCGAAACCACTGAGCGCGCAGGAAGAGCGGGAATACTTAAGACGCTGCAAAGAGGGCGACCTGGAAGCCAGAGAGGTGCTGATCAGCCGGAACCTTCGGCTGGTCGCACATGTGGTCAAAAAATACCAGCAGTCCGGATATGAGACGGACGATCTTCTGTCAGTTGGAACCATCGGCCTGATCAAGGCAGTCAATACGTTTAATGCGGAAAAAGGATCAAGACTGGCGACCTATGCCGTCAAATGCGTGGAAAATGAGATCCTGATGATGTTCCGGTCGGGGAAAAAGTTCTCCAGGGAAGTCTCCATCTATGACCCGATCGGTGCGGATAAAGACGGGGAGACGGTGAGTCTGTTTGATGTTCTGGAATCCGGAGACCGGGAAGTGCTGGAGACGGTCATCATCGGACAGGATGTGAAGATACTCTATGAGGCATACCGGGACCGTCTGACGGAGACGGAAAAAAAGGTGATTCGGATGCGCTACGGTCTGTTCGGGGAAGATGAGCACACGCAGCGGGAGATCGCCGGACAGCTTGGAATTTCCCGATCCTATGTATCCAGGATCGAGAAAAAGGCGGTTGCCCGCATGCGGGAGGCGTTCGGATACGGAGAGTGAAACGGACGGTATGAGTCCGGATCATGGAAAAACAAAAGACAGGATCGGGAGAACAGCATGATGGTCTGGAAAAGGATCATTGTGCTGTTTTTGTTTGGAAAGAAATTATAAAAATGCAAAAAAGAATAAAAAACCCCTTGCATAAATATACATATAGGATTATAATTATGCATAATTATTCAGAAAATATTCAGCTTTATGCATCTGCCCCCACAAAAACATGCAGAGAAGAAAAGCTCCGGTCCCTTTTTTAACACGGACCGGAAGGAAAGCTGACTGGGATCCAGCAAATTATGACCGAGAGGAGAAACGATTATGAAGCCAAAGGTATACATTGACGGAAAAGAAGGAACCACCGGACTCCAGATTTATGAGAGACTTGCATTGAGAGACGATATTGAACTCCTGCTGATCGATGAGGCAAAGAGAAAAGATGTGGATGAGAGAAAGAAACTCATCAACGCCGCGGATATCACGTTCCTCTGTCTGCCGGATGCGGCGGCAAAAGAGGCGGTGAGCTTTGTGGAAAAAGATTCCGCAAGGATCATCGATGCATCGACGGCACACCGGACAGCTCCGGGCTGGGCATATGGAATTCCGGAACTTTCCGACGCACATAAGGATGCGATCGTTCATGCGAAATATACGGCAAACCCGGGCTGCCATGCATCGGGATTTGTGATCCCGGTCTATCCGCTCGTTGCGGCGGGGATCATCCCGAAGGAGACGCTGCTCACCGTATTTTCCCTGACCGGCTACTCCGGAGGCGGAAAAAAGATGATCGCGGAATACGAATCTCCGGAGAAACCGACTCTCTACAATACCCCGAGGATCTACGGCTTAAGCCTGAAACATAAACACCTGCCGGAGATGCAGAAGATCTGCGGACTCGACGTTCCGCCGGTGTTCTGCCCGATCGTGGATGACTACTATAAAGGAATGGCGGTCACTGTGATGCTGCAGAATTCAATGTTAAAGGGAAATCCGACTGCAAAGGATATCCATGAGGCACTTGCAGCTCATTATAATGGAAAGAACGTTGTAAAAGTCCATCCGTTCGGCTGGGACGATCCGATGATCGCGGCGGGAACTATGGCCGGAAAGGACAGCATGGAAATCGTGGTCAACGGACATGAGGACCAGACGATCATCACGGCGCTGTTTGACAATCTCGGAAAAGGCGCATCTGGCGCAGCTGTCGAGAACATGAACCTGATGCTCGGATTTGAGGAGACGGCAGGATTAAATCTGTAAAAAGGAATGGATGTCTGCAGAAAAAAAGATGCAGGCGAGTCCGAAGCAGTCAGAAACGTGATATAGATGATAAGAGGGGAGAAAAACGTTATGGAAAATCTGAAACCGGAAACAAGAGCTGGCGTTCTCGTTGAGGCGCTCCCATACCTTCAGGATTACTATGGAAAGATCGTGGTCGTCAAATACGGCGGAAATGCCATGATCAATGAAGAATTAAAACAGGCGGTCATCCGCGACATTGTTCTTTTAAATCTGGTCGGCATCAAGGTCGTTCTAGTTCACGGCGGCGGTCCGGAGATCGGGGAACTCTTAAAGAAGACAGGAAAAGAGTCCAAATTCATCAAGGGACTCCGCTACACCGATCAGGAGACCATGGAGGCAGTCCAGATGGTCCTCTGCGGAAAGCTCAATAAGAACCTTGTGACGCTCTTAAAAAATGCCGGAGGAAAAGGCGTCGGCTTAAGCGGTATGGACGGCGGATTATTTGAGGCAGTCAAATTAAATGATCCGGACGGCACCGAGTACGGCTATGTGGGCGATATCGTAAAGACAAACCCGCAGATTGTTCTCGATATGCTGGAAAAAGGCTACATTCCGGTTGTCACCTGCGTTGCAGCGGGAATCGATGACACCTGCAACTACAATATCAACGCGGATACGGCGGCGGAGAAGCTGGCGATCGCGCTGAAGGCGAAAAAGCTGATCATGCTGACTGACGTGCGCGGACTGTTAAGAGATCCGTCCGATGACACGACACTTATCAAGCGCCTGAAAGTTTCGGATGTTCCGTCCCTGGTCAAGGAGGGCGTCATCAAGGGAGGCATGATCCCGAAGGTCAACTGCTGCGTGGAGTGCGTCCGTCAGGGCGTAGAGCGTGCGAACATCCAGGACGGCCGTGTGCCGCACTCGATCTTAATCGAGCTGCTCACAAACGAAGGCGTTGGAACCATGTTTTCATAGGAGGAACAAGGAATGACTGCAGAAGAGATCAAGAAAAAAGATTCAGAATATATCATGCATACCTACGGACGGTTTGACATCGTCCTTGACCACGGAAAAGGCGCGACGCTCTGGGACGCAGACGGAAAAGAGTATGTGGACCTCACGTCCGGGATCGGCGTCAACAGCCTGGGACATGGAAATGAGAAGATCGTCGGTGCGATCACAAAACAGGCGGAAAAGCTCATGCATGCGTCAAATCTCTACTACACGGAGCCGATGGTGAGTGCTGCTGAGAAGCTTGTGACGGCAACCGGCATGGGAAAGATCTTCTTCGCAAACTCCGGAGCAGAGGCGAATGAGGGCGCGATCAAGGTTGCGAGAAAGTATTCCTTCGATAAATACGGGGCAGGGAGAAACAAGATCGTGACACTGATCCAGTCCTTCCACGGAAGAACCGTGACGACCTTAAAGGCAACCGGACAGGAGAAGTTCCACCAGTATTTTTTCCCGTTCACGGAAGGTTTTGACTATGCGAAGGCAAATGACCTGGCGGATGTAACCGCAAAGGCGGACAAGGCCTGCTGCGCGGTCATGATGGAGATGATCCAGGGCGAGGGCGGTGTTCTCCCGCTCGACAAAGAGTTCGTCCAGGGGGTTGCAAAGTTCTGTAAGGAACATGACATCCTTCTCATCGTGGATGAGGTCCAGACCGGCATCGGAAGATGCGGAAGTCTTTTTGCATACGAGCAGTACGGGATTTCCCCTGACATCGTGACGATGGCGAAAGGACTCGGCGGCGGACTTCCGATCGGCGGCGTGCTCACATCTGCAGCATGTGCCGACGTGATGGGACCTGGAACCCATGGTTCCACATTCGGAGGAAACCCGGTGAGTGCAGCGTCCGCAAATGTCGTTCTCGACACGGTGAATGATCCGGAATTCTTAAAAGAAGTTCAGGAAAAAGGCGCTTACATCAAGGAAAAAGTCCTGGGATTCCACTCCCCGGCAGTCAAAAATGTCCGCGGCATGGGACTCATGCTCGGCATCATCGTAGATCCGGAAAAGCGTGCCGGATACGTTTCAAAGCTCATGGAAAAGGGCATTCTCGTGCTGACAGCCGGAACGGACGCGATCCGTCTGCTTCCGCCGTTAGTCATTACATATGAAGAGATCGATAAGGCACTTGAGGCCATGAAGGAGGTATTTTAAATCATGAATCATTTATTAAAATTACTGGATCTGAGTACGGAGGAGATCACCGGGATCCTGGATCTCGCGGACCAGTTAAAATATGAGAGAAAGCACAACATTCCGCACAGACACTTAGAGGGACAGACTCTGGGAATGATCTTCCAGAAGTCTTCCACAAGAACGAGAGTTTCCTTCGAGACAGGAATGTATCAGTTGGGCGGACATGCCCTGTTCCTCTCATCAAAAGATTTGCAGATCGGCCGCGGAGAGCCGGTTCAGGATACAGCGCGTGTATTATCCCGCTACCTTGACGGCATCATGATCCGTACCTTCGAACAGAAGGAAGTCGAGGATCTCGCAAAATTCGGCTCCATCCCGGTCATCAACGGTCTGACTGATTTCTGCCATCCCTGCCAGGTACTTGCAGACCTTATGACGATCCGTGAGAAATTCGGAAGCTTCACAGGTCTTAAGATGTGCTACATCGGCGATGGCAACAACATGGCAAACTCCCTGATCGTCGGCGGCTTAAAGGTCGGCATGAATGTTGCAGTTGCGACACCGGACGGTTATAAGCCGGACGGAGAAGTCCTTGAGTTCACAAAGGGCTACGCAGATAAATTTGCCCTGGAGACAGACCCGTTCATGGCAGCATCCGGCGCGGATATCGTGATCACGGACACATGGACTTCCATGGGTGAGGAAGCGGAGAAAGAGGAGAGAAAGAAAGTATTTAAGGATTATCAGGTCAACAAACAGCTCCTCGCAGCCGCAAATGCAGGTGCGATGGTCCAGCACTGCCTCCCGGCTTACCGCGGACAGGAGATCACAGAGGAAGTCTTCGAGGAACATGCCGACGAGATCTTCAACGAGGCGGAGAACCGTCTTCATGCACAGAAGGCTGTTATGGTCAAGCTGATGAAGAAAGACTGAGCGGAAAAATAAAAATCAGAAAGTTCCCTGTGGGTGCGGGAGTACCTGCGGGGGATTTTTTATTCAACAGGAAAGTTCGATGGAACTTCCCTGTTGAACAAAAAGGCACTACGTGCCAATGATGCGCACTCGCGCGAAGATGAAGATCGTCGCGAGCGACCGCGCTCGGCGCGAGAATGTGCCGTGGCACATTCTTTTTTAGGTTTATATAAACTTTATGAAATTTTAACAGATGTTTCCTGGGGAAAATACGGTATGCGTGTTATACTTATAGATAAGCTGAACACGTATGAAAACTGGCGGGGCATTGATCCTGACCGGAGACCGGATCCCGTCTGCGGATCCTGCCGACGGCAAAAAGATCTGGTGTGAGGAGGGAGAAAAATGGAAATTCATGAATTTTATATTCCGTCCAGCAGTGGGATCGCGAATCTTCACTGTATGGAGTGGATCCCGAGCGGTGAGGTGAAAGCGATCGTTCAGATTGCCCACGGAATGATGGAACATGTCGGAAGATACCGGGAGTTTGCGGAATTTTTAGCGGGACACGGGATCTATGTCCTTGGAAATGATCATCTTGGACACGGAAAGACCGCAGCGGCAGCGGAAGACCGCGGATACTTCGGGGAGCATGGCGGAGCCGTCTCGGTGATCCGCGATATGCGCCGCGTGACGGTCCATGCGCAGAGAAAATATCCAGGTGTGCCGATCTTCCTTCTGGGACACAGCATGGGATCATTTTTCGCGAGACGATATCTGACTGTCTATAAAGACGGGATCGACGGAGTGATCTTACTCGGGACCGGAGCTCCGAAGGACGCGGAGGTCCGGCTTGGCTATCTGCTGGCGGACACGATCTGCAGACAGAGAGGAACACGCTGCCGGAGCAAACTGCTCTATGAGATGTCCCTCGGAAATTACAACAGGAAATTTAAACCTGTGAAGACGCCGTACGACTGGCTCTCCAGGGATGAAAAGAAAGACCGGGATTTTGGAGACGATCCGCTGACAGATTTTATCTTCACAGCCGGGGCGTACCGTGACTTCTTTGAGGTGATCTTAAAAACGGCAAAGCTTGAAAAAGCCGGAAAAATGCGGACAGATCTCCCGATCCTGATCCTGTCCGGAAGCAAAGACCCGGTGGGAGAGGAGACAAAAGGCGTGCGCCGCGTCTATGAGCGATACGACAAGGCAGGAGCGGAGGATCTCTCCATCGGCTTCTATGAGGATGCGAGACATGAACTTTTAAACGAACTCAACCGCGACCAGGTATCCGCGGATATCCTGGAGTGGATCGGGGAGCATGAGGGCTGATTCCTGTCAATGACGGTGAAAACATGGATGAAAGCTCAAATGGTAAGGCCACGCGGCGGGTGTTTGCCCGCGCGGTGGGAGGACGATGCATATGGGGCTGGCGGAAATAGGAAGGAATCCTCCGCCGGACGCCCATATTTGAGAGGGAATCCGCTCTCTTCTGCAGGCGTGAGAGGGGAACGGATACAGGTTTCACAGTCTAAATTCTTAAAATTCTTAAACCATATCTATTTTATCAAAAACGGTGAAAATATTCTCGATTTCAGGGATGATTTCAACTAACAACATCAAGGATTCTCCTATCTCTATAGGTGGTGAGATGACAACCAAAGACTGGAAAGGAGTATTTTTTGTTCAGCAAGATCAACAGCATATATCTCCTCGGAATGGAGGGGAAAAACGTGACCGTGGAGGCGGACGTCAGCGACGGACTTCCGGGGCTGATCCTTGTGGGATATCTGTCCTCGGAGGTCCGGGAGGGCGGAGACCGGGTGCGGACGGCGATCAAGAATCTTGGACTCTCCCTGCCGCCAAAGAAGATCACGGTCAATCTGTCTCCGGCAGATTTCAGAAAGGAAGGAACCGGATTTGACCTGGCGATCGCTGCGGCAATCCTGTCCTCATACGGCGGATTCCAGGCAAAGGACCTGGAGGATGCGGTATTCTTCGGGGAACTGGGGCTGGACGGGACTGTGCGGGGGATCCCGGGCGTTATGGCGCTCACGGCACAGGCACGGGAGAGTGGATTCCGACGGGTATTTCTTCCGGCTGAGAACGTGAAGGAGGCATCCTTTATCGGCGGGATTTCGCTCTACGGTGTCCGGGATCTGAAACATCTGGTGGATATGTTATCCGGAAAACAGTCGATGCGCCCGGAACCACCGGTAAACATGAAGGAGCTGCAGGATACGATGAACCGCTATGATGTGGATTTCGCGGAATTATCGGGACAGCCGCTCCTTAGGCGGGCGGCGGAGGTGGCAGCCGCCGGAAAGCACAACCTTCTGGTCGTGGGACCTGCGGGGGCCGGAAAGACCATGCTTGCGAGGAGAATGCCGACGATCATGCCGGGAATGGACGTGGCGGAGAGCATCGAGATCTCGAAGATCTACAGTGTGAGCGGACTTCTGACGGAGAAAGAGCCGCTTGTAAAGATCAGGCCGTTCCGCGCACCCCACCACACGGTATCGGTCCAGGCACTGACGGGAGGCGGGAGGAGACCGAAGCCGGGGGAGATCTCGCTTGCCACCGGCGGGATCCTGTTCCTCGATGAATTGCCGGAGTTTTCCAGAGCGGCACTCGAGACACTCCGGCAGCCGCTCGAAGACCGGGAGGTGACAGTCTCGAGAGTGGAGGCCACGGTGACATATCCGGCCAACTTTCAGCTTGTGGCTGCGATGAACCCATGTCCCTGCGGTCATTTTCCGGACCTTGCGAGGTGCCGGTGCACGGAGGGACAGATCACGCGGTATCTACAGAAGATATCGGGACCACTGCTGGACAGGATCGATCTCTGTGTGGAGGCATCCCCGGTTACTTACGGGGACATCAGAGACGGCGGAGAAAATGAAGCTTCCGGCGCGATCCGGGCGCGGGTGGAGCAGGCGAGAGAGATCCAGAAAGAGCGGTTTATGGAGGAAAACATCCGCTGCAACGGGGAGATGGCGGGGCGGCATATCCGGAAATACTGCGTTCTGGGGAAGGAGGAGGAGACCTTTATGGAGGAGATCTTCGAAAAGCTTGCGCTTTCCGCCAGAATGCATGACAGGATCTTAAAAGTCGCAAGAACGACGGCGGATCTTGCAGGTGCGAGTGAAATCCGGCTTTCAGATCTGTGCGAGGCGGTGTCCTATGTGAAGAGCCGGGAGAAGTTCTGGGGGAATTAATGCCTGAAAACGAAGCTTGTCCGGAACTTTTTGGGTGCGGAACAGTTCTATGAATGAAAGGAAAGGGGTACATAAGATCATGGCTTACAACACACTTACCGAGCGGGAAGCGTTTTACTGTCTCTGCCATGTTCCGGGGTTCGGCAGTGCGACGATCGGGAAGTTAAGGGAAAGGTTCGGAACATATCAGGAGGTCTGGACGGCAAAGGAACAGGAAATCCAAAAAGCGGGAGTTCTCACAGAGAAGCGCGTGACGGTCTTTTTGCAGGCAAGAGAGCAGGAATCTGCATGGCTGAAGGAATTTTATGGGCTGGAACGGACGGGGATCCGCTTTATCGCGGAAGGAGACACAGACTATCCGGAACGTTTCCTTCCATATAAAGACCGCCCGGCGGCGCTTTTCGTAAAGGGAAATCTTCCGGAAAACGAGGTCCCGGCGGTTGCCATTGTCGGCGCCAGAGCCTGCACGGAATATGGGAAGGAGGCGGCCGGATTTTATGCCGGGGAACTTGCCAATGCGGGAGTCAACATTATCAGCGGCATGGCGGCGGGAGTGGATGGCTGTGCCCACAGGGGCGCGATCGAGCGCGGGAAACCCACCTACGCGGTTCTGGGATGCGGGGTAAATATCTGTTATCCGC
This sequence comes from Clostridium sp. CM74B_53, assembly GCF_036318045.1. Classification (NCBI taxonomy): domain Bacteria; kingdom Bacillati; phylum Bacillota; class Clostridia; order Eubacteriales; family Clostridiaceae; genus Clostridium; species Clostridium sp. CM74B_53. Next base: position 281,282 of record NZ_JAWQDE010000002.1, on the reverse strand, counting down.
GGGAAAATTACAAAATTTTTCATGCCATGGAGGAAAACGGCGGTATCCTCTCAGAGTTCGTCCCGGGGACCCGCCCTGTGGCAATGAACTTTCCGCTGAGAAACCGGATCATCAGCGCTCTTGCTGACGCGGTCATAATAATAGAAGCGAGGGAGAAGAGCGGATCGCTGATCACAGCGGATTTTGCTTTAGAACAGGGAAAGGAGGTTTTCGCCCTTCCGGGACGTGCAAATGACCCGTTGAGCGGGGGCTGCAACCGCCTGATCCAGGGCGGTGCGAGCCTGCTTTTGAGCCCGTCGGATGTGCTGGAATTCCTCGGGATGAAATACGAAAGAAAATTAACGATTCATAAATTTTCACAAAATAGGCTTGCCAAGAACGAAAATTTGGTGTATGCTTCGGTTGATTCGCGCCCCAGACATCTGGAAGAGGTCGCCGCATTGAGCGGACTCTCTGTGACAGAATGTATGGAAGCCCTTTTAAAGCTGGAGCTTGCGGGACTTGTTTTTGGAACCGGGAATCAATATTATAAAGCGGAATGATTGCAGAAGGATGTGAAAAATATGGCGAACAGTCTTGTGATTGTGGAGTCTCCTGCAAAGGTTAAAACAATTAAAAAATTCCTGGGAAGCACATATGAGGTGGACGCGTCCAACGGACACGTAAGAGATCTTCCGAAGAGCCAGCTCGGAATTGATGTGGAAAATGATTATGAACCGAAATATATCACGATCCGGGGCAAGGGCGATATCCTTGCGAAACTCCGGAAAGAAGTGAAAAAAGCAGATAAGATCTATCTCGCAACTGACCCTGACCGTGAGGGAGAGGCGATTTCCTGGCATTTGATGAAAGCGCTGAAGCTCGATGAGGTAAAAGATAAAAAAGTATACCGAATCAGCTTCAATGAGATCACGAAAAACGCGGTAAAGGCGTCCTTAAAGGCACCGAGAGATATCGATATGAATCTTGTGGATGCCCAGCAGACGCGGCGTATCCTGGACCGTATCGTGGGCTATAAGATCAGCCCGATCCTCTGGGAAAAGGTAAAACGCGGACTGAGTGCCGGCCGTGTCCAGTCGGTGGCACTCCGAATGATCTGTGACCGTGAAGAGGAGATCTCCGCGTTTATTCCGGAGGAATACTGGAGTCTCGATGCGATGTTGAAAGCACCGGGGACAAAGAAGCCGGCAGCGGCCCATTTCCATAAAGATAAGGATGGAAAGACAGAGATCAGGAGCCGTGCCGAGTTGGATGCCCTGTTAGAGTCCTTAAAGGGACAGAAATTTATCGTAAATGATATCAGGAACGGTGAGCGCACGAAGAAGCCGCCGCTTCCGTTTACAACGAGTACCATGCAGCAGGAGGCGTCCAAGGCGTTAAACTTCTCCACCCAGAAGACGATGCGTCTCGCACAGCAGCTCTATGAGGGCGTTGATGTGAAAGGACACGGCACGGTCGGTCTGATCACTTACCTGCGTACCGATTCCACCCGTGTCGCGGAGGAAGCGGAGAAGATGGCAGGCGAATTCATCGCTGAGAACTATGGGGAAGCATATCTGTCAACGGGAGAGAATTCAAAGAAGAATAACGGAAAGATCCAGGATGCGCACGAGGCGATCCGTCCGACGAATCTTTCTCTGACACCTGTCAAGGTGAAGGAATCTCTTTCGAGAGATCAGTTCCGTCTTTACCAGCTGATCTGGAAGCGGTTTACCGCGAGCCGGATGTCTGCAGCTGTCTATGAGACGACTTCTGTTAAGATCATGGCGGGCGGAAATGAATTTACGATGACAGCGTCCAGACTGAAATTTGACGGCTTCATGTCTGTCTATATCGAGGCGGATGAGAAGGAAGAGAAGAATCAGATCCTCTCGAAGCTGGAAAAGGGCGAGGAGCTGGAGCTTGCCGATCTTGTAAATGCCCAGCACTTTACTCAGCCGCCAGCCCACTATACGGAGGCATCGCTTGTAAAGGCGATGGAGGAACAGGGCATCGGACGTCCGAGTACCTACGCTCCGACGATCACAACGATCCTTGCACGCCGGTATGTGGTGAAGGAAAATAAAAATATTTATGTGACTGAGCTCGGCGAGGTTGTCAACCGGATCATGAAGCAGTGCTTCCCGAGCATCGTGGATATCGCTTTCACGGCGAATCTGGAGTTCCTGTTAGACAGCGTCGGAGAGGGATTGACCCCGTGGAAGACGATCGTCAGAAACTTCTACCCGGATCTCATGGCAGCGGTGAATGAGGCCCAGAGAACGCTTGAGACGGTCCACATCGCAGATGAGGAATCGGATGAGATCTGTGAGGTATGCGGAAGACGGATGGTCATCAAGTACGGTCCTCACGGTAAGTTCCTCGCATGTCCGGGATTCCCGGAGTGCCGGAATACGAAGCCGTATCTTGAGAAGACCGGCATCCCGTGTCCGAAGTGCGGAAAAGAAGTCATCATCAAGAAGACGAAAAAAGGCAGAAAGTATTACGGCTGTGAGGCCAACCCGGACTGTGATTTCATGTCCTGGCAGAAACCGTCCACTGAGAAATGTCCGGAATGCGGAAGCTACATGGTGGAAAAAGGAAACAAACTCGTCTGCGCAAATGAGCAGTGCGGTTTTGTGATGCCGATGAAGGAAAAGGAAGAGGAAAAGACTGCAACTGAATAATCTGCTGCCGGTTACAGGATGAACGGCAGTGATAAAAAGGCTCTGGCGGGATGTGCGAGACACATTTGCCGGATGTTTCTTGTAAGAGCTGTGAATCAAACCTGCATACGGCGGATGTTTGGAAGAAGATGCAGGCATCGGGTCAGCTGGTGTGGAAAGGTGAAATGTCTCTTCTGACAGTGAAATTTGCCGATAAATGCACTGAACTGCACAATTATCGCTACAAATGATACAATTCAGACAGTTTGAACTTCAAAAAATTGATAAGGACTTGACAATTTATTTCGATTTATCCTAATTATCCGAAAAAGTCTTGAAATTCTGGAAATATCGTGTTACAATTTAATCGATCAAATATTATTCGTACGATATCAGAAAGTAAAGGAGGTTTTCGGAAATGAGTGTTGAATTATTGGATAAGACCAGAAAAATAAACAAACTGCTCCACAACAACAATTCGCACAAGGTCGTATTTAACGACATCTGTAAAGTTTTAAGCGAAATTTTGCTGTCGAACATTCTCGTGATCAGCAAGAAAGGAAAAGTCCTGGGTGTAAGCATCTGTCCTGGTGTCGATGAGATCCATGAGTTGATTGAGGACAAAGTTGGCGGCTATGTCGATAAAATGTTTAACGAACGCCTCTTAAGTGTCCTTTCCACCAAGGAAAATGTAAATCTTGCGACTCTCGGTTTCGCTGAGGAGAACGTGAAGAAATACCAGGCGATCATCGCTCCGATCGATATTGCGGGAGAGCGTCTTGGAACTTTATTTATGTACAAATCCGACGAGCAGTACGATATCGATGATATTATTCTCTGCGAATACGGTACTACGGTTGTCGGCCTTGAGATGATGCGTTCTGTAAATGAGGAGAACGCGGAGGAGACAAGAAAGGTACAGATCGTGAAATCTGCGATCAGCACGTTATCGTTCTCCGAGCTGGAGGCAATTACCCATATCTTCGAGGAGCTTGACGGAAACGAGGGAATTCTTGTTGCCAGCAAGATCGCAGACCGGGTTGGTATTACGAGATCCGTTATCGTGAATGCGCTCCGGAAGTTTGAGAGTGCGGGTGTTATCGAGTCGAGGTCTTCGGGTATGAAGGGAACATACATTAAAGTTTTGAATGATGTGGTGTTTGATGAGCTGAAGGCGTTGAAGGCGGTTAATGCGAAATAGCTGATAGAAGTGGTTTTGGTTGTAATTGAAGAAGATGTAAAAAGAGGTGCGGCGGGATTTAGGGCTGCGCCTCTTTTTTGGGTGGAATAGGGGAGAATGTCTTTTGAGGTGTCTTGGCGAAAGGTACGCGGTGAGCTTCCGGGCTGGTGTGCCGGGGATGCGGGGATGGTTCCTCTAAGCGCCCGGGAGACTGCTAAGGGCGAAGAACAGGCAACACAACTCGCTGCGCTCAGACAAGTGCTGCCTGTTCTTCAACGCAGTCACCTGCGCGCTAAGAGGAAGCCAGATCCCCGGATCATGCACACCAGCCCGGAAGCTCACCGCTGGGTAACGCGAGACGCAAAAAAAGACACAAAAAAGTTGGAAAAATAATAAAAAAGTACTTGCAGGGGAAATTGACTTATGATATAGTGAAAAAGCTGATATTATGCACGTCTGCGGATTCTGCAAGTGGTGCCTGAGTTTTTCAGGTGGTTGTGGAAGTGAGATGCAGGCGGAAGTAAATAACCAAATGGAGGAAAATAACATGAGCGTAATTTCAATGAAACAGCTTCTGGAAGCCGGCGTACATTTCGGTCACCAGACAAGAAGATGGAACCCGAAAATGGCACCGTACATCTACACAGAGAGAAACGGTATCTACATCATCGACCTTCAGAAATCTGTAGGTAAAGTTGATGAGGCTTACAAGGCAGTTGCTGATATCGCAGCTGAGGGCGGCACAATCCTTTTCGTTGGTACAAAGAAACAGGCTCAGGATGCAATCAAGGCTGAGGCTGAGCGTTGCGGAATGTACTATGTAAACGAGAGATGGCTTGGCGGTATGCTTACAAACTTCAAGACCATCCAGTCCAGAATCGCTAGATTAAAAGCAATCGAGAAGATGTCTGAGGACGGAACTTTCGACGTTCTTCCGAAGAAGGAAGTTATCGAGTTAAAGAAAGAGTGGGAGAAGCTTGAGAAGAACCTTGGCGGTATCAAGGAAATGAAGAAGATCCCGGACGCTATCTTTATCGTAGATCCGAAGAAGGAAAGAATCTGTGTTCAGGAAGCTCACACACTTGGAATCACTCTGATCGGTATCGCTGATACAAACTGCGATCCGGAAGAACTTGACTATGTAATTCCGGGTAACGACGATGCTATCAGAGCCGTTAAGCTTATCGTTTCCAAGATGGCAGACGCTGTCATCGAGGCTAAGCAGGGCGAGGCTGAGGCAGCAGAAGCAGCTGAGGAGAACGCAGAGGCTTAAGTTGTTATAAGGAATCCGGAAGGTGCTGTCAGTGGCAGCACCTTCTTCTGAAAAGACACGTTTTATTTTGATTCTTTAATATGATTCGGAGGAAATGAAACATGGCAGCAGTTACAGCTAAAATGGTAAAAGATTTAAGAGAAATGACAGGCGCTGGAATGATGGACTGCAAGAAGGCTCTTGCAGCTACAGACGGCGACATGGACAAGGCTGTTGAGTTCTTAAGAGAAAAAGGACTTGCAGGCGCAGAGAAGAAGGCTGGACGTATCGCAGCTGAGGGTATCGTTGACACAGCTATGACAGCAGACGAGAAGAAAGCTGTTATCGTTGAGGTTAATGCTGAGACAGACTTCGTTGCAAAGAACGCAAAGTTCCAGGCATACGTTGCTCAGGTTGCAGCTCAGGCTCTTACAACAACAGCAGCAGATATGGATGCATTCATGGATGAGAAGTGGGCAGCAGACGAGAGCCTTACTGTTAAGGAAGCTCTTTCCTCCCAGATCTCCATCATCGGCGAGAACATGAGCATCCGTCGTTTCAAACAGGTTACAGAGGAGAACGGTTTCGTTGCTTCCTATATCCATGCCGGCGGAAGAATCGGTGTTCTTCTTGACGTTCAGACAGACGTTGTAAACGACGCTGTTAAAGAGATGGCTAAGAACGTCTGCATGCAGGTTGCAGCTCTTAATCCGAAATACACAAGCCGTAATGAAGTAAGCGCAGACTTCATCGAGCATGAGAAATCCATCCTTATGGCTCAGATCCAGAACGATCCGAAGGAAGCATCCAAGCCGGAGAAGGTTATCCAGGGTATGATCCAGGGACGTATCAACAAAGAGATGAAAGAGATCTGCCTCCTAGACCAGGTTTACGTAAAAGCAGAGGACGGCAAGCAGTCCGTAGCTCAGTACGTAGCTCAGGTTGCAAAAGAGAATGGCGCTAACATCGAGCTCAAGAGCTTCGTTCGTTTCGAGACTGGTGAAGGTCTTGAGAAGAAGGAAGAGAACTTCGCTGAGGAAGTTGCAAAACAGATGGGCAAATAATAAAAGTTTGTATTCCGATACAGACGTTTATAAGCCGCATGGTCCTGAAATACGGGACTGTGCGGCTTATTTTTTCCCGGACAAACCCGGCAACGAACGGCATACGGCTTTTTAGATGATAAAGCAGCCCTCTATGGATCTGGCAGGTCCATGGAGGGCTGCTTTCATTTGTTTGATTACAGCGGAAATGTATGCACAGATGCGGACAGTCATAGAAAGCGGTTTACTGAATTTATTACGCCTCACGGAAAACCTGGCAAAATACGAATAAAAATGAAGAAAATATCGGAAAAAATCCTTCTTGGCATACAGAAGATGTTGACTTTTTTTAAACGAAAAGAGTATGATAAGAGAAGTTAAACGGGCAATGTCTGTAAAGAGGACGCTGCCTGTTGCTACGGGGAAATGAAAAAGCTTTGCAAAGGGAAGAGAAAGGCAGATACTTTGCAAAGGAGTGAAAATAAGATGGGGATCTATCAAAAGATGGGCAGACGCTGGATCAGTCTTCTGCTCGTATTTCTGATGGTTTTTTCGCTTGTGCCTGTGGATGAGCTGATGCAGGTTTTTGCAGCGGAAAAACCTGCCATAACAGTGGGCTGGAAACCTCAAAAGAAAGAGGTGCCTTCCGGCGAGAATGGCGAGATAACGCTAAAGGTGGAAATTGATCCGGCGCAGGTGGAAGATGTAGGATTGCAGATCCGCCTGACAGAGGAGGAGGCAGCGGCATTCGTCGAGTTCACGAAGAATGAGGACGGAGTTCTGACCTATGAACATGGAGATCATGTGTGGACACTGGAAAAAGAACCGGAAGGGGACTGGAATTTCTGGCTTCTCTCCCTGAATGGAACAGTTGAAAGCCACACATTGGAGGAAAAATTTACAGTCTGCATGCCGAAATCAGCAGATGATCAGACGATCGATGTGGATTCAGAGACAGATGTGATCCTTTCCTACAATGGAAAGAGCGACAGCCGGTATACAGATTCAGATCCGGTGAAGAGCACAGCGTCCAATTCCTCTGCATCGGGAAATACGAAAAACATCATGACGGATGAGAATGGGATCAAGATCAGTATCGAGACGGTACCGATCCGTTTTCTTGCGGTAGAATTGACGGAAACTGCAGTGCCGGAAGTCAGTGCTGCGCAGGAGAAACTCGCTTGTGTGGACGGAGTCGAAAATCCGGATGCAGTCTTTGAAATGAAGCTGCCGGATGCCGGCCTTACGTATCATGCGTCCGTGACATTGAATGGAGATCTTTCCTTCCCAAAGGCTGCGGCGACATCCAGCAATGCACTTTACAGAGATGACAGTGGGAAAAAACTGGCAGAGATCGTGGGACTTTCTTCGGAAATGAAGGTGACAGAGTTTTCTGCAGATGGAGATACACTGAAGTTCCGGATCGTTCCGGTCTCAGACACAGCGGATAAGTCTGTGGAGAGCGATGAAACCGGAGATGACGATTCAATCGCGGTTGTGAAAAAGACGGTCGATTTTCAGCTGAAGATCGATCCGGACAGTCTGGTCTGGGCAAAAAAGCAGGAGAAGCAGGGAATTCTGGAACTGCTTACGGGGAATGAAAAAGAACGTCTCCGGGCAACGGAAGATGCAGAAGTGTTAAAGGGAAGCATCACGCTCCGCGCCGGTGCGGAAGGCGGAGCAGACGCAGAGGCTGTGATCCGGATTTCGAGAGCTGCCGGAGGGGGTGTGACCGTTCTCCAGAGACGGGATGGGCTCGGTCCGCAGACGGTATTCTGGATCGACAACGGAAATAACGATGAAGGAATCCGGCCTTCGGAAATCATGCCGGAACTCTCCTATAAATTGGTTGCGCAGGATGCGGACTGGGGAGACGGCGACGGAACAAAACTGGAGCCGGGGGCATCTCTTGCGGGTGTCGGACTGACAGAAATGCCGCAGCCTGCAATCACAAAAAATGAAGGGAACAGCACCTGGCAGATTTCATACAGCAATCTTCCGAGCACGGTTGTGAAAAACGGAAGCGAATACCGGGTACTCTGGAAATGGTCGCAGCCTGCCGTTGACGGATATGAACGGAAGGAAATCAATGACGACAATATTGGTGAGTATGAGGGGACCGTTGATCAGTGCGGATGGTACTATCTGATCCGCAGGACCGTCATATTGAAGACGGATATCCGCCAGGGATATACCGATTATTACGATATCACAAAGGATGAAGCGGCAAGATACTTTAAACTGTGCATTTATCAAGTGACTTCCGGAGGTTCAGGTGAGTGAAAATCCGGTAGAAGTCGTAAGGATTGACGACCTTTTGGAGAACGGAACTCTGAAACTGATCGGAGACAGGAATGCAAAAGGTGACGGAGAATATGTGATCGATATGGGCTGGCGGTATAACCTGGATGGGAATCCATTTGTGTATACGATCGAGTGGGCCGGAGATACCGACGAGAACGGAAATCCGTTAAACCGTTTCCGTGTGGATGGCATGGAAGAGGGAGACTATATCCAGATCTCCTACGACAACTCTGCAACTGTGGGATATCAGGAGCGGACCGACAGGCTTTACAGCGGAGGAACCCTGGTCCTGACACTTACCGGAACGAGAGGATACGAGGCGACAAAGATCTGGTCGGAAAATCGTACGGATGTCCCGGAGAACGAGAGACCGGAGGGAGAGTTTGAACTCTGGCGTTATCCGCAAAGACATGAAGACTACACGAAAGCAGCTCCGGTGTATGGGGAAGACGGAAAGACAATGAGCCTGCCTCTGGACCGACATCCGGAAAATAATACCCAGGAGATTCGGTTCGGCTATGGGGAAAATGGTGAAAAGACACTTCCGAAGTATGATACGGACGGATATGCTTATGCGTATGTTACAAAAGAATATTTCACAAATGATGACAGCAGAGGCTATGAACAGCTGTTCGGAGCGTACAATGACCAGACTGGTTATTATGACGACGTATTTATCAAGGGAGACGGAACGAGGGTAAGCACGGAAAATAAAGACGGAAAACGTGCAGATGTCAATAACATTTATCTCTACGATGGAGGAACGCTCTATAACCGTAAAATCGATACTGTCACAGTGCCAGTATCCAAAACATGGGAAGCGGCCGCATTCCAGGAAAACCTCCAGGACGTAAAGGTAACGTTTGGACTGCAGTCCAGGATCAAAGAGCAGAAAGACCCGGCTGGAAATACGGTGACGCCTGCCGGAGCGTGGACGGAAGTTCCGGGAGAGGAGCTGTCACTGGACGGTTTCAATGCGGTCAATGTCACCAGAAGCGGAAGCAGAACCATGCCGAAATATGATATTTACGGAAATGAGCTGGAGTACCGCTTTGTGGAGCGGGAGATCACCCAGAATGGAATCAGACGGGAGATCGAATATCCGGAAGGCTCTGAAAACGGAACGTTTACCCTCACTCAGAATGGCCGCCAGGTGGCATATGAGTCGATCTGTGAGACTGCAAGTGCTTCCGATGCGGAAAACAGAACGGTGATCGTAAACCGGATCAAGGATACGGTCGACTACGATGTTGTCAAGAACTGGGAGGGAAATCCACCCGCGGGCGCAACCTTGAAATTCCGCCTGTATCGTTTCTACAGCGGAACATCGGTTGCAGATATGATAGCGGGAAATGCTTACCTGACATTTGAAGTGACCGAAAACGGCGGGAGGATCACGGATTTTCCGACCGATGAGGGCAGTGAAAATATCGGGATCTGTGTGCCGGAACAGGCGGACACGTCTGCATGGAGTCATGTGCGGATCTACGGTCTTCCGGAATTTGACCGTTCCGGACATCAGTATGAATATATGCTGATTGAGGAAGAGCCGGATGGATATCACGCAGCGGACATCCGGACGGAAAAGGTCAACGGAAACCTGGATTATAGAAGTACGCTGACAAATGCGGTGGGAACAGGAAATAATAACCGCATCCTCGTTATGAAAGAATGGCTGGATGACGGAGATATCCAGCACCGGAGAAATGTTGCGGTGCAGGCATACCGGAACGGAACCGGGGAATCGGTGGGATCACCTGTCATCCTCGGACCGGGATCTATCTGGTATACCTATGTGGATCTGGGAGCAGTCCATGCAGATGAGGTCTACATTCTGGAAACAGAGATTTACGGAACGGGTGGGGAAGAGACGCAGTTTACAGTGACAAACCCACGGATCTCAAGTGTTTCCGATTACGACGGAGCTTACGGGAGTGTGGACCTGAAGCACCACCGCTATGAAGTCTCCTATAAAAAGACAAAGATTGGAAAAGATCCAGTATTTGTTGTGAAGAACCGCCGTATCGCTCAAATTGATATTGATGTGGAAAAACGCTGGAATGATGGAAGCGGTGCGCTCCGAGATGCAATGAAAAAAGCACTGGATACATACAATGCCCAGCATACAGATGCTCCGCTGGAACTGTCCATGTATCTTGACTTTGATGATCCGGCCGGAACCGCTTCCGATGGGCAGATCACGAGAAATGCGGGAAATGCGGGAGATACGATCCTGGTGGATGGACACAACGTCGAAACGATCTACGACTCAGATCGCCGGGAATCGGCAAAATCTGTCCAGACGATGTCGCTGGAGAGCCATCAGAATGACGGTTCTGTGATAAGAAGTGACCACTATGCATTTTATGGGGTTCCAAAGTACAATGCAAAAGGGCAGGTTATCCGGTATCAGGTAAAGGAAGCGTGGGTAACAAAGGTGACGGAAGAGGGAACTCCGGTATACCAGAAGGTTTCAGATGTAAAGTCGATCCTTGAGGCAATCCCGGCTCAGAATCCTGTTACCGGTGCGACAGAATCCAATTTGTGGGATCTCTGGAGTACATATCTCCGGACCACTTCGGAAACATATACGGTTGCGCTGGATGCACCGGAAAATCAGGAGGTTACGCGCAATGACCATCAGGTTGTCACCGTTAGCAACAGCCTTTCCGGAGTCAAGACGGTTCATTGGAAAAAACAATGGAATGATGCATATTCCAGAGAACAGAATACCCGCCCGGATATTTATCTGACGATCTTAAAACGTGAAGCGGATGCAGACGGAAATCTGAAAAAGGAACTGAGCCCGTCTGATGTCGTGGTAAAGGATTACCGGTGGGTCAAGACCGATCAGGATTCAGATGAACAGCATTGGACTGCAACAATCAGGAATCTTCCAAAGTACAATGCACAAGGATACGAGATCTATTATTATGCGTTCGAGCGGACGGAGGTAGATTCCAATGCGCTCGATTATGCGATCGCGCAGTATGCGGTTGCCAGCGCCAGCAACCCGGACAAGACCGATATCATCGGAACATCAGGAGGAGTCGGAAAACCGGGAGATGAAAGCTATGCGCCGTATAGTCCGGATGATATTCGGGTAGTATTAAATCCGATCGATCAGAGCGGCAGAACCGGACTTCCGGAGTATGCCGGAAAATATGCGGTTGTCGAGGAAGGAACGATCATTAACTCACTCTTAAAAGATGCGAGAATTCTCGGATCCAAGAGCTATAAGAGCCTGCCAAACAATTATCCGGCAAAAGACTATCCGGAGATCACGTTTGTGCTCGACCAATATCTTGGAACTCCGGGGCCGGATAGAGCCCCTGATCGGGCGAATATTTCAGAATTGACCGTCAAAGACTGGACAACTATCACAAAAAACGCAGACGGTTCCTATCCGATCGAGATCAGCAGAATCGGAAAATATGTGTATCAGCTTGCTGCTGACGGAAACACAGGAGAAACTGTTCCGGTTTCTGAAGACCAGACTCCGGGAAACGGGGAGGAACTCCCGCGTTACGATGAAAACGGAGAGAGATATACCTACGTTTTGCGAGAGAAGAGTGTGAAAGGTGCCGACGGAAAGGAGTTGCTTGTCGGGGCTGCAGACGCAGCAGTCGGAGGAATGGGGCTCTATGTCAGAGATGACGACGGCAACACGACAGCTTCCCACGTGATCACGAATACCTACGAGGGTCCGAAGGGAAAACTGAAGGTCCGGAAACTCATGGAACTTTCCCAAAATGAGGCTGAGGGGACATTCCCGGCCGTGAAGTTTGAGCTGACAAGATCCTATACATCCTATGCGGATGGTACCCCGAAGGTCGTGGAGGACACAGGTTTCACGAAACAGGTGAAAACCATTTCTTCCGAGGAGGTGCAGGATGCCTATAAGAAGACAGGATCCACGGTTTCTCTGGAATGTGTCTTCGACAACCTGGATCTTTATGCGCCGAACGGAACGGACTATCTGTACACGGTGACGGAGCTCAAGGACGGATTCCTGGAAGGCTTTGACACCTGGGCAGTAAAGGGGGATTATACTTCCTTTGACCAGGTTGCGACTGCTTCGAACGCAGGGACCAAGGTGGAGCATGTAACAGCGACCGCCTCCAATGCGTCAGGCGGAAATGGGATGACCACAGAGTCTCTGGCGGCAAAAGTCGGACAGGTGATCTCAGGACTTTTCGGACGCAGCAGTGCAGGAAACACAGAAATTCCGGCAGCAGCAACGTTTGCAAACCGGAAATGGAACACGCCTCAGGAGGATGGAAAGGACAAGGTACAGCTTGTCTTAACAAAAAACTGGGCTGACTTCAACAATCAATTCGGGACAAGACCGGATACGCTGGATCTTACACTGGAGCGAAGAGCGGATGCACAGCCTGGACAGTCGAATGCGATCAACTGGAAAACGGTGACGGACAGTACGCTGACGGAAGATAAGTCTGTGACCAACCAGTGGAAGTACAACTGGAGCGGACTCGACCGTTACGCGCCGAACGGGATGCCGTGGATCTACCGCGTCAGCGAGGAAAAACCAGCGGCTTATCAGGCATCAGGAAACGGCAGTGTCCAGTTTGGCAGCACGGGAAATCCGTTCCAGACAGCAGAGATCACGAACTCCTTACAGACGACTGCAAAATTCACGAAGCAGTGGACGGACAAGGCAGGAAAAACTGTGACGAACGACTATCTCGGATATGACCTGACAGCTTCCTTTAAGCTGCAGGCGGCGACGTCCAGTGATGCTTCGTTTGATGCCGGAAGCGCTTCCTGGATGGATGCGGATGCTCTGTTTACGGATGAAAATGCGAGATCAGCGATCCTCAATGCAAACGGAGAAAATCAGTCTGCATACTGGAGCGAGCGGATCGCAGCACCGTCACTTACAGGAAAGATCAATGCTGCTGTATGGAAAAACGGGAAAACGGTAAAGCTCCCGGCGGCCATGAAAGAAAATGGCACACTGGTTTATCTGCATTACCGGTATGTGGAGACAGGTGTGAGCTATACAGTTCCCGGTAAGACACCGGACACAGCTACGCAGACAGTGACCAGACAGGCAAACGGCAGTTATCAGATTACCGGAACCGGTCTTTTACAGTCTGTCACAGATACGGTGACATCCGGACCGAGTACGATCACAAACCAGACAAACCTGAAGGACTTCTCAGTTTCCAAGGTATGGAGAGACAATGACAATGCCTACGGAACGAGATCGGTACAGACACAGATGATCCTGTTCTTCCGGGCAGGAGAAAACGGAGCCTGGAAGCTCTTTACGATCAGTGGAAATCCGGTCATTGTGACACTTTCGGAGAGTAATGGCTGGAGCACATCGATCTCCGGTCTCCCGGGTGAGTACGAGTACCGGATGCGGGAACTTCCACTGACCGGGTGGGATGGATCGACCTGGATTGATGACGGAGGAACCTTCACAGGCGGAATGGATTACCAGGTCAGCTACAATGATCAGGCGGATTCAACGACGGTGACAAACACGCTGAAAACGAATCCGGATCCGGATGACGGGGCCAAGAAGATCACTCTCTATGTAGAGAAAACGTGGGGAGGAACAGAAAATGCTCCGATCACCCTGAAACTCCAGTACCAGGTTGCAGAAGACAACGAAGATCATCAGCTCCACGAGGACAAGTGGGCAGATGTCGGGACAAAGACGTATGCGATGGATGGAACAGCGGATGCGTCCGGCAACGGAGCATACTGGGAGTTTGATTCCTGGAAGTTTAAGATCACGAATCTTCCGGCATTCCGGGTCGGAAAGGCAATCTCTTACCGCGTCATCGAGGTCGTGCCGGATGGATTTATCCAGGTGGCACATACGGAAACGATGATCACGGATACAGAATTCGATCCGAACGGAACCGGACAGGATACATCCCTGTTTACCTTTGTAAATGCGAAGAAAACTTCCTTCAAAGTGACGAAAAAATGGGTTGGATCGAGTCCGAGTGCCGCTGAGGTCACCGTGAGTCTCCACAGGAAATACCGGAAAGCCGGAGAGAACGAAACGGAGGAACCGGTGGATGGAACAACGGTCCAGCTGAACGAGGCAAATCACTTTGAGGCGGAGTGGAAGGATCTTCCGGAAACTTCCGCTGATGGTGATGTTTACAGCTACTATGCGAAAGAAGTAAATGATCCGGCTGCGACAGGATACCGCGCAGAGTACGGCGCAGTGGAAGCTGCGGCGGACGGAACATGGAAGCAGACGATCTACAACATTCCGCTGACATCTGTTTCAGGCACAAAGGTCTGGAAGGATGAGAAGAATGCGGATGGTCTGCGTCCGGGTACAGTCGGTCTGATCCTGGAGCGCAGTACCGATTCGAACGCATGGAAAAAAGTGGACATCGATGCGGACGGTTCGACTGTGTCCCTGACATGGGACCAGACGACGGATCCGGATCAATGGACCTACCGTTTTGACGGACTCGACCTTTATTCCATAGCAGGAGAGAAGTATCAGTACCGTGTGACTGAGGAGCCGGTGACAGGCTACCATGCAGTCTATACGGGAAGCAATGCGCTTTATGCGGGAGACCGTGATACGATCATCAATACGAAGATCGGAGAGCACACCTTTGTGTTTGATAAGGTCTGGACTGACGCCGGAACGTCACAGAGACCGGAACAGATCATGGTCAGATTGTGCCGGAAGACGGCAGAAACGTCACAGGAAACGGTTGACGGAGTGACGCCGGTGGTTGTCAAGAACGGTGATCTCTGGACATATACCTACGAGGATCTTCCATCCTATGATGCGGATGGACGGGCATACACCTACTGGGTAACCGAGGATCCGGTGAATGGATATGACACGGTTTACTCTTCCGGTGATCGTGCCGAAAACGGCGGCAGGATCACCAATGTGGCCCGCGGCGGTCTTGCCGTGAAAAAAACGGTATCCGGAAACCGCGGAGAGCGGAACAGGAAATTCCTATTCACGATCACACTGTCAGGTGTATCACAGACGGGAATCGATGCCGCGGCATTCACGGATGGAAATTTCAAGAACGGAGTTTCAGAGATTTCCTTAAAGGACGGGGAAGAGTACCGGTTTGAGGAGATCCCGGCAGGATTTTCCTACACAGTGACCGAGGCAGATGACGCTTTGCGGGACGGATATACGGTTACAGTAACCGGAACATCCGGAACGATCCCGGCGGGAGATACGGTGGAAGCTGCGTTTGAGAACCGGAAAAATGAAGATCCGACGGTTCCGACACAGCCGACGACACCGACAGATCCGTCCGGTCCGACAACACCTGTCACTCCGACGAGACCGTGGCATCATGATTCCGATGACCCGGAGGAGACGGATCCGACGAAACGTCCTCCGAAGATGCCGACCGGGCAGTCAACGGAGACTGTGACAGAGACAGATCCGGCAGGTACGACCTCACCGGATGAGACTGCGGAAAGCCGGACGGAAACAACCTCTTTGGAGACCGAAACCAATATCGAAGAAACTGCCACGGCGGAAACCGTGACAGAATCCGGCACAGAGCCGGATCATGATGACAGGGATAACCCGAAAACCGGGGATTCCACCCATACCTGGATATGGGCGGTTCTCATGATCCTCTCCGCATTCGGTGCGATCATGCTGCACAGGGTGAAGAAAGATGACGAGAACGAAGAACATATGAAGTAGCAGAAAATGAAAAAGCTCCTTCGGACTGCAGAGAGATTCTGGCGGTCCGGGGGAGCTTTTTTGTAGGAAGTTCCTTTGGAATGTGTCGAGGCATATTCTTTTTATTTGGAATATTTTCGCTCGTATGGTATACTGGACACAGCAGTCTGCACTCTTACTGGGAGTGAGAGAAAGGGATGAATCGACATATGGAATCGACACGGAAACGTACGACGTGATCAAAGGCTGGCGAGCGAATGCGTCCTACTTTTACATCGCGAAAGAGTTTATGCGTGACAATATCGATGTTGATATTTTGGAAGAACTGTTATCCCCCGGCGGTCTCGGAATCCAGTACTGTATCAAGACAGAGCGGGCATATGCCGGACTGCATGAATTAAAAGATGAGCTGGAAACCGTCGAGTACACAGAATTCAATGACCGATATAACGCAAGAGATATTATGGCACGAAAAAAGATGCGGGATCTGGTAAATTCGGATGCAAATACGGTAACAAACGTATTTAGTACGCTGCTTGAGAGGTGATGGATATGAGGGCATATTCCGATGCATATCTGGAAGATGTAGTGGAAAATCAAGGAAAACTGTTTGATCTTGTTGCACAGTCGTTTCCAGACAAAGATACAGGAGACTTTATTAAGGCGTATATGTCCAGTAAAACACGAAAGAGTATCGACGAGGCGAAGGCATATGTCAATACCATGGATGCCAGAGAACTCTGGGATTATTTTACGGAGACAGAACAGTACCGGATGAAGCCGGGAAAGTCGATCGGTGGATTTATGCCGGACTGGATCGGCGAATTTTATGCATATTATCAGTGGTATTATAATATCCCGAGTGCGGAGTTAGTGAAAAAGATCCCTCTGGACTTCCTGGAAAAGGCGTACTATGGACTGCATGACCTGGAACTGGAGCTTGCAGTCCGGAAAGTGGGGCAGGTCTGATGCGTGTGATAGGATTTCACAATCCGGATGAGGAGTATGGAGCTTTCAGCAACTGGTATCCATCAAAATTTGTTGCGGACGGAATCTGCTTCACATCGATGGAGCAGTTTATGATGTACCGAAAAGCCGTGTGGTTTCAGGATCATGAGATTGCGGAGAAGATCCTTGCAACGGAGGACGCTGCGAGGATCAAGGAACTCGGGCGGATGGTAGCCGGATATGAGGATTTGATCTGGAGTGGAATCCGGCAGATGGTGGTATATGAAGGACTGATCAAAAAATTTTCACAAAATTCGGAACTTTGTGAACAATTATTGAATACCGGGGATGCGATTCTAGCAGAATGTGCTGTCAAAGACCGGATCTGGGGAATTGGACTTGCGATGGACGATCCAAAACGGCTTGATCCGTCCCAGTGGCGAGGTCAAAATCTGCTTGGATACGCGTTAATGATGGTGCGGGATCAGATCAGGCATCATTCCGGGCAGTAAAAGACAGGAAAATGGACGAAAAAGACGGATGCTTGGGAACAGCGTAAGGTTTCTGATTTAGTGCAAATTGAGCGTGGAGGCTCACCACGACCGATTGACGATTTCATTACTGATTCGCCAGATGGACTAAATTGGGTTAAGATTGGCGACGCTCCTGCACAAGGAAATCGCATTATAAAAACCGCTGAAAAAATCAGACCAGAAGGTTTATCAAAAACGAGAGAAGTTCATCCGGGTGATTTGATTTTATCCAATTCGATGAGCTTCGGAAAACCTTATATAATGGGCATTGATGGGTGTATTCACGATGGTTGGCTGCTTATCAGAAACACCTACAATATTTTTGATTTAACATTCCTTTGTCATCTGCTTGGCACTCCTCAAATGCTGAATCAATATAGGTCACTTGCTGCCGGAAGTACTGTAAACAACCTGAACAAAGAGCTTGTTGGAAATACAGTTGTAACTATTCCCAAGATAGATGAACAGCGAGTAATAGGACAATACTTAGAACAACTCGACCGTCTTATCACCCTTCATCAGCGTAAGTCCCACTCCCCATCCCCAAAATCCCTGTTTTCCCGACCAAACACACGCAAAAAGGAGGCAAAAAACGATGATGTTTCAACGAGAATCAGATTTTGAGAATGCCCTGATCCAGATTCTGACTACAAAGGGATGGGAGGATCAGATCTTAAAGTATCCGACCGAGGATGATCTGTTAAAAAACTGGGCAAAAATCCTTTTTGACAATAACCGTGGGATTGACCGACTGGGAGACTGTCCATTGACAGATGGGGAAATGCAGCAGATCATCGAGCAGATCACGGAACTGCGGACACCATTAAAGCTGAACGGATTTATCAACGGGAAAACAGTATCCATAAAACGTGACAATCCGGAGGATAAAGTACATTTTGGTAAAGAGATCAGCCTGAAAATTTATGACCGTCTGGAGATCGCAGCGGGACAGAGCCGGTATCAGATCGTAGAACAGCCGGTATTCCGTGGAAAATCCAGACTGTTGAATGACAGACGGGGAGATCTGCTTCTTCTGATCAACGGGATGCCTGTGATCCATATCGAATTAAAACGCAGCGGTGTTCCGGTGAGCCAGGCATGCAATCAGATTGAAAAATACGCACATGAGGGTGTATTCACGGGATTGTTTTCCCTTGTGCAGGTATTTGTCGCGATGAATCCGGATGAGAGCCTATATTTCGCAAATCCGGGACCGGATGGAAGATTCAATCCGGATTATTATTTTCATTGGGCTGATTTCAACAATGAACCGATCAACGACTGGAAGCTGATCGCATCGTCATTGCTCTCGATCCCGATGGCTCATCAGCTGATTGGTTTTTATACGGTTGCAGATGATGCGGATGGGATTTTGAATGCATACGCTGCTTGTTTCGCTGGATCTGAAGGACCAGGTCAACTGGGATTATTTTATTCTTCTGGTCGCAAAGACAGGGCTGCGTTTTTCGGAGGCACTTGCCCTGACCCCGAAGGATTTTGATTTTTCCCATCAGACACTGTCGATCAGCAAAACATGGAATTATAAGGGTGACGGCGGATTCCAGCCGACAAAGAACAAATCATCTGTCCGGAAGATCCAGATCGACTGGCAGACGGTGATCCAGTTCTCAGAGCTGGTAAAAAATTTACCGGAGGATCAGCCGATCTTCGCAAAAACAAAGGTGTACAATTCAACGGTAAATGATATCCTGAGCAGGCATTGCAAAAAGTGTAAGATCCCGGTCATATCGATCCATGGTCTGCGCCATACACATGCCTCACTATTGTTGTTTACCGGTGTCTCGATCGCAAGTGTGGCGAGAAGACTTGGCCATTCAAGTATGACAACAACGCAGAAGACATACCTGCATATTATTCAGGAACTGGAAAATAAGGATATTGACCTTGTCATGAGATCTCTGTCCAGTCTGAACTAAAACGAAAAAGAAACAGATCCCGGCTGCGCTGGCAGGGAGCGAACCATTTGCAAACAGTGCGGATCTATAGTAAAATGAAAACAGGCATGAAAACGACCCGGCGCAAGAATCCCGCCGGTTCAGATAGGAGCAGCAGGAAATGGATTTATACAGAATTATCCTTGTGGATGACGAGGAAGAAGTGCGAAAGAGCATTATCCGAAAGATCGACTGGCAGTCGGTAGGCTTTACCGTGGTCGGCGATGCGGAGAACGGAGAGGACGCTTTGGAGAAGATCGAGAATCTGGAGCCGGACGTTGTCCTCACGGATATCCGGATGCCATATATGGATGGTCTTACGCTTGCGGAGAAGATCCGCCAGAAATATCCGTCGATGAAGATTGTGATCTTTTCCGGATATGACGATTTCGAGTACGCGAAGCGGGCGATCAAGTTAAATGTGACGGAATATATCTTAAAGCCGGTGAATGTGGAGGAGCTGACGGCGATCTTAAAGAAGATCCAGGCGAGTCTCGACGAGGAGATTGAGCAGAAGCGGGACGTGAGTCTTCTGCGGGAAAATTACAAGCGCAGTCTGCCGATCCTCAGGGAGCAGTTTTTAAAGGATCTTGTGAGCCGACAGATGGATGAGATGACGGTGGCGGAGCGCCTGGAACAGTATGATATCCCGCTGGCAGGTGCGAAAAAATGGATCTCGATCGCAGTCAAGGCGGAGCTTTCGGCTGTCTCCGGCGAGGTGATCCTGCCGCTTCATGAGGAGCGGGACCTGATCCCGATCTCCGTGATGCAGATCCTGGAGGAAAATCT
This sequence comes from Clostridium sp. CM74B_53, assembly GCF_036318045.1. Classification (NCBI taxonomy): domain Bacteria; kingdom Bacillati; phylum Bacillota; class Clostridia; order Eubacteriales; family Clostridiaceae; genus Clostridium; species Clostridium sp. CM74B_53. Next base: position 260,964 of record NZ_JAWQDE010000002.1, on the reverse strand, counting down.
GAAAAATTACTGCCGCTTTTCCCTGTTTTCATTCTCGGGGGCGGCGGATGCGGAGATCGCAGGGATCGTCGCGGTGGATGAGACAAACTCCCAGACCGGACTGATCGATATCCTGAGCGACATCTGCAAGGAGATCCGGAAGATCTTAATGATTCCGGTCACGATCGGGATCGGTCACAGCCGGACGGAGCTTGGACTGATCTGTGAATCTTTCCAGTCAGCACTCGACGCGCTTGGATACCGCGCGATCGTCGGTGTCGGCAGTACGATCTATATCAACGACGTGGAGCCGATGAACACCGGAAAACTTCAGTTCACTTCGGAAGATGAGTCAGCACTGATCCAGGCAGTCAAATTCGGGCCGGAGGAAAAGATCCGGGAAGTGACCGCGCGGATCATCGGACGGATGTCGGACGCGAAGGTTCACGCGAGACAATACCAGACTTACATCCTGAGCGTCGCAAACTGCCTGGTCCAGCTGATCCAGCAGTATGATCTGGAGATGGACGAGCTTTTTGCTGACTCAAAGGTGGGGGCGGATCCGTTTACGATCATCCACCAGGTCATGAACCGGGAGACGTTCTCAAAATGGCTCCTCGGGGCAGCGTTAAAGATCAACGGCGCGATGAATAAGGAGCGCGACAACACGACGAGACAGAGCATGGAACGCGCCAAGCAGTATATTATGGAAAATTATCAGGATCCGGATCTCTCGGTCGAACAGATCTGCCGGATCCTTCATATGAGCCCGGCGTATTTTTCAACGATGTTCAAGAAGGCAACCGGGCAGACGTACATCGGATATCTGACGGACGTCCGCCTCAATAAGGCGGTGGAGCTTCTGAACATGACGGATGACAAGACATATGTGATCGCCGCGAAGGTCGGATATCAGGAGCAGAATTACTTCAGTTACGTTTTTAAAAAGAAATTCGGCGTCTCACCGACAAAATTCAGGGGAAGCAGACCCGGAAATTAAAGGGCGGTGAATAAAAACAGGGGAGAGCAGTATGAAACCAGAAAACGAGAACGGATTTCTGAAACGGACCAGTATCCGCTATATGATCTTCGTGTACTTTACGGTGACGGCACTTGCGGCCAGCATCTTTATCGGACTGTCATTGTACAGCCGGATGTCAAAACAGATGTCCGACACGATGCAGGAGGAAAATCAGATCCTGATCGACCAGGTGAACCGCTCGGTGGATGTGTGGCTCCGCGGCATCATGAAGCTTTCCGATTCCCTGTATTACGACGTGATCAAAAATGCGGATCTGGAGAACGAGCGCGTCAACCGGGAGATGATGCTGCTCTACGACAATAACCAGGACAATGTGGAGAATATCGCCCTGTTTTCCAGAAGCGGGGAGCTTCTGGAGGCAGTTCCCGCTTCCCGCCTGAAGACCGGTGTGGATCCGACGGAGGAATCGTGGTTCCGGGCGGCACTGAGCAAGACGGAGAACCTTCATTTTTCGGTTCCCCACGTCCAGCGGGTCTTTGATGTGAGCGAAAACCAGTACCGCTGGGTGATCTCGGCGGCCCGCGTGGTCGAGATCACGGAGGGTTCCTCCACGGAACAGGGCGTGCTTTTGATCGATATCCGCTATGACAGTCTGGAACAGTTGTTCGATGAGATTACGCTCGGGAACGGCGGCTATGTCTATCTCATGGGAACGGACGGAGATCTGATCTACCATCCGGAAGCCCAGCTTTTGTATTCCGGGCTGGAAGAGGAAAACCTCGAGGCGGCGGCCGGCTACCGCGACGGGATCCACGAGGAGATGTTCCAGGGGAAAAAGCGGGCGGTGACTGTCAAGACGGTCGGATACACCGGATGGAAGATCATCGGGGCGGCGCCGATGGGCGGAGTCACCCTGAATGCGTTGAAGACGCGTCTTCTGATCACGTTTATCGTGGTGCTTGTTGCCTTCCTTCTCGCGGTGATCAACGCCTATATCTCCACGAGGATCACGACCCCGATCGAAGCGCTGGAGAAGTCCGTGAACGAGATCGAGGCGGGAAACCTGAATGCGGATGTCTATGTGGGCGGCTCCTATGAGATCCGCCATCTCGGCACATCCATTCAGAACATGGCGACCCAGATCCGGCGGCTGATGGATGACATCGTCGCGGAGCATGAATCAAAGCGAAAGAATGAGTTCGACGTCCTGCAGTCCCAGATCAACCCGCACTTCCTTTACAATACGCTGGACATCATCGTCTGGATGATCGAGAATGAAAAACAGGCGGATGCTGTGAAGGTTGTGACGGCGCTGGCGAGATTTTTCCGGATCAGCCTGAGCCGTGGAAAGAGCATCATCACCGTCCGGGATGAGATCGAACATGTGAGAAATTATCTGACGATCCAGCATATGCGCTTTAAAAATCGCTTTACCTACGGGATCGAGGCGGATGAGTCGGTTATGGATCTTGCGAGTGTAAAGCTGATCCTTCAGCCGCTTGTGGAAAATGCGATCTATCACGGCATGGAGTTCATGGACGGGGACGGGGAGATCCGGATCCATGTATACCGGGATGGCGATGACCTTTATATGAAGGTCTCTGACAACGGACTCGGAATGACGAAGGAGCAGATCGAAAACATGTTCTCCGAAAAAAAACATGTGGCCTCAAAGAGCGGCTCCGGGATCGGCGTCCGGAATGTCAATGAAAGGATCCGCCTGTATTTTGGATCGGATTACGGTCTCTCGATCGAGTCGGAGCTTGACGAGGGGACGACCGTGACGATCCACATGAAGGCGATCCCTTACTCGGAGACGGCAGAGGGGGAAAAGATCAATGTCAAATAAAGAAAAGATCGGCTGGTGTGCCGGAGTGATCCTGCTGGTGATCCTGTATCTGCTGTCCTCGACAGATCTGATCATCAAGGAGAAGAAAAAGGAGATCTTCCGGGTGTCGGTGATCGTCGACCAGGTGAACGACAATTATTACGGAAATTTCCGCGAAGGCATGAACATGGCGGAAAAAAAGTATCAGGCGGATGTGAATTTTATCACGCTGTATGCAGAAAATGATGAAAAACAGCAGGATGAGCTCATCGTGCGCGAAGTGAAGGACGGAACGAACGCGATCATCCTCGCACCGGTGCGGGAGGATCACACGGTCATGCAGCTGGACGAGATTTCACCGGGATGTCCGGTGATCTTTCTCGGCGCTTCGACGATCAGCAGTTCGGTCGCATGTTCGATCTCGGTGGACCGCTACGAGATGGGGCGGAGCCTCGGCGAGAAGATCGTGGAAAATGAGACACCGGAGATTCCGGTCTGTCTGTTTACGGAAGGACTTTCCTACACGGGAAATACCGATACATATGACGGACTTCGTTCTGTGCTCGACCAGGCCGGCTTTTCAGTCAGTCTGATCGAGAAGAGAAATGAGGACACTTACCGGAAAACGATCGAGGGGACCGTGTACCCGGAAAACGGAAAATTTATGGCAGTCGGCATGGATGTAGGCGCGCTGTCGGATCTCGCGGATATTCTGGAGGGAAGCGGCGTGTACCGGGAACATGTAACAGCGCTTTACGGGATCGGAAGTACGACAAAACTGTTAAACCAGATGGACAAGGGGATCGTCACCGGTCTTATGGCGTGGAACCGCTTTGATGAAGGATACTTAAGCGTGGAAAAAGCCGTACAGGCGGCAGGCGGAGAGTGGAATGAGAAACAGATCACATTGACGCCGGAATATATCGATGATGGGATCTTAAAGAGCGGGACCTATGAGAAATTGCTGTATCCGATGGAATAGGAGGATGCCAGAATGAAAAAGAACAGATTTCCGGTCATGACGGTCGCGCTTGCGGCGGCAGCACTGCTTGGGATCACCGTGTGGCGGGCCGCTCTGGAAAACGGTGCGCAGGAAGAAAAAAAGACTTCTCTCCGGATCGGGGTTCTCCTGTACCGCGGGGATGATACGTTTATCGGGACACTCCGGAGTTCCATGGAGCAGGATGCAAAGGAGTATGAACAGGAGACGGGGATCCGGGTAACCCTGGATGTCCGGGATGCGAAGAGAAACCAGATGACCCAGAACAGCCAGGCGGAGCGGATGATCGGCTTAAACTGTGATGTACTCTGTGTGAACATGGTTGACCGCTCGGCAGCTTCCGGTGTCATCGACAAAGCGATGGAGGCGGATATCCCGATCGTGTTCTTCAACCGGGAACCTGTGTCGGAGGATATGAACCGCTGGGAAAAACTCTATTATGTTGGGGCGGATGCGAAAGAGTCGGCGGTCCTTGAGGGGCAGATCCTCGTTGATGCCTACCGGAAGAATCCGGCATCCCTTGACCGGAATGGGGACGGGGTCGTCTCATACGTCCTTCTTGAGGGGGAGACGAACCACCAGGATTCCCTGATCCGGACGGAGTGGTCGGTCCAGACCTTAAAGGACGGCGGTGTCCCGATCCGGAGGATCACGAGCGGGATCGCGAACTGGGAGAGAAACCAGGCGTCTGCACTCATGGAAGAATGGCTTTCCGATTACGGGGATGAGATCGAACTTGTGATCTGCAACAACGATGATATGGCGCTCGGGGCGATCGATGCGATCGAGCGGGAGGGGATCATGGCCGGGACGATCAAACTCGTCGGGATCGACGGGACTCCGGCCGGTCAGGAGGCATTCCGCGAGGGAAAACTTTTCGGAACGGTGGAATCGGACAGGGAGGCTTATGCGAAGCGGATCTTTGACACGGCGGAGGAACTGGCGATGGGAAAAGAGGTCACACAGGAAAAATACTTCTGGTGCCCGCAGCATATGGTCGCAAACTGATCCGGATCCATTTGTAAAAGTTGATGGAAAAGCAGCCCTGGATCCGGGACTGGTAGTGCCAATTAAGCGTTTTTCTGCCGTGATATGACAAAAAATTGTGGTTTTTTTACATAAATCAAAGAATTTCAATAATTTATCATAAAAAAAAGTATGGAAAAATGCACAAAGACAAGCTATAATTAACTTGTCGTTAAGGGAAAATGCCTAAACGGTCAAAATTATTTTTTGAATGGGAGGATTCAAAAACATGAGAATGACAAAGAAAGTAACAGCAATGGCACTGGCTTCCATGATGGCCCTGTCTTTAGCAGGATGCGGAAGCTCTTCCACAACAGCAACAACAGCAGCGGCTACCGAGGCAGCTACAACCGCAGCAGCTTCTGAGGCAGCATCCGAAGCAGCAACAACTGCAGCTGAGGCAGCTGGAACTGTAGATGTAGCAGACAAGAAAGTCGGCATCAGCATCTACAAGTTCGACGATAACTTCATGACTCTTTACAGAACAGAGTTAGTCCGCTACTTAACAGAAGACCTTGGATTCAAGGCTGAGAACGTAGTTGTTCAGGATGGTAAGGGTGACCAGGCAGAGCAGACAAACCAGATCCAGAACTTCATCACACAGAAATATGATGTTCTGATCTTAAACCTTGTACAGGCTTCTTCCGCACCGGAGATCACAGATATGTGTAACGAAGCTGGTATCCCGGTTGTTTACATCAACCGTGAGCCGGATGAGGCAGAAGAGCAGAGATGGGAATCTGAAGGCATCAACGCTACATACGTAGGCTGCGACGCTAGACAGTCCGGTACATACCAGGGCGAAGAGATCCTTGAGACAGCAAACAAGGGCGATATCAACGGCGACGGCAAAGTTTCCTACATCATGATCCAGGGCGATCCGGAGAACGTAGATGCTCAGTACAGAACAGAGTTCTCTGTTAAGGCTCTTACAGATGCAGGCGTAGAAGTTGAGGAACTCTTAAAACAGCGTGGTGACTGGGATCAGGCTAAGGCTCAGCAGATCGCACAGGATGCTTTAACTCAGTACGGCGACAAGATCGAGGTTATCTTCTGCAACAACGATGCTATGGCACTTGGTGCTTTACAGGCAATCGAAGCAGCAGGACGTAAAGTTAACGAGGATATCTACCTTGTAGGCGTTGACGCTCTTACAGAGGCTGTTCAGAACGTAATCGACGGCAAACAGACAGGTACTGTATTCAATAACCACTTCGCACAGGCTCAGGCTGCAAGCGATATCGCTGTTAAGTTCTTAGGCGGCGAGAAGGTTGATGCTGTCAACATGGTCAACTACGAGAAGGTTACTCAGGATAACGCTCAGGAAATCCTTGATATGTTAAAGTAATTGATACTGTAACAAATGAGAACCGGGTGTGTCTGGCACACCCGGTTCTCTGAACTTAAAACTTAAAAAATATGCCACCCGGAGATGCGGGGGAGTGTATCTGAAAGGAGTTTTGGGATGGCAGAACAGTACAGACTCGAAATGAGAGGAGTCAAAAAAACCTTCCCAGGTGTTAAAGCACTTGACGGAGTAAACTTACGGGTCCGCCCCGGAACGGTCCACGCACTGATGGGAGAAAACGGTGCCGGTAAATCGACACTGATGAAATGTCTTTTCGGAATTTACAAGATGGATGAAGGCGAAGTCTATATCGACGGAGTGAAGACGGAGATCGCAAACCCGGATGACGCGCTCAAAAAGGGACTCGCCATGGTTCACCAGGAGCTTCAGCCGATTCCGGAACGCTCCATTGCTGAGAATATGTATCTTGGACGTTATCCGATGAAAAACTTCGGACCGGTCAAGGTCGTTGACCACGCGAAGATGAACAGCGAAGCTGAGAAATGGCTTCGGGACGTTAAGATGGATTTTAACCCGAAAGCGAAACTCGGCACATTATCAATCGGACAGATGCAGTCAGTAGAGATCGCAAAAGCGGTCAGCCAGAGCGCAAATCTTGTAATTCTGGATGAGCCGACGTCCTCCCTGACTGATAACGAGGTAGAGGCATTATTCCGGATCATCAGAGATCTGAAGTCCAGAGGTGTTTCTATGATATATATCAGCCACAAGATGGCTGAGATCCGCCAGATCTCCGACGATATCACGATCATGCGAGATGGTACATACGTTGGAACCTGGGCGATCGAAGATATCTCCGATGAGGAGATCGTAAAACAGATGGTTGGACGTGAGTTAAACAACGTTTATCCGCCGAAGGAAGATTACCGGACGGATGAGACAGTGCTCAAGGTCAGCCACCTGACAAGTATCTTACCGAATTCCTTTAAGGACTGCTCTTTCGAGTTAAAGAGAGGCGAGATCTTAGGATTCGGCGGACTTGTCGGCGCACAGAGAACAGAGCTTATGGAAGCGATCTTCGGAATGCGCCACATTGAGAGCGGTACCGTTGAGATCCTCGGAAAAGAGGCCCACATCAAGAGACCGCAGGATGCGATCAACAGTTCCGTGGGAATGATTACAGAGGACCGCCGTGGTAACGGTATTTTCGGATGCCTGAGCATCAATGATAATACGGCGATGGCTTCCTACAAAAACTACACCCATATGGGCAAGATCAACAGGAAAGAAGTTGACGCGGTCGTAAAGGACAGCATCGCGAAATTAAAGATCAAGACACCGAGCGGAAAGACCCTGATCCAGTCTCTCTCCGGTGGTAACCAGCAGAAAGTAATTATCGCAAGATGGCTTGCAAACAATCCTGATATCCTGATCATGGATGAGCCGACCCGAGGAATCGATGTCGGAGCCAAGTATGAGATCTACCAGATCATGATCGATCTCGTAAAACAGGGCAAATCCATTATTATGATCTCGTCGGAGATGCCGGAGCTGATCGGTATGTCCAACCGAATCATCGTAATGTGCAACGGTCACATTACCGGTGAGGTGGAAGGAGAAGACGCAACTCAGGAGAAGATCATGTCCTTCGCCACAAAGTTTACTTTAAGCGGCAAGGAAAACAAGTAGATTACAGGGAGGTTCAGTCATGACAGCGAAAAAAATAAATGCAAAAGATTTCCTTATCAATAATGGAATCATCGTCGTCCTTTTATTACTTGCAGTGTTTACTGCAATCAAACAGCCTACATTTTTCACACGCAACAACCTGATCAATATTGCGTTAAACGTAGCGCCGCGATTCATCATCGCCTGCGGCGTTTCCGGATGCCTGATTACAAAAGGTACAGATCTTTCCGCAGGACGTATGGTTGGTCTTTCTGCCTGCTTAGCAGGTACATTACTTCAGAAACCGGATTACAGCGGTAAGTTTTTCCAGAACCTTCCGGACTTCGGAAACGCATGGCCGTTATGGGTTCTCGCGGTTCTTCTGATCTGCGTTGCAGTCTGCTGTATTTTTGGTTTCATCAATGGTATCGTAATTTCCTACTTACAGGTTCCGGCTTTCATCGGAACTCTTGGTATGCAGCTTATCGTTTACGGTGTTTGCCTTGTTTACACAAACGCAACCCCGATCGGCGGTTATCACAACGCATACACAGCAGTAGCAAAAGGTAAACTCTTTGGTGCGATTCCGTACCTGTTCCTGATCGCCCTTGCGGTTGGTCTTGTTATGTGGTTCATCTACAACATGACTCCTCATGGAAAATACATGTATGCGATCGGCGGCAACGAGCAGTCCGCAGAGGTTTCTGGTGTCAACACAAAGAAGACAAAGATCATCATCTACATGACAGCTGCAGCTCTTTACGCACTGGGCGGCTTCCTTGTAGGAGCGAAATCCGGTGGTTCCTCCGTCAACATGGGTAACGGATGGGAGCTTGAGGCTATCGCAGCCTGCACCATCGGCGGCGTATCCGTAAACGGTGGTATCGGACGTATCTCCGGTGTTCTCATCGGTGTCCTTGTATTCGAGATCTTAAAGACCTGCTTACAGTACTTAGGAGTAGATACAAACTACCAGTACATTGCACAGGGTATCGTTATCGTAGTTGCGATCGCACTCGATATCAGAAAGTACATTGCAAAGAAGTAATAAAGAAACTGTTGTCAGGCAGTTTGAGAGAACGGGCGGCGGATGAGTTCCGAAGCCCGTTCTTTGTTTACGCGAACAACGAGCCAAAGTCCACGCTTGCGCGGACCTTAGCGACTGTCGCGATAACAAGGGGAAACTCGCAAAGTGTGTTTTCACTTGTTGCTGTTGTGTGAATCCGGAAAAAGCTGGAGGTGAGAGGATGGAAGAAGAGATGGAGAAGATGGGGGAGGCTGAGACTGTGGCTGAGGCCGCCAAAGAGGCTGTGGAGACCTTGAAGGAAAAGAGCCTGGAAGAACTCGCTGAAGAAAATAAACGGCTTCAGGAGGAGAATGAGAGGCTGAAAAACAGATCCATCAAGGAGCGCATGTACGATAAGATCAACGTGTCGGTCCGGACGATCGATATCTTTATCGGGTGCATGTGCGTGTTGTTTGTGGCAGTCGTGGTGATGGGAATGCTGAAATAGAAGAGTGCAGATCCGGGCGAAGAAGCGGAGACTGCGTGAAAAAGTCCGGACCGTGAAAGATATCTGCCTGAAACCAGACGAAGATGTGAAAATATGATCGGGCATAAGAAAAAGCTCTGAAGAACAATGTGAAAAGGTTCTTCAGAGCTTTTTAATGATTAGGGGGAAATCCAGATGGAATTTCCTGCTTTATTTTTTGTACAGGATCCGGATGGAATTCAATACGCAGAGGATCGCCACTCCTGTATCGGCGAACACGGCGAGCCACATGGAGGCGATTCCCATGAGTCCCAGTACCATGACGAGTGCCTTTACTGCGAGTGCGAACACAACGTTCTGGTTGGAGATCGCGCCGGTGCTCTTTGCGATCCTGATCGCGGTCGGGATCGCATCCATACTGGAAGTCATAAATACGACATCAGCAGCTTCGATCGCGGCATCCGCACCACTGCCCATCGCAGCTCCGACATCGGCGCCTGCGAGAACCGGTGCGTCATTGATCCCATCGCCGACGAACATCGCGCTGCCGCTCTCGGCGCGGAGTTTCTGCAGGATTTCCAGTTTGTCGGCAGGGAGAAGCTTTGCATAAACATGGTCGATCCCGACAGCATCCGCAACAGCTTCGGCAGCGGCTTCCCCGTCACCGGTGAGCATTGCGGAGCGGATCCCCATGGATTTTAATGTCCTGATCGCATCCTTTGCCTCCGGCTTGATCGTGTCGGAGATCTGGATCGTTCCGGCGAAAGTACCATTGATCGCTACATAAACGGTGGTGACGGCTCCGTTTTCATCGTAAGTACCGCAGTCCACGTTGAACTCGGTCAGGAGCTTTCTGTTTCCGCAGAGGACATCTCCACAGGAAAGTCTGGCATGAATGCCCTTTCCGGAAATCTCTTCAAGCTGTGCCGGGTTTTCGAGGCTCAGATCCTGCTCTTTTGCTGCGAGAAGGATGCTTGTGCCGATCGGGTGGGTGGAAGCGGTCTCACATGCAGCTGCAGCCTGAAGGACTTCGGCTGCTGTGTAATTTGCGGAAGGAACAATGTCCTGGACAATGAAATTGCCCTTTGTGATGGTTCCTGTCTTATCCATGACGACGGTCTTTACATTTTTCAGTGTTTCCAGGGCGATCCCGCCTTTAAAGAGGATCCCTTTTCTGGATCCGGCGCCGATCCCGGAGAAGAATGCGAGCGGTACGCTTAAAACGAGGGCACATGGACAGCTGATTACCAGGAAGGTAAGCGCTGTGTAGATCCAGTGGGACCAGTTTCCGGTGATCAGGGACGGAATGATCGCGGTCGCTGCTGCGAGAGCAACGACGAACGGGGTGTATACCCGTGCAAATTTTGTGATAAAGCGTTCCGCCTGTGGCTTGCTGGCTGCAGCGTTCTCTACAGAATCCAGGATCCTTGTGACCATGGACTCGGAGAGCTCTTTTTCCACGCGCATCTTTAAGAGACCGGAGGTATTGACGCAGCCGGAGGTCAGGGTGCTTCCGACTGTTACGGATACCGGAACCGGCTCTCCGGTGATCGGGGAGGTATCGATGCGGCTCTCGCCCTCGACAACGACTCCGTCGAGAGGGATGCGGTCGCCGGGGCGGATCTGCACGATATTTCCAACGGCGGCAGAACCGGCCGGGATCTCCCGGACAGTGCCGTTCTCATCCAGAAGAACAGTCTCCGGGCGGAGATCGACGGCTTCCATGATCTGACTGCGGCTCTTCTCGACTGCGCGGTGCTCGAACGCTTCACCGACACGGTAGAAGAGCATAACGCCGACCGCCTCGCCGAATTCACCGATCGCGAACGCACCGATCGTTGCAACGCTCATCAAGAAGTTTTCGTCCATGACATGGCCGGACTTCATGTTCTTGAGTGCGGTGAGGAGGACTTCACGTCCGAGGATCAGATAGGCGATCACAAAACAGCCGATCGATACCGGCGGCATCGAATGGGAGAGAAGCTCACCGATGATAAATAAAGCAGCTCCGGCGAGCAGCTCCGGAATATCGTGGTCGTGTTTGTCGTCGTGGGTGTCGGAGGACGGCTTTCCTTCCTCACGGATCTCGATGACGGTTCCAGGTTCGATCTGATCAGCGATCTCCTGCATCTTCGGGAGAAGCTTTGTCCCCTCGGAAGAGTAGACACGGAGCTGTCTTGTCGCGAACGTCAGGATACAATCGTCGACTTCCGGGAGTTCCTGGATCTTTTTCTCGATCTTTGCGGAACAGTTCGCGCAGTCGATGTTTTTCATCACATAGACTGTGCAGACAGCCTTTGGATTCTTCGGGCGGACCTCGATGATGGTTCCGGGTTCGATCTGATCGGCGATCGCCTGCATTTTCGGGAGAAGTTTGGTGCCCTCGGAAGAGTAGACACGGAGCTGCCTTGTCGCAAACGTTAGGATACAGTCATCGACTTCCGGGAGTTCCTGGATCTTTTTTTCGATCTTTGCGGAACAGTTTGCACAGTCGATGTTTTTCATCACGTAGACGATGCACTCAGATTTCGGAGTGGAAGCGTGGTGGTGTTCCTCGTGACCTTCGTGATGCTCGCCGTGCTCATGTCCACAGTGATCGTCATTATCGTCATCATCGCAGCAGTGGTCCTCGCCATCGTGGTGATGGTGGTGTCCGCAGCTGCACTGTTCATGTTCATGGTGCTCGTTATGATGCTCGCCGTGCTCATGTCCACAGCAATCGTCATCATCGTCATCATCGCAGCAGTGGTCCTCGCCATCGTGGTGATGGTGGTGTCCGCAGCCGCAGTGTTCGTGTTCATGGTGCTCGTCGTGATGTGCGTCATGATGCTCGCCGTGTTCGTGTCCACAGCAGTGGTCCTCATCGTGGTGATGATGGTGTCCGCAGCAGCATTCTTCAGCTTCATGCTCATCCGGTTCCTGCTTGGTTCTTTCTAATTCATCCATAGAGTCGGCCTCCTAAGAATTATATTTGCAATCTATTTATACATAAACATATGAACCATCGTTCATATGTTTAATATAATACAGTCCGTCGGGAAATGCAAGGTTGTTTTCAGTATTGCCCAAAGAACTAATAAAATAAGGTTTTGCCGGGAAAACAGGATGAAAAAGAAGCAGAAAAGAGAAAAACAAAAAGAAAGGCTGTCCGCAGAAACAAACAGCGGACAGCTTTAAACATGCAGAAGTATGAGACTTAGATAACTCCGAACATCCGGTCCTCGATCAGATGGATCCCATGAAGGAAACACTCGCAGACCGGAGTCTCAACGCCGAGTTCTTTCCCGAGACGTACAACGGTACCGGCAAACATATCGACTTCCGTATGCTTTCCGGTTTCCAGATCCTGGAGTGTGGACGGCTTATTTTCATATGGAAGACGTCCGATCGTGTGCTCCTGGCGGTCGATCTCGTTCTGACCAATGTCGATTCCAAGTTTATTGGCGACATGGATCACTTCCCACATGGCTTTGTGACGGAAATAATTGGCGTCATCGCTCTTCTGGAAAGCGCCGAACGGAACGCCGAACATTGCACAGGTCATATTTTCGGCGACATTGCACATGAATTTGAACCAGATGCCTTTTAACATGTCTGCATCGACCTTATAGTCGATCCCGCAGAGATCGAACAGATTCTTTACTGCGAGAACATTCTCGGAATAGTGTTCCGGATCATTCTTCAGATCCCCGAAGTGGATCGAACCCTTGTGAGGATCGAACTCTGTCTTTCCGTCCTTCATGACAATGCTGATCCGCATGTAGGAATACAGGACATGTTCTTCTCCATAGACAGCTGCAACCTGCTTTTCGCTCTCGACACCGTTTAATACGGAGAGGATGATCGTGTCCTTTCCGACCTGATTTCTGATATCTTTGATCGCCTGCTCCAGATCATATCCTTTTACCGCGATGATGACGAGATCTGCCGGATCTCCCTCTACATCCGGGGTGATGATCGGAAAGCGATAATTGATCGTGTTGACGGTCACACCTTTTCGCTCCAGGCGCTCTTTTCTCGCACCATCCGCGAGGATCCGGAAATCAGCCCCAAGTTTTTCTGAAATACGCGGCGCAAAAAATACCCCCATCGCGCCGAGACCGATCAACGTCACCTTCTTTATGTCCTTCATAATACCTTTTATCCTCCTTATTTTGCCCCCTCTCCGCAGAGACGGGAGAAACTGCCGGAAACTGCCGGAAATGGCAGGCGGCAGACACTGTTTCCTCTTATTGTATAGTAAGTCGGGGAGAGTGTCAACGAATTACGGATTTTCAGACCAGAAAATCCACAGCGAAAAGTATCCTGCGGAATTTTCGGAGTGGAAAATTCTTACAAAATAATAGTATAAAAATTCCACAAGATGGAATATCAGGGGAAATCCTCCTTGTCTTGACGGAAAAAAGGTGATATGATGGAAAAATATGGAGAAAAATTAACAATAAAGCGGAGAGGATCCGGTCACTGCGGCGCCTTTCAGAAGCTTTTTGGGGGAGAACACATATGATGGAAATCACGAGAGAAGACAGGCGGTCGGTGATCGATCACTGTTATCTGGCTTATTTTATCAGCGGAATGGTCATCCTGATCTTCGGAGTCATCCTGCCAAACCTGATCGAAGAGAGAAACCTGAGCTTTACGGCGGCGGGCGGTCTGCTGTCGTTCCTGGCGATCGGAAACTTATGTTCCAGCCTGGTCTACCCGGTATTTTGCGGGATGATGTCCCAGAAGATGGCTGTCGTGGTCCTCGCGATCCCGTATCCGGTCTGCCTGCTTTTATTTACATTCGGACTTCCGGTCCCGGTTCTCTATGTGATGATCTTTCTCATCGGTATTACAAAGGGAATGATCACGATCATCAATAACCACGCGATCCGTCAGGTGACGGGGAGCTCCAACAAATATTTAAACCTGCTCCACATGTGGTATGCGGTGGGCGCGTTCCTGTCCCCGTTTGTCACCATGATCCTTATGGGTGCGGGGATGAACTGGAAGACGATCTTACAGCTTCTTGCAGTCCTCACGGTTCTCATCGTTGTTTCTTATGCGACGATGGATTACCGCAAGATCGAAAAGGAAGAAAAGAAACCGGCAGGAGAGGAGAATGGTCCGGCATCAGGACAGAAGGACAAGCTCTGGTTCTTAAAAAATACAGGATTTCTCCTGGCAGTCGGCGCACTGTTCTTCTATATGGGACTTGAAAACTCCGTAAACGGGTGGTTTGTTACCTATTTAAAGAGCACCGGATTTATGTCCGCAAGTCTCGCGACCGTTATGGTGTCTGTAACCTGGATCATGATCATGATCGGCAGGATCGTGATCGCTTCGATCTCGAAGAATGTGCCGCCGGCAAAGATCCTGGCTGTGATCTCCGTTCTTCAGTTTGCCTCGGTGCTGATCCTTGTATTCGCAGGCAATACGGCGATGGCGGTGGCAGCCCTGGTTCTTCTCGGTCTTGGCATGGCGGGCGCATTCCCGACAACGACGGCCTTTACCGGCGATCTCATGGGAAATTCCCCGCTTGGAATGTCGGTGTTTACGGGGATCGGTTCCCTAGGCGGGATCCTGACCCCGCAGGTGATCGGAGTCCTTGCGGACAGGCTGGGCTTCCAGGCGGCGATCATGTTCCTGGTGCTGGACGCTTTCCTTCTGGCACTTTTTGGCGTCGGAGCACTCCGGTACGCCGTGAAAAAAGTCAGATAGGATGACAAAAATTGTCGTTCTGCATAGAATGCTGTCAGGGTCAGGAGTTCCGATGCTTTCTGTAGGTCTGTCTGCGGAGATAGGAGCGGACTTCTGACCACAATATCATATTCGCTATTCCGCAAATCAGAGAGATGTAAAACGCTACACGACAGAAGAACTGAGAAATGAGTTCCTGATCTAGGATCTCTACCGCCCGGACGAGGTGGTATCTGTCTACTCTCATGTAGACCGCATGGTGACACTGGGCTGCATGCCGGTGAAAGAACATGTTTCCATCGAAAAAGGGATCGATTGCTGGAAAAACTTCGGGACTCATTACTTCCTAGAGCGCCGTGAGATCGGGATCTTCAACATCGGCGGTTCCGGATCGATCACAGCCGATGGGGTGGAGTACCATCTTGATTATAAAGACTGCCTTTACATCACAAAAGGTACGAAAGAAGTGATTTTTGCCAGCGACAATGAAAATGCTCCGGCAAAATTCTATATGGTGAGTGCGCCGGCCCACACATCTTACGAGACGAGACTCATCACCTTAAAGGATGCTGCGAAACGTCCGCTCGGTGACTCTAACACGTCCAATAAGAGAGTCATCAACCAGTTTATCCATCCGGACGTTTTAAAAACATGCCAGCTGTCCATGGGAATGACGGCCCTGGAACCGGGCAGTGTCTGGAACAGCATGCCGTGCCACACACATGAGCGCCGCATGGAGATCTATATGTATTTTGAAGTTCCGGAGAACCAGGTGGTCATGCATTTTATGGGTGAGCCGACGGAGACGAGACACATCGTCATGAAGAATGAGGAGGCGGTGATCAGCCCGTCATGGAGCATCCACTGCGGAGCCGGAACCTCCAACTACACCTTCATCTGGGCGATGGGCGGAGAGAACCAGGAGTTTGACGATATGGACACGATCACTCCTACAGATTTAAAATAAGATATCCTGAACGAAAGAACGGATGACGGCAGGATGATCGATACCTTATTATTTATAGAGAGAAAGGAAACAGACAAAATGGATAAGAAAAACATGTTTTCCCTGGAAGGAAAGATCGCTCTGGTAACATCCAGTGCAACAGCATCGGACCTGGCTATATCGCGACATCCCAGACGGCGCCGCTAAGAGAGCGCCAGGCGGACGGCTCCCGTCACCCGTTTGACCAGTTCATCATCGCGAAGACACCGGCAGCGAGATGGGGGACTGTCGAGGACTTAAAGGGACCGGCGGTATTCCTCGCATCTGAGGCATCTGATTTCGTGAACGGACATATCCTCTACGTCGACGGCGGAATCCTTGCTTATATTGGAAAACAGCCGTAAATCGGGAACCATATCTGAGACTGTGACCGCCCGTCGATTCATGCATATCATGCAGGAGTTGACGGGCGGTTTTTGCGAACTCGCACGAAGCTGAAGACTGTCGCAAGCGAAGTACTCCGGCGCAGGAATGTGCCGGGACAGCAGTGAAAACGGAACGGTCAGGACTGGAAAACAGTACTAACAGAGTAGGTTTGCCGATATAAGGACATAAGCTGTACTTGTCTTTATATCACGTTGAATTAGTATATTTGATATATTTTTTTCAATCGGCTTTGTTGACATTTGCGCAGAAAGCTGATATACTCAAATTACGATATTGTGAAAACTGCATAGAAACAAGGTGATTATGGGTGCTGATTTGTCAAGTACCCTTATGCGTCGAGAAAAATGTGGAATGCATTTCACAATACGGAATAACTAACCAACAAAAGTTTCTTAAATGAAACGAAACGAAGGAGGTGCGGTAAGTATATGTGGACAGGCGGTATGACCGTTGCGGATTCGATTGTCATTTCACTCGTTGGATTGTTAGTCGTATTCTCAGCACTTGCAGTGCTCGCAATCGCGGTTATCATTATCTCTAAGGTCATCGGTACATTATTTAAGGAGAGTGCGCCAAAGGCAGCTGCGGCAGTTGCAGCACCGGCTCCGGCTATCGATGAGGAATCCTATGCAGTGCTTCTCGCGGCAGTCAGTGAGGAAGCAAGATTGTCCGGGGAAGAGTTCCGTGTAGTAAGTATCAAGGAACTGTAAAAGACCCAAATGTAAAAGTAAAAGCAGCTATGCGAATATGAATCAGCTGCACGCAAAAAAAGGAAAGGATGTATTAAAAGAAATGAAATACGTTGCAACATTAAACGGAAAAAAGTATGAAGTTGAGATCGAGAGAGTAGACGAGTACAGACCGCTTGACAGAGGCGCGCAGGTAAGCGCACCGGCACCGATCCTCGCAGCAGCACCGGCACCGAAGGCAGCTCCGGCTCCGGCAGCAGCACCGGCACCGAAGGCAGCTCCGGCACCGGCTCCGGCTCCAGCACCGGCAGCAGCTCCGTCCGCAGGTGGACAGACAGTAGAAGCTCCGATGCCAGGTAAGATCCTTGACATCAAGGTTAAAGTCGGTGACGCAGTAAGCTACGGTCAGTGCGTAATCGTTATGGAAGCTATGAAGATGGAAACAGAGATCGTTGCTCCGGCAGCAGGAACTGTTGCAGCTATCAATGTAAGCACAGGCGATTCCGTTGAGACAGGTGCAGTTCTGGTTACCTTAAACTAAGCGGGAGGTGCCACACGTGAATATACTTTCAGTTTTCTCGGAGCTCCTCGCTCAGTCAGGTTTCGCCGCAATCACCTGGCAGCAGGGTGTTATGCTCCTTGTATCCTTCGTTTTATTATATCTTGCAATCAAGAAGCAGTTTGAACCGCTCCTTCTGCTCCCGATCGCATTCGGTATGTTCCTTGCGAACCTTCCGCTTGCAGGTCTTATGAATGAGGCAGATCACTGGTATCAGTCCGGTGTGTTAAGAATTATGTACATGGGCGTTAAGTCCAGCTTATTCCCGTGCCTGATCTTCATGGCAGTCGGCGCGATGACAGACTTCGGTCCGTTGATCGCGAACCCGGTCAGCCTTCTTCTCGGTGCAGCCGCTCAGTTCGGTATCTATGTTGCATTTGCACTCGCAAATGCAACCGGACTTTTCACACCGGGTGAGTGCGCAGCAATCGGTATCATCGGTGGTGCCGATGGCCCGACCGCGATCTATATCGCAAACAACCTGGCTCCGGATCTTGTAGCTCCGATCGCTGTAGCCGCATATTCCTATATGGCTCTGATCCCGCTGATCCAGCCGCCGATCATGAAGCTCCTCACAACAAAGAAAGAGCGTCAGATCGTTATGAAGCAGTTAAGAAAAGTCAGCAAAGTCGAGAAAGTCGTTTTCCCGGTATTCGTTGTTCTGTTCTGCTCCCTGCTTCTTCCGTCCGTAGCACCGCTTCTTGGTATGCTGATGCTCGGTAACCTGTTCCGTGAGTCCGGCGTTACCGGAAGACTTTCCGATACTGCACAGAACGCACTCTGCAACATGGTTACGATCATGCTCGGTACAACCGTAGGTGCTACAGCAAATGGTGAGATCTTCCTTCGTGTCCAGACACTTGCCATCATCGCTATGGGTCTTCTTGCTTTCGCTTTCGCGACAGTCGGTGGTATCCTGCTTGGTAAAGTTCTCTGCGCGATCACAGGCGGTAAGATCAACCCGTTAATCGGTTCCGCAGGTGTATCTGCAGTTCCGATGGCAGCCCGTGTTTCTCAGACAGTTGGTGCGAAAGAGAACCCGACCAACTTCCTTCTGATGCACGCTATGGGCCCGAACGTAGCTGGTGTTATCGGTTCTGCAGTAGCAGCCGGTTACTTCATGCTGATGTTCAAATCTTGATAAAATCCATTCCAGAAATGGAATCGAAGTTGAAATCCGTTTCATAACATGGTATATTTTTACAGGAACTAAAAAGCAGTTCAGGCCTGTCTGAAGAGAACAGGCAGGCCTTTTAACTGCAAATATAAATAAAGGAGGCTTTATTGTGGCTAATAAAGTTATGTCATTACACGACGCCGTAGAGAAGTACGTACATGATAACGATGTACTCTGCCTCGGCGGATTTACAACAAACCGTAAACCGTATGCTGCTGTTTACGAGATCCTTCGTCAGGGTAAAACTGGTTTTGTAGGCTGGTCCGGCCCGGCAGGCGGAGACTGGGACTCCTTAATCGGTGAGGGTCGTGTAAGAGCTTACATCAACTGCTACACAGCAAACTCTGGGTATACAAACGTTGCACGTCGTTTCCGTGCTGCAATCGAGAAAGGTGAGCTTACATATGAGGACTACTCCCAGGACGTTCTTATGTTACAGCTTCACGCAGCTTCTCTTGGTCTTCCGTATCTCCCGGTAAGAATGATGCAGGGTTCCGGCCTTGTTAAATTCTGGGGCATCAGCGAAGAGAAGAGAAAAACAATGGAAGGCGTTGACAACCTCAAATGCGTAGATATCGAGAACCCGTTTGAGCCGGGCGAGAAACTTCTTGCTGTTCCGGTTCCGAAGCTTGACTGCGCGATCATCCATGTACAGCAGGCATCTCCGGATGGAACCTGTATTATCGATGGTGATGAGTTCCACGATGTTGATATCGCTATCGCTGCAAAACGCACGATCGTTACATGCGAGGAGATCGTAAGTGACGAGTACATCCGCCGTGATCCTACAAAGACAAGAATCTTCGGCGAGTGCGTAGACGCTGTTGTTCGTGCTCCGTACGGTGCATGGCCGGCACAGTGCTATGGCTACTATGATGATGATGATAAGGGACTTAAGGAGTACGATAAGGCTTCCAAGTACCTTGATGCTGAGGATGCTAAGGCACAGCTCGCAAAGGCTGCTGCAAAGGCTGAGAAGGCTGCTGCTGCTAAACCGGAAGACGAGAAGCTTGCAAAGGCTGCAGAAGTTGCAAAACAGGCTGCAGAGGATGCTGCTAATGGCACAAAGATTCCGGAGACCTTCAAGGATTACCTCCAGAAATATGTATACGGCTGCAAGGATCAGGATGATCTTCTTAATGTCCTTGGCGGCGCTCGCCTCATGAACCTTAAGAATGAGCCGCATCTTGGCTATTCTACCAGACACTAATTGAGGGAGGGAAATTCAAAAATGGCTGATTATACAAAGTATACAAAGCAGGAAATGCAGGCTTATGCCATCGCAAAAAACATTAAAGAGAACCAGATCGTTATCGTTGGTACCGGTCTTCCGTTAATCGGTGCTTCCCTTGCGAAGCGTGTGGTTTGCCCGAGCTGCCACCCGATCGTAGAGAGCGGACTTATGGACTGCTCACCGGTAGAGGTACCGCGTTCCGTAGGTGATAACCGTTTCATGGCTCACTGTGCAGTACAGTGGCCGAACGTTCGTTTCGTAGGCTTCGAGGCAAATGAGTGGCTTCATGACGTTGACCGTATGATCGCTTTCATCGGCGGCGCTCAGATCGACCCGTATGGTAACGTTAACTCCACATGTATCTTCGGTAAGGGCGACTACGTTCAGCCGACAACACGTTTCACAGGTTCCGGCGGAGCTAACGGTATCGCTACATTCTGCAACACCATCATTATGATGCAGCACCAGAAGAGAAGATTCATGGAGCATGTTGACTACATCACAAGCTGCGGCTGGATGGACGGCCCTGGCGGACGTGAGAGAGCAGGTCTTCCGGGCAACCGCGGACCGCAGATGGTAGTTACAGATCTTGGTATCATGAAGTTCGACGAAGAGACCAAGAGAATGTACCTTGCTTACTACTATCCATTCTCCTCTCCGGAAATGGTTCAGGAGAACACAGGTTTCGAGATCGATACCACAAGAGCTCAGCTTATGGAAGGTCCGGATCCGGAGATCATTCGCGTAATTCGTGAAGAGATCGACCCAGGTCAGGCTTTCATCAAAGTTCCGAAGGAAACAAAGTAATCGAAACGATCATTTAAAATATAATCATGCCGCGGTCAGTGACTGGCAAAAACCGCTGACCGCAGCGATCGCGTATATATAAGGAGGAAGAACATGGGTTACTTTTCCATGCCGAAATATTTCCAGGAAATGCCTACTGTTGGTAAAGAGCTGGTAAATGTAAATGACGAGAACGCAAAAGAGATCAAAGCCGTAGAGGCTGACATCCATGAGTCCATCGAGAAAGCTCTTGCAGCTGGTATCACAACAGAAGAGAAGTTAAACGAGCGCGGACAGCTCTCCGCAATGCAGCGTATCAACGCTCTCATTGATGAGGGAACATGGTGCCCGTTAAACAGCCTTTACAACCCGGAAGGCAACAAGTTCGGTACAACAAACATTCTTAACGGACTTGGCCGTGTAAACGGAAAATGGGTTTACATCATCGCTTCCGATAACAAGAAGATGGCCGGCGCATGGGTACCGGGACAGGCAGACAACCTTCTGCGTGCTTCCGATGCAGCTAAGATGCTCCACCTTCCGCTCGTATATCTGTTAAACTGCTCCGGCGTTGAGTTCCCGAACCAGGATAAGGTTTACCCGAACAGACGCGGCGGCGGTACACCGTTCTTCCGTAACGCTGAGTTAAACCAGCTTGGTGTTCCGGTTATCGTAGGTATCTACGGAACAAACCCGGCAGGCGGCGGATACCACAGCATTTCCCCGACAATCCTTATCGCACACAGCCAGGCAAACATGGCAGTAGGCGGCGCTGGTATTCTTTCCGGTATGAACCCGAAGGGATATATTGACGAAGAGTCTGCTGAGCAGATCATCGCAGCACAGATCGAAAACGGCAAGAAGCACGTTCCGGCTCCGGGTTCCGTTCCGGTTCACTACGACGAGACTGGTTTCTTCCGTGAAGTATATGAAAACGATTACGGCGTAATCGAGGGCATCAAGAAGTACGTTAGCTACCTTCCGGCATACAACCTCGAGTTCTTCCGTGTTGATGATCCGAAGGCACCGGCTCTTCCGGCAGAGGACCTTTACAGCATCATCCCGATGAACCAGAAACGTCCGTACGATATCTACGATGTAATCGGCCGTCTCTTCGACGGCAGTGAGTTCGCTGAGTACAAGAACGGTTACGGCCCGGAGGTTGTAACAGGTCTTGCTAAAGTAAACGGACTTCTCGTTGGTGTTGTAGCAAACGTTCAGGGTCTCCTTATGAACTATCCGGAGTACAAACAGAACTCTGTTGGTATCGGCGGAAAGTTATATCGTCAGGGCCTGATCAAGATGAACGAGTTCGTAACACTTTGCGCTCGTGACAGAATCCCGCTGATCTGGTTACAGGATACAACTGGTATCGATGTAGGTGATGACGCTGAGAAGGCTGAGCTTCTTGGTCTTGGTCAGTCTCTGATCTACTCCATCCAGAACTCCAAGCTTCCGTCCTTAGAGGTTACACTTCGTAAGGCATCCGCAGCTGCTCACTACGTACTTGGCGGACCGCAGGGCAACGATACAAACGTATTCTCCCTTGCAACAGGCGCTTCTGAGTACTATGTAATGCCGGGTGAGACAGCAGCAAACGCTATGTACTCCAGAAAACTTGTTAAGGCTAAGAAGGCCGGCGAGGATCTCCAGCCGATCATCGACAAGATGAACGACATGATCCAGATGTACCACGACAAGTCCCGTCCGAAATACTGCACAATCAAGGGTATGGCTGACGAGATCGTTGATCTTACAGAGATCCGTCCGTACATCCAGGCATTCACAGAGTCTGCTTACCAGAATCCGGAGTCTATCTGCCCGTTCCATCAGATGGTAACACCGCGTGCGATCCGTGAGTGGAACACATTTAAAAAAGCTTGATTCTGACTGAAGGATAGAGTAAAATGATACGTATCCAGGCCAGGGGAGTACTTTCTCTGGCCTGGATATACTGGTATAACAAAGCCAGTTTCATTTTACATTTTCAGTATACCCGGAGGTTATTATGAGTGCAATTTACACCCTGGGAATCGACGTAGGATCCACGGCATCCAAATGCATCATGCTGAAGGATGGCGAGGAGATCGTAGCGAAATCCCTGATCGATGTAGGTGCAGGTACCAGCGGCCCACAGCGCGCGATCGATGCAGTGCTGGAAAACGCAGGTATGAAAAAAGAGGATGTGGCTTTTACCCTGGCAACAGGATACGGTCGTAACTCTTTAATGAATTTTGCAGACAAACAGATGAGTGAGTTATCCTGCCACGCAAGGGGGGCTTACTTCCTGTTCCCTGACGTTCACACTGTCATTGATATCGGCGGTCAGGACGTTAAGGTTCTTCATATTGACAACGGTGCAATGACCAACTTCCAGATGAACGACAAGTGCGCTGCAGGAACCGGAAGATTCCTCGACGTAATGGCAGGCGTTCTTGAAGTAAAGGTCCAGGATCTTGGTCATCTTGATTCCCTCTCCAAAAAGAGAGTCGAGATCAGCTCCACATGTACCGTATTTGCGGAGAGCGAGGTTATCAGCCAGCTGTCGATGGGAACCGACAAATGTGATATTATCGCAGGTATCCACCGCTCCGTGGCTCACCGTGTCACTGGACTCGCACACCGGATCGGAGTGGTTCCGGCACTCGTCATGACTGGCGGTGTCGCACAGAACGACGGTGTTGTCAAAGCTCTTCAGAATGAGCTTGGATGTGAGATCCACAGATCTCCTCTGACACAGTATAACGGTGCGCTTGGTGCAGCCTTATATGCATATCAGGCAGCAAGCCGCCGCGCATAAGACAGTTTGATGTTTATCGTCCATGCAAATCTGCATGGATCGGTGAAACAGAATTAGGTTATGCAATTTTATGGCTGAAAAACAGCTGCGGGATTGTCCCACAGCCGCGGTCGGTCATGATTGATAAGAAATGGAGGATATTTATTATGGCAAAGCAGGTTAGCCCTGGTGTTCTTGCGCTGCGTAAAGTCGTAGATGACGTTCATAAAGACGCGCGCGAAGCCAAAAAGAGAGGCGAGTTAGTTGGTTGGTCTTCTTCCAAATTCCCGTGCGAGCTCGCAGCAGCATTTGATTTAAACGTTATGTACCCGGAGAACCAGGCAGCTGGTATCGCAGCAAACCGTTACGGTGAGCTTATGTGCCAGGCAGCTGAGGATATGGGTTACGATAACGATATCTGCGGTTATGCACGTATCAGCCTTGCATATGCAGCTGGTGTCCGTGTTGCTCGTAAGTTTGACCCGGAGACAGGTGAATACATCATCGATCCGAGCACAGGTAAGCCGTTAAAGGATGCTGACGGTAACGTAGTGATCGACGAGGCAACTGGCAAGCCGAAGAAAGATCCGAAGACTCAGACTCCGTATCTTGAGGTTGTAAACCTTCTTGAGCTTGAAAAACTTCCGGATGGACCGGATAAAGAGCGCCGCATCGCAGCAATCTCCCCGATCCGTCAGATGCAGATCCCGCAGCCGGATTTTGTTCTTTGCTGCAACAACATCTGTAACTGTATGACAAAGTGGTATGAGAACATCGCTCGTATGTGCAACATTCCGCTTATCATGATCGATATTCCGTACAACAACTCTGTTGATGTTGCTGATCAGAATGTTCGCTATGTTCGTGGACAGTTCGACAAGGCAATCAAGCAGTTAGAGGAGCTTACAGGCAAGAAGTTCGACGAGAAGAAGTTCGAGCATGCATGTGAGAACGCAAACCGTACAGCAAAGGCATGGTTAAAAGTCTGTGATTACTTACAGTACAAACCGGCTCCGTACAGTGGTTTCGACCTGTTCAACCATATGGCTGACGTTGTAACCGCACGTGCAAGAGTTGAGGCTGCTGAGGCATTTGAGCAGTTAGAAAAAGACCTTGACGAGACGATCGCTAAGGGCGAGACAACAACTCCGTTCCCGGAGAAATACCGTGTAATGTTCGAGGGTATTCCGTGCTGGCCGAAGCTTCCGGCACTGTTCAAACCGTTAAAGGCTAACGGCGTCAACGTAACAGCAGTTGTATACGCACCGGCATTCGGTTTCGTATATAATGGTCTGGATGAGATGGCACGTGCTTACTACAAAGCACCGAACTCTGTATGTATCGAGCAGGGTGTTGCATGGCGTGAAGGCATCTGCCGCGACAACAAGGTAGATGGCGTTCTCGTTCACTACAACAGAAGCTGTAAGCCGTGGTCCGGTTACATGGCTGAGATGCAGCGTCGCTTCACTAAGGATCTTGGCATCCCGTGCGCAGGATTCGATGGTGACCAGGCTGACCCGCGTAACTTCAATGCCGCTCAGTACGAGACTAGAGTACAGGGTCTTGTTGAGGCTATGGAAGCAAACATCCAGGCAAAGGAGGCTAAATAGACCATGAGTATCAACGCATTATTTGACGAATTTAAAGTAAAAGCTGCAACTCCGAAACAGCAGCTTGCTGAATATAAAGCACAGGGCAAGAAGGTCATCGGCGTTCTCCCGTACTACGCTCCGGAAGAGCTTGTATATGCTGCAGGCATGGTTCCGATGGGAATCTGGGGCTCCAACAACAAGACAATCAGCCGTGCAAAAGAGTATTGTGCAACCTTCTACTGCACAATCGCTCAGCTCGCACTTGAGATGCTTCTTGACGGAACTATGGATCAGTTAGACGGAATCATCACACCAACAATCTGTGATACATTACGTCCGATGAGCCAGAACTTCCGTGTTGCTATGGGCGACAAGATGAAAGTTATCTTCCTTGCTCATCCGCAGAACCGTTTCGAAGAGTTCGGACTTAAGTTCTGTGAGGAGGAGTACGCAAACGTTAAGGCTGACCTCGAGGAAGTATGTGGCCACGAGATCACCAACGATGCGATCCTTGACGCAATCAAGGTTTACAACAAGAGCCGTGCAGCTCGCCGTGAGTTCGTAAAACTCGCTAACGAGCACTGCGACGTTGTAACCCCTACAAAGCGTTCCGCAGTATTAAAGGCATTCTTCTTCATGGAGAAACCGGAATACACTGCAAAACTCGAAGAGTTAAACAAAGAGCTCGCAGCTCTTCCGGTATGTGACTGGAAGGGAACAAAGGTTGTTACATCCGGTATCATCGTTGACAACCCGAAGCTTCTTGAGATCTTCGAGAACAACAACATCGCGATCGCAGCTGATGATGTTGCTCATGAGAGCCGTTCCTTCCGTACAGACGTTCCGGAGGACGAGCAGGATGCTCTTAGAGCTCTTGCAAAACAGTTTGCAAACATGGACTACGATGTCCTTCTTTACGATCCGCAGTCTTCCAAGAACCGCCGTGGCGAGTTCGTAGCTGACATGGTTAAGAAGAGCGGCGCTCAGGGTCTTGTACTCTTCATGCAGCAGTTCTGCGATCCGGAGGAGATGGAGTATCCGTACCTCAAGAAAGCTCTCGACAATGCAGGTATCCCGCACATCAAACTTGGTGTTGACCAGCAGATGAGAGACTTCGGACAGGCTGCAACTGCTATCGAGGCATTTGCAGATGTTCTTGAGATGAGAAAGTAAATAATTCATAATAAATAGGGGCAGGCGTTCCTGTTTCTTAGTGTTCACGCAGAGTCAGGCGAAAAACCGCCGTACCGAACATGATTTCCTTTTGGGGAGATCGTGGAGGTGCGGCGGTTTTTTTATTATACAAAAGTTATGGTTTCTTTCGGGAAAATATGTTAGAATAGACTGAAAAGAGCGACGAAACAGAATGGGATTACAGGAAAAGGGTTATCGATAGAAATTCAATCGGATCGGAATCAAAAGGGGGATTTCGGGGAGTGAAGGGAAAGAGAAACGTATGGGCGTTGTTCCTTGGAATTGCAGTTGCGGCGATGAGTGCGGCAGGCTGTGGCGCAGGGGAGAGCAGTGGTCAGGGACCGGAGAAGGTGAGTGCGGAGAAGAGGCTTACGGTGTATACTTCCCACAAGCAGGAGGTTTATGCGCCGATCATAAAGGAGTTTGAGGAGCGGACCGGAATCTGGGTAGAAGTGGTTCCCGGGGGAACGACGGAGCTTCTGGAGCGGATCAGGGAAGAGGGGGAAAAGGGATCCTGTGACGTGATGTTTGGCGGAGGTGTGGAGAGCTATGAGGTCTTTAAGGACTGCTTCGTGTCATACGAGAGTACCCAGAGCGATCATATCGAGAGTATATACCGGACTGAGGATCATGTCTGGACTCCGTTTACGGAGCTTCCCATTGTTCTGATCTACAACAATAAGCTGGTGGACGCGGCTTCCGCCCCGCGGGGATTTGAGGATCTGTTTGACGGGAACTGGGACGGAAAGGTGTCCTTTGCGGATCCGGGAAGATCCGGCAGCAGCTGCACGATGTTGGAAACGATGATTCAGGTCCTGCCGATGCGTGAAAATGAGGTCCTGGAACAGTTTGCCAGAGTGCTCGGCCGCCGGATGGCGGCGGGGTCAGGCGCCGTGCTCGATGAGGTGTCAGAGGGAACATATCTGGTTGGTCTGACTTTGGAGGAAACTGCGAAAAAGTATATCGACCGCGGCGCGGCGATCTCGATCGTCTATCCGCGGGAGGGAACCAGCGCGGTGGCAGACGGATGCGCGGTGATCAAGGGTGCGGAGCATGAAGAAAACGCGAAGCTTTTTGTGGATTTTATCGTGAGTCCTGATGTCCAGAGACTGGCTGTCGAGAAGCTTTACAGACGGACGGTCCGCGATGATATTACCCCGGATCAGAAGGAAGAGGGCTCGATCATGGACTTCGATCTTGGATGGGCGGTGAAAAACCAGAAATCCATTTTGGAAACATGGGCGGCGCTCATGGCAGGAAACGGAGGTGGATCATGAAGAACTTTATCCAGAGATCTTTCCGGCGTGAGCTTCTTGTGAGTTTTCTCGCTGTGTCTGTTCTTCCACTGATCGTGTGCTGTGTGTTTCTGATTCAGATGTTTAAGGTGAAGGTCGGAAGAGATTTTGAGAAAAAGGATATGGAGCTTGCCGGTGCGGTAGAGCAGCAGCTGATGACGCTGTTTGACGCTTACCATGACGCGGCGGAGGAACTGTGTACGGATCCGCTGGTCGCCGAGGCGCTGGAAAAGGAGAGCTTTGGAAAGAAAAATGAAGTGTACCGCAGCCTGTACGGGGCGACCGCTGCATGCCGTGAGATGGCGGGATTTCATCTCTACAATGCGGACGGCTCCTGCCTGTATTCTACGGGAAACCGTACCTACGGACAGATGCTGCCGGTATACTGGGGGATCCTGAGAGAGGCTCATGCCCACCCGAATGACCTGATCATCCGGAGTGATCTGGAGATTGGCGGTGATGAGATCCTGCGGTTTGCCAGAGCGGTGACCGGAAATTCAGAGGAATGTTCCGGATATTTTGTGGTCACAATGACGGCGGAGCATTTCGCAAAGGCGCTCTCCGGCACATACAGCGGTCAGGATGGAATCTGTATTCTTAATGGATTCCTGGAGACCGTGTACAGCGTAGGCACGGCATCGGGGGAGACGGTCGGAGATGTTCTGAGAAGCCGTTTTCTACAGGGAGAATCTCTGACGGAGGTTTGGAACAACAATAGTATTTACGTTTCAAAGCTGGGTAACACAGGACTTTACAGTGTCCTGATCCGTCCCCATGTTTTTACGAGTGATACCACGAGATCCATGTATACAGTTCTTCTTTTCATGGCCACGGGAAGCTTTCTTTTAAGTGTTGGTGTCGCGATCGGGATCAGCTCTTTTCTCTCCAAGCCGATCCATGTGCTTCATGATGCCATGGATGAGGTTCAGGAGGGAAATCTGGATACCCATGTGGACATGGAACGTCAGGACGAGTTTGGGGAGCTGGCGGAAAATTTTAATATCATGACAAAGAGGATCTCATCCTACATGGAGGAGCGTGTGCGGCGTGAAAAGGAGCTGAACGAGACCCAGATCGCCATGATGCAGTCCCAGTTAAACCCGCATTTTCTCTACAATACCCTTGATACGATGAAGTGGGTAGCGAAGGCGAACCATATTCCAGAGATCGCGACGCTGGCGGCAAAGCTTGCGAAGATCTTAAGGACCAGCATCTCAAGCGCCCAGTTTATCACGCTGCGGGAAGAGATGACATTGGTGGAAAGCTATGCAAAGATCCAGAAGATCCGGTTTAACGGAAAGTTTGATTTCTGCTATGAGATCGCTCCTGAGACGGAGGAGATCCTGGTTCCAAAGCTCATCGTTCAGCCCATCGTGGAGAATGCGGTGATTCATGGGCTGGCGGATGCGGATGAGGGACATATTTTTGTCAGGGCGTATCTGGAAAGGAAGGAGCTTGTGATCGAGGTTTCAGATGACGGATGCGGGATCAGTGATGAAGTGATCCGACGGCTCGGAAACCGGGACAAGGAACAGAAGAATGGCCACATCGGCTTTTACAATGTGGATACGATCATCCGGCTTCATTATGGAAAAGACTACGGTCTCAGGGCAGAGCGGCTGGCTGCAGGAGGAACAAAGGTAACGATAAGAATACCGGTGAATGGCTATGGACAGCCGGATCCCGGTATGGAAAACAGATCCTGATGACCAATAGGGAAAGGAAATAAGGAAGGGGGGAGCTGTTATGATAAAGGTGATCGTTGTAGATGACGAGCGGTTCGTCCGGATGGGCATTGTCGGTGAGACGGATTGGGGCTCGCTGGGATGCGAGGTTGTCGGTGAGGCGGAAAATGGATTGGACGCATTGGAGCTGGTCCATGAAAAGAATCCGGACCTGATGATCTGTGATATCCGGATGCCTAAGATGAACGGTCTTGAGATGTTAAAGAAGCTTCGGGAAGAGAAAAATCCGGTACAGGTGATCTTTCTGACCGCATACAGCGAGTTTTCCTACGCCCGAGAGGCGCTGAAGCTTTACGCATTTGATTATCTGTTAAAGCCTTTTGAGGACGGAGAACTGGAAAGCGCGATCCTAAGGGCAAAAGAGCGGATCGAGACGGATCGGGAGAAGAGAAGAGATACCGGTCTGATCAGATCTGTCCCGGATAAGACACCAGTAAAGGAACAATATCCGGACACTTTGGAAGGTGACAGACCGGAGACCAGTGCCACGGCGATCCGGCTCTGTCTTCCATTCGATGAGAATACCGCTGGACTTACCGGATACGTCCGGGACGCGGTGCTTTACATGGCATCTCATTACGGGGAAAGTACGATCAATGTGGCGAAGATCGCAGGTGCGGTGGGGATCAGCGAAGGCCACCTGAGCCACTGCTTCAAGAAAGAGACGGGATATACGGTGATGGGGTGGCTCACGCGGTATCGGATGAAAAAGGCAGTGGAATTGCTTTCAGACCACCGGAACAAGGTATACGAGGTGGCGGAAAAAGTCGGATATAAAGATATTGCGTATTTTTCTAACACATTTAAAAAAATTGCGGGTGTTGCTCCATCGGAGATACAGGAAAAATAATCATGATCCTGAAAAAACAGGCCGTTGGAGACCGTCAATGGAAAAGGTAAGAATTAAAATGAAAATACAGGAGGAATCAGTATGAATGTAAAGATGTTTGGGGAGATCTGTGATGCGTTTGGACCGAGCGGATTTGAGGAGGATGTAATCCGCACGGTTGCGAAGTACTGCAAAGGTCTGGAGCTGGAAAATGACGCGATGAATAACCTTTATGCGCGTATGCCCGGTGAGGATCCGGAGAAACCGGTCGTGATGCTGGATGCCCATACGGATGAGTGTGGATTTATGGTACAGAGCATCAGAGAGAATGGAAGCCTGGAGATCCTCATGCTCGGTGGAGTGATCCTCACGAACCTTCCGGCACACACAGTGATGATCCGGACCAGAAGTGGGAAACTTGTGCGGGGAATTATTTCGTCCAAGCCGATCCATTTTATGACTGAGGCAGAGCGGGCCTCCCAGTCGTTGAGTATTGAGACGCTGAGCGTGGATGTCGGCGCGGTGAGCAGGAAAGAAGTGACAGAAGTATTCGGCATTTCCATCGGAGATCCGGCAGTCCCCGAAGTTTCATTTTCCTACGATGAGGAACGTGACCTCTGCTTTGGAAAAGCGTTTGATAACCGTGCAGGCTGTGCATGCATTATCGACACCATGACCCGTCTGTGCGGGGAGAAGGATCAGCTGGCGGTACGGGTGACCGGAGCGTTTGCGGCTCAGGAGGAAGTTGGAACAAGAGGTGCCACAGTCACATCCCAGATTGTCCGTCCGGACCTGGCGATTGTCTTTGAGGGCTCCCCGTCGGATGATTTCTATTTCAGTGCAGCCCAGACTCAGGGGCATATGCGGGGCGGTGTCCAGATCCGCAGGATGGATAAGAGCTATATTTCCAATCCGGTGTTTATCGAGTACGCGGAAGAGCTTGCGAAGAAATTCGGAATCCCATTTCAGGAGACGGTCCGCCGTGGCGGAAGCACGAACGCGGGAAAGATCAGCCTGACAGCAAAGGCGGTTCCGGTCCTGGTTCTCGGCGTCCCGAGCCGGTATGTTCATACCCATTATAATTTCTGTGCGAAATCTGATCTGGAAGCGGCAGCAGATCTTGCTGTGGAAGTGATCCGGGGACTTGACGCGGAAAAGATCCGCCATATCTGCAGACAGGATATTTTAAAATAAGAAGATCACAGGGACCTGAAAGCGGCAGTGTCCCTCAGGCGGGTGAAGACAGAACAACAGAAAAAAGCGTTCGGATCCATAGAGATGGATTCCGGACGCTTTTTTCGTAAAAATGAGGAACTAAATAGGAAAACTCAAAGGCAGAGGTTTGTGGGGGTTATGCCTCTAATTTTTTCCCGGTGATCATCTCATATGCTTCCAGATATTTCGCGATAGTCTTATCGACGATCTCCTGAGGAAGTGTCCAGTCGTTGCCCGGATGGGAAGTAAGCCAGTCGCGGGCGAACTGCTTGTCGAAGGACGGCTGACCGTGACCTGGCTCATAGCCTTTTGCCGGCCAGAAACGGGAACTGTCCGGTGTGAGCATCTCGTCACCGATCACGAGGTTGCCCTCCTCGTCAAGACCGAATTCGAATTTTGTATCGGCAATGATGATTCCCTTTGTGAGGGCGTACTCTGCACATTTTTTATATAAAGCGATAGTGTTGTCACGAAGAAGCTCCGCATACTCGCGGCCCTTTCCCGGGAAGTATTTCTCGAGATGGTTGATGCTCTGCTCGAAGGAGATATTCTCGTCATGGTCACCGATCTCAGCCTTTGTGGACGGAGTATAGATCGGCTCCGGGAGCTTATCGGATTCCTTTAAGCCTTCCGGAAGACGGATTCCGCAGACGGTACCGTTTTCCTTGTAGCTTGCCCAGCCGCTTCCTGTGATATAACCGCGGACGATGCATTCGATCGGGAGCATATGTAACTTGCGGCACATCATGGTTTTGCCCTCAAATTTTTTCTGCTGGAAGAACTCCGGCATATCCTTTGTATCAACGGAGATCATATGGTTCGGGAGAATATCCTTTGTCAGGTCAAACCAGAATTTGGACATCTGGGTCAGAACAGCACCTTTGGAGGTAACCTCATTGTGAAGGATCACGTCAAAACAGCTGATACGGTCGGTGGCAACCATGATCAGGCTGTCGCCATTGTCATAAATTTCGCGTACTTTTCCTTCTTTGATCGGTTTTAATTCCTGCATGTCTACACCTCTTCATTATATTTTCTTATACAGCGTTTGTCGTATCATGAAAACGCTGAGCGAACTTACAGTAAAGTTACCATTAAATGGCGGTTTCTGTCAATGTTCAATTTGCACAATATTTACATAAGAAAAAATAAATGTTTTGGAAATTGAAGAATAGTTGCAATTTCAAAAGTTTTTGACTGAATACTTAAAAGATTTGCTAATAATTATAAATAAGGCATACTAATATAAAACGAGATATTTATAAGAAACGGAAAGCGCAAAGGAATCGGATTTTTCCGATGCTTCGCATTTTGAATCGGCAAAATTCGCGGCCACAACTGTATCATACGGAATTTTCCGTTCAGAAAATTCCTACCCGGGAAAAGTAATGAAAAGTTCCTTGACTTAATATATCGGAGCGGCAGAGAAACACAAGGCGATTCAGGCATTGAGAGATGTACTAATATATAAGAAAACATTTATAAGAATTGACTGCCGTTTTTTGTAAACGGAATTTTCCGGGCTGAAGAACCTGTATCATGCAGTTGTGGATTCTGGTGGTTTATGTAAAAAATTTCAAAAACCCCTTGACCGGTAGTTACAACCGAATCCTATAATCAATGGCAACAACCGATAGAAACAATCGGATCACAGGATCGTAAATCGGGCGTGTTCTGTGCGCCGGGAGATTTGCATCCGGCAGCAGGGACAGGAGCGGAAGATCCATGAGAGTATACGGCTGAAAAAAAGTAATAGGATCAGACAATATGAAGGAGGAAACTATCATGAAGGAGTTTGTTTATTCGTATCCAATGAAGGTATATTTTGGAGAAGGCGCGGCAAGAAAGGCGATCGCGGCAGAACTTGGAAGGTTTGGAAAGACTGTGATGCTTGCATACGGCGGAGGTTCGATCAAAAAATCGGGAGTTTACGACGAAATGAGATCTCTGCTCACGGAAGCAGGGAAGGAGATCGTGGATTTTTCCGGGATCATGCCGAATCCTACATACGCGAAGGTACAGGAAGGTGCAGCTCTTGTCAGGGAAAAGAAAGTAGATTTTATCCTGGCTGTCGGCGGCGGAAGTGTCATTGACTGCTGCAAAGTAATCTCTGCGCAGGCAGTTCTTGATGAGGATATCTGGGACATGGAATATGGTAAGGGAAAATTCCCGACGACCGGGATCCCGATGGGAGCTGTTGTCACAGCATCCGGAACAGGTGCGGAGATGAATGCCGGGTCCGTGATCACTTGTGAGGAAAAAATGTGGAAGGGACCGATCTTTGGCACTGCGGCATCATTTGCGGTCCTGGATCCGTCCTACACGATGACGGTACCGAAGATGCAGGTGCTCTCCGGCGCATTTGACACATTGAGCCATGCGATGGAAACATATCTCGGGACTTCCGATCAGGACAATGTTTCCGATGATGTGGCATTAGCAGTCATGAGAAATACGGTTGTCAATATGCGGCGCGTTCTTGTGGATATCAATGATATTCAGGCGCGAGGCAATCTGATGTGGGATTCTGCGATGGCGGAGAATGGAATCCTGAAAGTGGGCCGTGTGACCGATTTCCAGGCTCATCAGATCGAGCATCAGCTTGGAGCTTATACGGACTGCAACCATGGACAGGGTCTTGCGGTGATCCAGCCGGTTTACTATCGTCATATTTTGAAAGACGCAGAAGAAAAATTCACACGTTTTGCGAAAGCAGTGTTTGGCGCTGATACAGCAGAGGGCGGAATAAAAGCATTGGAAGAATTTGTGAAAGAATGCGGTTTTCCGACGAAGATGAGCCAGCTGGGATCAAATGTGGAGATCACACCGGAGGTACTCCGGAAAGTTGCTGATACCTGCAATATCATAAAGACAAATCCGCGTGAACTGGATCGCGAAGAAATCTATCAGATCCTGATGGAGTGCATGTAAATGCCGGAAATGCGTACGGCAACGGCAGCGGATCTTGATGGACAGAAAATTTTCTGAATTGTAAATGCTGAAAGATGCGGCTGAGGACAGATCCTGCGGCTCTATAATAGAAAGAACCGGCAGGATCTGTCTGCAGTGTGCAGGCGGGAAATATCCGTGCGTGATGACAACTGCAGGGGACTTTGCAAAGATACACTTGACAATTCGAAGAAATGATGATAGGATTTGGGTTACATAAGGGTGTAGTTTTTGGTCCGGGGTCGCCCAGAAAAAACAATGCCGTGCGACAGAGACTGCAGACAGACTCTGCCACAGCTTAACTCCGAAGAGAGTGCCAGTAAGGGCTTGTACTGGTTTCGACGGGGACTTTGAAGCTGGTGAAGCTATCCGCATGCAATGCGTTAAATGGCAAACCTAAATATAAACGCTAACGACGAATTAGCATACGCAGCCTAATTTAGGCAGCTGTCGGCCTTAGAAGACCTGCATTTTAAGTCACCGGCATCATTTAAAGCAGGAAACGACACGTGCAAAGCTTTGCGCACGTGGGCGTATCATGAAGCTACCAAACGAGTCAGGATGTCTGCTTTCGGGCGCGGGAGGGAATTTTAAATAACAGACTATGATAGTAGAAGAACAGGGGATTGGTTTTCGGACAGGGGTTCGATTCCCCTCAGGTCCACGACAAAAGCCGCGTATTTACGCGGCTTTTTAGTTTTTGTGTTGCATTTCGTGTTGCATATTTAGCAGAGCTTTGTACCAGCCGTTTGGATCCGCTTCCCGAAGTGCATTTATAATCTCAATGGCTGATTTCTCTTTTTCTGAAGCACTTCCATCCAGAAGCGAGTTAAAATAATTGTCTATGGTCTCATCGACCTTTTCTCGTTCCTCTGAAAATGTATGTGTGTATACGTTTTTCATAACCCGATCAGAAGACCATCCGCCGCGTTCCTGCGCATATTTATCCGGGATCCGGAGCATTGCCATTACAGATGCATTAAGGTGCCGCAGATCGTGGAATGTCATGTGAGGTAGGTCATGCTGCTCTAAAAGAGATACCCAACGCATGTAAATTGCATGTCCGCTCAGGGTGATCAAAGGATCATCTGGTTTCTTCCCAGAGATATTCTTGTCGATCAATGCCTGAATATAATTCGGGATGTGATGCTTACGCAGACGGGCTTCCGCTTTACCGCTTTCCTTTACCGTTGGAGTCTGTCCGATGTCAACGATAACACGGTCCAGGGTAATGTACCCGTTAGAGATATCTCGAACACGGATTCCACGGATCTCAGACATAGAGTAGCTGAGCCAGCAGGCCAGGAGACACGGCAGTTCGATTTCCGTATCTTTAATGATTTCCAGCACAGTTTTTGCAGGAATAAGATTTTTAACTTTCTTAGGTATCTTAGGCAGCCTTACATCATAGTTATCGTTCGGATAAAAATAGTTTATAACACTTCGTATGTAGCTGTAAGTGTTTCGAACAGTCTTGGGTGATATAGGTGCTTTCGTTTTTGTTGAACGTTTTGAGGGGCGCTTCGTATCGTCATCAACAGCTTTCTGTAAGTCCTCTGTGGTGATGTCTTTAAGCTTCTTTTCCATCAGAAAAGCATAGGAGTCATATTGTTCTTTTGAATATCCCTGGACGGTGGTACCTGAGAGCGATGGACCGATGGCTTCTACGTACTTCTTCATTGCATCTTTCAGCAAAATGTTTCCGCTTTTTTGACGTTTCCGGCTGACATTGGTGTCACGATCCTGTTGAAATTCGGCGGCCTGACGCTCAGCATCCGCTTTCCCGCGTCTTGATGGGTCATCACTGGTAAATGATTCATAAATTCGTTTATCCTTCCATGTACCTGATTTCGTGTCAAATATACGCTCGGTGTGACTGTACACCAGACACCTCCAGGATCCGGAGGGTAGCTTTTTCGCAGTAGCCATGTATATCAATTCTCCTTTCCATGTTGCGACGTCGCAACGGCCCGATTTTGGGTATAAAAAGAACACCCCTTGCCAGGGTGCTCGGAAAATGATATAATTCAGGTGTTCTAAGTCTGATTTATATCTTCCGGAGCATCCGGCAAGAGAAAATCTATGTAAAGCCGTTCGGTGTTACCAGCACCGGGCGGTTTTACATTTTATGGAAGTTTAAAGAGTTATAGTAGATCGCTGATCCGGATCGTCAAGCCATCGTAAATTCCAACAGGAATCTCCTGGCTGAACGTGTAAATTGCTGGAGCTGCATCGTCTTCATAATGGTACACGGTGGTTCTTTCCTTGGCAGGATCCACGATCCAGTATTCCCGGACGCCGGCCTGGGAATAGATCGTGTTCTTCAGGCCATAGTCCATTTTGCGGCTGGCCGGAGAGACGATCTCGAAAATAAGGTCCGGAGCTCCGGAGCATCCGCGGTCGGTCAGCTTATTCGGATCGCAGATCACGGAAACGTCGGGTTCCACCCAGTCCTTATCATCGGCGTCGAGGTTGACGGCGAAGGGAGCAGGATAGACCTCACAGGATCCGTGGTGATCAGTAATGTACTGATTAAAGAGAGCTGTCAGTTTGCTCACGAGTTTCTGGTGGATCCGGCTCGGCGGAGCCATATTGTAGAATTTTCCGTCGATCAGCTCGGCGCGTTCTTCTTCTGGTAAGTT
This sequence comes from Clostridium sp. CM74B_53, assembly GCF_036318045.1. Lineage (NCBI taxonomy): Bacteria > Bacillati > Bacillota > Clostridia > Eubacteriales > Clostridiaceae > Clostridium > Clostridium sp. CM74B_53. The sequence goes on along the minus strand of NZ_JAWQDE010000002.1, from coordinate 223,919 downwards.
CCAGTAGTCTTCGGATGTATAATGGTCGTTAAGTAATGGCATAAGAACACTTCCTTTCTACGATAGGGTTGTGTTTCGAGCTCCTTAATAGAAACCATTTTGCGATATCACCGAAATGGTTTTAAAGATTATATAACGTAAAAGACCCCGTATTACTACGGGGTCTTCACATAATAGCATATGTCTTCATTAATGCCCTAAAGGCGATGTTGACGATAACCAAAGCTATCGCGCATAGCTATTATACTAAACAGTATGCCCGCAGTCAAGAAAATATTACGGAAAAAAAGAAAAAAATTACCGAAAAACATATAATTCTTTCAGCTTATCATTGATTTTTTCCATGCTTTCTTCAGAAAGTGATATTCCAGAGAGAACACCTTTCAAATTACGAGGATCAAAGATGCGAATTTTACTTACGGTGGTAATTTGATTTACTAATGCAATGCTCCCCTCTTTCATTTGAGCTATTTCTTTCCCAATTTTATTTAAATAATCCTGTTCTTCCTGATTATGTTTCTGTTTTTGTTCCCATTCCGTTTGAAGGTATTTGGCAGCATCAAGATATTGCTGGCCTGTTAATAATTTTGGGGAAAATTCAGTGCTGCCTTTGTCACAATCGGCTAATTCTAAAACAACATCGTCAGTTAAGGAAACGAGTGCAGAAAAAGCTTGAATGGTGGTAAGAATCTCTTCCTGCTCTTCTTTTAGAGTTTGGTTGATGGTATCATATTTTATTTTTAATAAACGGTATAGTTCGTTACCAAGCTCGACATTATTGTTATGGATTGGCCCATTATCCTTTACTGAAGTTAGAGGAATAACAGTAATGACTGGAGATGATTGAGCGTTGTGGTTGTCTAATACCACCCCATAATGGAGACCACCGTATTCACTGCCAATGTTGAAACCGAAATTAAGTTTTACAATATTTCCGCGTTTATAGGATATATTTCGCTTAGGATCAAATTGCTCCTCAAAGTTTATAAATCGCACATAATCTTTCAACCAGTATGAAATCAAATTAGCTTTTTTCAAATGATTGCCAGATGGATCATTGATATAATGTTCGAGCAGATTATTTAAGGCTTTTATAGCAGCCTTTTTGTTGCTAATTACATCTTCCTTAGTGAAGTCTTTACTCATAGTAATTCCTTTTCCATATCGATTTTAGTTCAATCAGTGATTATATCTTTTCCATCACCGCCAGATGTGGTTCTATAATTCAAAAGAATCTTTATCAATGCGCCGCGATGCAACTTTGTTCATAGCTGTTTCGAACTGTTCCATACCAAATGTCTTTTTGGTAGGAGAGCCAAGAGCATACGTTAAAAAGGTAAGCTCTCGCTGTTCACCCTCTTTTGATTCATACAGTAAAGTTCCGATCCAATTGACCTTGTTCTTATTCTTTTTGCTCAGAGCACCAATAGTGGCTCCAACGGGACCCAATAATGCGCCACCGATGATTGCACCGCTAAGACTTATTTTACCGGAAGATAAAACGCTTTCTTCGTTGATTGAAAATCCCAGGATTCTATTATAAGGCAAATCCAATTTATCCTTGCTGGCAGAAAGTGTTACTTTTTGTTCCTTAGGATACATTTTAATGGTTACCACAGAGTCCTTGAGGATAGGGCCGATATTAGTAGTGGCATATCCCATATAACTGGCTCCACTTTCTATAATCTCATCTTTTTTCCGCTGCTTAAGTTCTTTTTCCTCTGAAGATTTAAAAAAGAATCCCATGATGGACCTCCTAATAGTTTATTGTGATGTAAAGAACTCTTTGTTCTTTAGAAGTTCTTCGGCATAACCGGTCAAACGGGCCAGCTGGCCGATCGTCAGATCGGGGTGCTCGAAGATCACGGAGTCCGGAACCAGAAGTTCCATCGCGAAGGTGTCGGCTTCCCGTTCATATTTGTCCGTGTTGAATTGTGTTCTGGAATCCATAAAGATCGCGTTCGCTTTCTTATGTAGGAACAGGTGCCCCAGCTCATGGGCGAGAACGAAGCGTTGCTCCGCCTCTGTGAGCCGTTCATCCAGATAGATGATATGATTCCGCTGGAAGTACTGGTAAAACCCACGGACGCCTTCCAGAGGATAGTGGACCAGGATCACATTCATTCCCTTTATCATTTCAAATGGATCACGCGTCTGGTATTTCCGGACGAGACGTGATACCAGTTTCTTTATGCGCATGGAAATCAGTCCTTTTTATATTTCTTGGGCGTGTATTTCTCTTTATTCTTTTTCTTAGCCATTTCCATTCCGATCTGCATTGCATCCAGAATTGAATTGATCGCCTCCGGAGACGCCGGATCGCCGTCGAACATCAGTCCTTCCTGGGAGAGCAGCTGCTCTTTAGTCTGCTCCAGAATCTTGGCGATGTCTTTCTCATCGCGGGCGGTGAGTTCAGAGGATGTAGTTGATTTGTCTTCCATTAAATCAGATCTATTACAATGAAATAAATCACACATGGCATCGACTTTGTCCATTCGTGGAGATTTTATTCCGTTACACCAGTTATATACAGAAGTTGTACCGACACCCAATTTTTTTGCTAATTCAACTTGGGTAATTTCAAATTTATTCAAATAATAGCGCAAGCGTTTTGAAAAAACAGCATTGAAATCTTGCTCTGGCATTAGATTCACTCCTTTCGTTGTTACCTTGATGATACACCAAAAGTAATGATAATGCAACACTAAAAGTGAAAATATTTCACTAAAAGTGTTGACACACACTTAAAGTGATGGTATACTAAAGCCAGATTCAGGAAAGGAGTGAGATAAATTGCCCAAGGCTATACAGATTAGCTTGGCGGCTGCCAGAGTAAATGCGAAAATGACCCAAGAAGAAGCCGCTATGAAGCTTAAAGTGGGTAAAAGAACGATAATTAACTGGGAAAAGGGAACATCAATACCGTCATTTGCGGATATGAATATGCTTTCCAAGATTTACGGGATCCCGGTGGATAATATTTTTTTGCCCAAAGAATCCACTTAAAGTGATACATCGTAAGACGTGAAAGGGGTGAGAGAGATGGAAACCAGAATAACTTTTGAAATCTCTGGTGAGCAGTACACGATGTTTGTGGAAGGTATTCTGAAAAAGAAATATTACTTGTCCAAAGATAATAAGGGCAGTGTACTAGCAGATCCGATTCCAGTTAAAGTTACAGCCAGCACAATGAAAGAAGCAATTATGTACTGGCTGGAATGTTTACAGGCCTATATGAGAAAAAAGAGATTTCAGAAGAAAAGTCAATCCGGTCGCGGCTGTGCCGGAAATTGCTCCAGAAGAAATATCGGTTAGAAATTTGTTTATCACGTTAGATTTCTTTTCTGGAGTGATGTATGGATTTTTTAATTCGTATAGTAATTCTTCGATTAGTTTCTTACAGTCATCAGGGAGATCTGAGGAAGAGACATCGACAGAAATTTCATTGTAGTTGTTGCTTACGGTGTTCTGCGATCCATTGATGAAAACGGAATTATCGCCCTTGAATAGAGGAGCTGGTTCTGGTTCTTTGTATCCGTTTTCAGCAAACTTTATGCCCTCAACAGTAAGTTTGAATTCACAAAATCCAACAGCACGTGCGGTAAGGCGGATATATCCGTATTCCTCTAATAGAGATAGAGAGTCAAGTATGCTTTTTCTCTCAATGGATGACATGTCATTAAACCAAATAGAAGATCCGCGCATATTTGTATCTTTATAGCGATTGTAGGCATCAGTTAAGAGTTGTAATTCGTTTTGTTGCATAGTCAATCTCCTTTGCAATGTACTCGGCGGTGCAACGCCTGTATAGAAAGTATAACGCAATAGGGATGTGAGAGCAAGCATACAAAGATGCGGAAGGGGTGAAAGAGTATGCCGAAGTTAAAACCAAATATACAGGAAGAACGGAACAGGATCGTTCGTGCATGTATTGCGGGGAATAAGGAGCGGCTGGCGATCGATGATGCCGCTCTGGCTATTAAGGTCGGGGTAACGAAGAAAACGATTCAGAATAAGTATCACCGGCCAGAGACGTATTCCCTGGATGAGATACAGAAAATCGCAACTGTATTAAAATTCACTCCGATCCAGGCAGCATCTGTGCTCCTGGGCCGGGAACTTACGTCAAAAGAAATCAAGGAATTTATCCTGCTGTGAGAGGAGGTGAAACAGATGCATGAGATCAATAAAAGGACGACAGGCACTCTGTCAGCGATGCAACCGGATCTGGAATATATCCCGGTTTGCAGTGATCCACGGGGAGTACATATGTCCGAAATGCACAAGGAAGGTGCGGTCCTCAAGGAGATCCATATCCGGATCGAGAGGCAGTCAACGCTGTTTGATGTGATGGAAAAGGCTGGCAGCGTGATCGGCGGCCTGGCAAGTCTGGGAATGGTGTATGTCCTCGGCTGTATGGTTGTAAGATTCGGGATTTTAATTTAAAAAGATCCCCATAGCGGAGCGGCAACTCCGAGGGGATCACATGTAAAAAGTTTACACCTCTATTTTAGAGGAGAAAGAGGAGAAAATCAAGATGGTAAAAGTAACGATTGAGAACGACAAAAACAAGAATGAGATTACAGGTGAGTTCTTTATGGGGCTTATGCTTACTAAAGAAGAGAAAACTAAGGACAGCACAACTTATAAAGCGTGCGCGATCGGAACAGGAAATACATGCGTGCAGGATCTCCCGAATAATGTCGCGAAATGGATTGTCAGTACCTTTGGAACGGTGTATAAAACCAAGCTTGGCTATGTTGCGGCAATGGCGGAGCTTGCCAAGCGTATAGATAATGCGGTCAACCAGGCAATTAAGGAGAGTGCGTGTGCGATTACAGATGAAATAATGGAAGAGCTGAAGGGAGAAAAGGAATGAGTGGATTTAAATTATATGAGATCTCAGAAGAGCTCATGACACTGGAGGACATGCTTTACGATGATACGGTTGATCAGGAGACGGTACAGGACACCTTAGAGATGATCAACATGGACTTTGAGGATAAGGCAGATAACTATGCGAAGATCATCCGTACAATGGATGCCAGCATCAAGGCGCTGAAGGACGAAGAGCAGAGACTTTCCGGCAGAAGAAAAGCCCTCGAAGAGAGACAGAAGTGGCTGAAGGATACTCTGGAAGCCAATATGCGTTATACCGGAAAGATGAAGTTCAAAACACCGCTGTTTTCCTTCAGCATTCAGAAGAATGGCGGGCTGGAACCGCTGGTAATCACTGGAGAGCTTGAGGACATTCCGGGCCGTTACCTGATCCAGCAGCCGCCGATTCCGGATAACATGAAAATCCGGAAACTCCTGGAAGAGCAGCCGGTTGAGTGGGCACATCTGGAGCCGCGCGGCGAAAGCCTGAGGATCCGCTGATGGACCGGGAAAGTATTGGACCGTTTCGCATGCAGCTGCTTATGGAAGTAGCAGCGAAGGCAGTCAAGATTATGACAACAGGTGTATGGCATTTATCCTTTGACGAGATGGATATCGTACTGGAGTATATCCGGTACGGCATTGATGCTTATAAGAGAAAGTACGAGGAGGGAAACGACGATGTTTCTGAAAATCGGTGAATTGAAAAGAATCATGAAAGATGCCCTGAAGAGCTCCGGACTGATCGTGGGTAATACAGGAGAGTGGTTCTTGGTATACACGGAAAAATGGGGCGTTGCCACAGAGCTGCAGTATCTCTCAAACAAGTTTAAGGCAGCCGTGATCGAGCTGATCGGAGATCTCCCGGAAGAGGGTGAGGCGTATTTGTACAACATCGATGAGCATGGGCTTAAGCGGGCGCCGGATCTGGACCCGGTGGATCCGTACGATGAATGGATGGCTGCGAAGGATGTGGCAGTTAAAACCGGCGTAAATGTACGGTTGTTTGCGCACGAATATGCGTTCTATCAGGTCAAGCAGACACATGCATGCGTCGCAATTGAGCGCCGGCATGTGGAACCGATGATTTCCCCCAGCGACCTGGACAAAATGGAAGGTGAGCTGATGCCGCCGAATCCGAGTGTCAGAAACGGTACGGTCCTCTATTTCAAAAACGATATGATGATCTATTGGGTGGCCGCAGAGCCAATGCCGGAAAAGACAAGAAATGAATTTTTATCATTGTTAGAATCGTTGGATTTCTTCAACGAAAGAGAAGAAGTCATTCCGTATTAGAGGAGGAGTTATGGGATTACCAGTTTTGATCTATGGAAAGTCCGGAAGCGGAAAGAGCCGGAGCTTAAAGTTCTTCGCAGAGGATGAAGTTGTACTGTTTAACACGGAAAGAAAGGCGCTGCCGTTCCGCAAGCGTTTCCGGAAAATGGGAGCCAGCGATGACATTGGAAAGATTATCGCAACAATCAACCAGAATCCGGAGAAAGTCTTCGTGATCGATGACGCCGGGTATATTATGACGCACCTGTTCATGTCCCAACACCGGAATAAAAAAGGCAATGCATCTTTTGAGATGTATGACGATATTGCAGATGCCATGTATGGTCTTGTCAAGAGAATCAAGGATGAGGTAAAGGATCCGGAAAAGATCGTATACATTATTTTCCATGAGGACACGGATGACTTCGGTGTCTCCCGTCTCAGAACCATTGGAAAGCAGCTGGACCGCAAGGTTTGTCTGGAGGGCATGGTGACGATCTGCATTCGCTGCATGAGTGAAAACGGGACACATTTCTTCCGGACAGTTACGGATGGATCCGATATTACGAAGACGCCGGAGGATATGTTTGAGAGCCCAGAAATCGAAAATAACCTGAAGTTAGTGGATGACACCATCCGTGATTTCTATGGATGGGAGAAGTATAAAGCCAAGGAGGACAAGCAGGAATGATTAAGAAACCAACAGGATATGATGAGGCGGCAGCTTATACTGGGGAGTTCCAGCAGCTGCCGAAAGGAAAGTATGTGTGCGTGATCAAGCGGGTTGCGACACAGAAGTCCAAGAACGGAAACGAGCAGTTTGTAATTCTGTATGACATTGCAGAGGGTGATCAGAAGGGCTTCTACCAGAAGATGTTTGATAATGACAAATCACAGAATCCTTCCGGAGCGAAGTGGCGCGGTGTGTTTAAACAGAACATGGAAGGCAAGGGACTTTCCTGGTTTAAGGGTATTATTACCTCAATCGAACGTTCAAACAACTTTACGTTCCAGTGGGACAGAGAGGACAACGAGAAAACGCTGAACGGTAAGAAATTTGGTGGAATCTTCCGTCGCAGACAGTATGAAGCCGAGAACGGAAACCGTCCGATCGTTACGGAGCTGTGGCAGATCCGCAGTCTGGCAGGACTTTCAGAGGCAGAGGTTCCGGAGGACGAGCTTCTTCCGGAAGGACCGGGAGCCGGAAGCCAGCAGGCACAGGCAAATGCGGCACCTCCTTCTATGGTGGACGGCAATGGTTTTATGAATATTCCGGAAGGAGCCGGAGATGAGGGAATCCCGTTCTTATGATCCGGAACTGTACCGGAAAGTTAAGGAATCAGTAACGATGCAGCAGGCCGTAGAGTATTGCGGCCTGCGTGTCATAAAGGATAAATGCCTGTGCCCGTTCCATAAGGACCAGCATCCATCCATGAAGATCTATCCGGATGGAAAAGGATATTACTGTTTTGCATGTGGATCCGGTGGGGATCAGGTCAAGTTTGTGGCAAGATACCTCGGCGTAAATAATTATGATGCAGCTAAGGAGCTGGCGCAGGCCTTTGGGATTCCCATTGAGGAGCCGGTCACATATCGGGAGAAACGTGAAGCAGAGAAAAAGAAGCGCTGCAGGCGAGAGAAAGACGAGTTTACCCGATATGCGAGGAAATGGCTAATGGTGTACCGAAGCCTCCTGTGCGAGGCGGTCAGAACGCAGGACAGGCATTTCTGGGAGGGGCTGGGCAATTTATCGTATGTGGACTACCTGCTTGAATGTCTGGAGCAGTGTCCGGAACAGGTATACGCAGACAAGAAGGCGGTGAGTGAAATTGGAAAAGTCGAACGAAGAGTTACTGACTGGTATAGCTAAGCTGGAGCGGCAGAGTCCATTTCCGGATGAAATCTTTTACCGGATCTTTGAGATTGAGGACAATGTGGAACGGCAGAAGTATATTGAGGCATTGCGGAACGAAGCCAAGATCTTAAAGCGCAGCACGGAGTTTAACAATCTGTTGAAGCAGTTCCAGCTTGACTATATTCAGCGGATGCGCCAGACCGGCAACAAAACGGCTTTTACCGATCAGCCGCTGGAACTGATCTGTGCAGAATGGAGCGCTACCGATATGGGCGTGAAAACGATCCGGTACGATAAGAATATGCAGCCGATTCCGGTGATTGCGTGCAGTCATCCGATTATGCCGATCGAGATCCTTAAAAACGTGGATACATCGGAGGAAAGGATCACGCTTGCCTACTTCAAGTCAGCGTCTTGGCAGCATATTACGGTAGACCGGTCTGTTTGCGCCAATACCAACAAAATTGTGGACGTGCTGTCTCAATATGGCATTGAGGTTACTTCCGACAATGCGAAGAGTCTGGTGCGTTATATCAGTGACTGCGTAGGTTACAATCCTGTCGCTTTGGAACCGAAGAAATCCATTAACCGTTTGGGATGGGTCGGTGTAGCCTTTACCCCGTATGAGAAAGATATCCGGTACGAGGGTGGAATGGATTTCGAGGCGATCTTTAAAAATGTGTCTGAAAAGGGCGATTTTGACGTCTGGAAGAAGCTTTGCAGTGATCTCAGGAAGAATATACCTCTGCGCATGATGATGGCAGCAAGCTTCGCTTCTGTGCTTCTGGAGCCGCTTAAGGTACTGCCGTTTGTGCTGCACTTGTGGGGAACGACCGGAACAGGAAAGACGGTGGCGCTTATGGTGGCAATGTCCATCTGGGGGAACCCGCGGATGGGCGGTCTGGTAAAGACCATGAACATGACCAAGAATGCCATTATGCGTAATGCAGCTTTTTTATGCAGCATCCCTTTTGCGGGAGATGAGCTGCAGACCATCAAGGACAAATGGCAGGGAAATTTTGACCAGCTGATCTACCAGATCACAGAGGGCGTGGATCGCGGCCGCGCGAAGGCTTATGGCGGTGTAGAGGATACCAAGACCTGGAAGAACAGTTTTATCTTTACCGGCGAGGAACCGATCACGAAGGTGAACTCCGGAGGTGGTTCAAAAAACCGTGTTATCGAGATCGCAATAGACGGTCCACTGGTGACAGATGGCCATTATGTGAGCAGCATGGTGCAGGAGAATTATGGCTTTGCTGGAAGAAAATTTGTGGAGTACATACAGGAGACAGAAACCTGCAAAATCATGGACCGTTACAGAGAACTCTTTGAGGAACTCTGTAAGCTTGACACTACGGACAAGCAGGCTATGGCTATGGCCTGCATGCTGTTGGCAGATGAGATTGCGGTGAAGCTCTTTTTTACGGCAGAGCAGCCGCTGCAGATTGTTCAGGTAAAGCAGTACCTGCAGAGTGCACTTGATGTGGATATTGCTGAGCGCGCATATCAGCAGGTGTTGAACTGGGTTGCAAAGTACCAGATCCGTTTTGAAGATCCGAAAGCCGAAAACTCGCTGAATAAGGGCGAGGTCTGGGGAAAGATCGATGGCGGGAAGCTGATCGTGAACCGTGATGTACTTTTAAGTTTTCTGGATCAGAATGGATTCGACTATACGGCAGTAAGCCGAAAATGGGCAGAGAAAGGTTATCTGGTGCGCAATTCGCAAGGGAAGATGGTACATCAGACGAAGGTATATGGAATCAAATCGAGCTACATCAAATTCAACCTGCCAGAGGATGACGATACTACGGACAAAGATGGGTTTGTGCAAGTCGAAAATTATGAGCAGGAGACACTGCCTTTTGACTAAAAGGTCTTACCTGATTTCTAAAAGGTAAGACCTTGGTAAGACCCTTGAAGCCGCATAAACACTGGCTTTTTTAATAAGGTCTTACCTGTCTTACCGGTCTTACCTGTTATATAGTCTCGTGACGCGAGGAAAAAACGTCATTATTTTTTTCTCTTATAAAAATATAGACTTATTATCCGGGTTTTTAGGTAAGACAGTAAGACCCTAAGTAAAATAAGGGCTTGCGGGCATTTTTCAGGTAAGATTCGGGAAAGACATTTCCGGAAAATGGTAAGACCGCAGCTATGAGGGGATGAAAACAATGAAAATGAGCAATAAATCAGCCGGCACAATGTTTGAGCGTGAATTTGCTGGGAAACTGGCAAAGAACCGTTTCTGGGTGCACCGATTTCAGGACAACAAAAACGGGCAGCCTTGTGATGTGATCGCAGCCAGGAACGGAAAAACATATCTCTTTGACTGCAAAGACTGTGCCGGCGCATTTCAGTTAAGCAGGGTGGAGGAAAACCAGTACAATGCAATGTATTTGTTTCACCTGACTGGAAACAGCCGCGGGATGTTTGCAGTCAGATATGATCCGGAAGTGATCTTTCTGGTTGACTATCAGGTCCTGAAAGATTTACAGGACAGGGGAGTCCGGTCGATTCCGCGCGTGGCTATGACACGATACGGTAGAACGCTGAATGACTGGCTTCAGGAATTAAACGATTCAGAGACAGGAGATGAGACAATTGATCATACAGATTGGCGCTGAGATCCGCATCAAAGATCCAACTCCACAGCTTAAAAAGTGGTGTGATGAGAATCTTGTGATCCGGAACCCGGAGTATGATGACCGGATGCGCCGGGGACTTTGGACCGGAAAGACACCGGAATACCTGTGGCTGTTCCGGGTGGATGGTCAGGATCTGGTGGTTCCGACCGGGACCGGAAAGGAGATCCGGAAGTTTTTAACAGAGCAGGACCCGATTGAGATCCATCTTGCAGACCCGGCACATGTTCAGTACGATGGAGAGCTGCCGCTGTATGACTACCAGAGACCGGCGGTGGATGCGATGAAGGAACAGAGCTGCGGGATCCTGCAGGCACCTTGCGGATCCGGAAAAACACAGATGGGAATTGCACTGGCCGCGGAGCTCTGCGGGAAGACCTTATGGGTCACACATACCCAAGACCTTTTGAATCAGTCTTATGAGCGTGCAGCACAGTACTTCCCGAAGAGCACCCTGGGAAAGATCACAGCTGGGGAGGTGATGATCGGCAGCCATATGACCTTCGCGACAGCTCAGACGCTTTGCAAGCTGGATCTTTCCAGATACGAATACGTATGGGATACCGTCATCGTGGATGAGTGTCACCGGCTCGCAGGGACGCCGACGCAGGTCACGATGTTTTATAAGATCTTGAACAGTCTGGCGGCGAGACACAAGTATGGGTTATCTGCCACAGTGCACCGGTCGGATGGGATGATCAGAAGCACATTTGCCGTTCTTGGACCGGTGGTGTACCGGGTGCCTGATGAGGCGGTTGCGGACAAGACCATGAAGGTCCGGATCTGTGAACGAAGCACGGGAGTAAAGGTCAATCGGTGCGTGCTGGATACGGACGGGACACTGGAGTATTCGAAGCTGATCCCGTATCTGATCAACTGCTCAGAGCGAAATGATCAGATTGTGAAGGATCTGAAAGACAATGCGGAACATTTTAATCTGGTTCTCTCGGATCGGCTGGAACATCTGAAGAATCTTATGGATCTGCTGCCAGAAGATCTCCGGATGCAGGCAGTGATGATCGACGGGAAGATGCAGAGCAAGAGCGGACGTCTGGCAAGAGAAAAGGCCATTGAAAATATGCGGAACGGGAAAAAGCACTTCCTCTTCGCTTCATATGGTCTTGCAAAAGAAGGATTGGATATCCCGCGTCTTGACCGGTTGTATCTTGTGACACCGAAGAAAGATTATGCGGTGGTCACCCAGTCTGTTGGCCGTATCGCACGGAACTTCGATGGAAAACAGGATGCGATCTGCTTTGACTATGTGGATGATATCCAGTTCTGCCAGAATCAGTTCAAGCGGAGAAAGACCCATTACAGAAAGGCAGGATGCATTTTATGACAAAACGTGAAAAACAGGCAGTCGAAGCGAAAGCAGCGTGGTGTGATTCGTACCTTTTCTATCAGAAATATCATGGGCATCCGGTGGAGCCTGGGATGTGGAAAGCAGCGACAGATGACTTTGCAGATATCCTTCAGAAAAATCACAATTCAACCATCTGCGCACGGCTGATGCTGGCGGCTTTCAGCTTATTGGAGGAAGAGTCGAGATGACAAAAACTAAGATCAATACAGGAGCAGCGGTGGAAAACCACAGACAGAAAGATCAGGGAAATGCATCACCGAAATGGATTGAGGCGATTCAGAGACAGGTAAAGATCGGCGATACGATCAATGTGAAAACAAATAAATGCTGCAGTGTCGATGAGGGAATGAGCGGCAAATCTGGTGTCTGGAGAAAAGGAACCGTGATCGGCATTTTCCGCAACTTTGTTCATGTACGCCTTCAGAGCGGTGTATGCGAAAGCGTTCTCTGGGCAGATATCATGAACAGCAGTATGGAGGATGAAGATGAAGAAGAATAACGATACGCCGAAGGAGCAGCCGGAGATCATGTGATCATCCAGACACGGCGTCACACCACACTGCATATCCACCATGAGTGTATGAGGACAGGGAGGCAGATGAATGAGAAAGGTTAAATTATTTCTGACGCCGCATATAGAAATCCGGATCCATGTGTCGGAGGAGATGGAAAGGGATTATGCGGAGTGCCAGAAGATGATGAAACGTGGCGAGGACTATGATTGCGATAGATGCAGTTGGGCAAACGTAAGCATTTACGGCACAGGAGCTTGCGAACTGAAAGGTCTGAAAGAACAGCTGGGAGGAATAAGCGGTGAGACTGACGGAAAAGAAAGATAGTGGTCATTGGTGCCTGCGGGACGTCCCGTGGTCCGACTTGAAGCCCGGCGTAGTGCTTACAGAAAAAGTCTGGGAAAAGCTCTATGGGGTGCTCTGGAAGTTGAAAGACTATGAGGATACCGGGCTGATGCCGAATGAAGTAACAGCGCTGAATGCGGAGACACAGAAGGAGGCGCGCAAGATGCTGGAGCGAGTCACAAAGCTCTCGGATGAGATTGAGCAGCTGAAGCATGGTGGCGATCCTGGTATAAAATTTTTCATCAACAAGGACGGAGTCGCAGACGTATATGACGATACCTATGACATCGTGATCCACTGCGAGAGCGAGGAAGATCAGAAGGATGCGAAAGAGGCACTGAAAGAGATCCGGCGGTGGATCCCGGTGACAGAAAAGCTTCCGGAACCAGAGACCTACATATTGGTTTCGTTTGATAATTTTACACTCCCGGATATTGCGACTTATAGAGTTGATGATGACGGCAGCGGAGCTTTTTACCCGGGTGATGAGGATTATACGTATCTTTCTGTGGGATTTTATGTGAATGCATGGATGCCATTGCCGGAGCCGTACAGGTCAGAGGTGGAAGAAAAGCTTGTTGCGGATACCGGATGGAAAGACCACTATAGGGGACGATTTGAAAAAGTTGAATAAGGTCAGGACGATTAAGAGCTACTGTTTCCGACATTAAAGTCGGGGACAGTAGTAAGATCAGAGACTTAAGTTATCCGGTTGCGGAGTTGATGACCTGTGTCAAATGTCCGGAGCCATATGAAGCAGGAAAGTAGGGGATAGACGATGGATCAGCGTAGAGCAGAAAACGAATTCAAGAAATCATTTCTCCGGTCATACCGGAGAATCAAAAGGAATGTTGCAGTCCTGTCCGATCAGATTGCAGAGTTAAGAGCAGCTAAGATGGGTGTCTCCTGCGGGATCGGGGACGGAATGCCGCACGCACATGCTGGGTCTGATCTGTCGGATTATGCAGCAAAACTTGATGAACTGATAAGAGAAATGAATCAGGAACGGTATCGGCTGGTGCGGGCCGCCGTGTTAATCAACAGGGCGATCGGTGAAGTCCCGGAAGGAATCGAACGGTACGTTCTCACGAAAAAGTATCTCCTTGGATGGGGATGGGAACGGATCGCCGATGGACTGGGATATTCTGTGAGATCTGTTTATTACATTCACGGCCGCGCCCTGCATAAGCTGCAGGTCCCTGAGGAATGGAAGAAAGAAACGGAGGAAGCATCATGAAAATTCGGTTATCGATGCAGGGAGCATCTTTGAACGTGGAAGTGTCCGACAAAAAGGCAATGGGCATTTATCGTGGATTGGCGGAAAGACTCCTGCTGCAGACAGGAGCGTCGGAGCCACAAACAGAAAAAGAAGAAGCCGAAAAGCCTCCAGCGAAGATCGTCCGGGAAGACGTGAACATGAAGGATGAACCCGAGGAGCGGAGTCCGTTCTCGCCGCTGATCAGGGTAGCGGAAGAAGCGCAGCATAATTTTCAAAACGCTATGTCAGGACTTGCTAATAGCCTCTCAGAAAATGAGCCAGAGCAGTATAGAGGATTCCTCCTGATCCGTTGCGAACATTGTGGAAAGATACGGGCGTACTGCAGTAATTATCCTGTTACATACCATAAATGTGAGTGCGGTCATAAAACAGATCTCCATGATTTGAAGCCGTTATATGCAAATTGTGAGTGCGGGCAAAGATTCTATTACCGCACCAATATTGAGGATCCGATGATTGATGTGAACTGCATTTCCTGCGGGGCACCGGTTGCTGTCGAGTGGAATGCGAAGAAAAAGCGTTATGGTACGATAAAGGAGCAGCTGTAAATATTATGGACGATGATTATTGCTATGAATGTACGGGATACGGCGATAACTATTATGAGGACAAGGAGGGCAATCTGGTATGTAGATGTCCGGGTTGCCCGATGAATTCGGACGAGGAGGAGTAGTAAAAATGGAATCACATGAATATAAACTGCTGCAAGAACGCCTTGAAAAAAAAATCCAGAACAATCCCTATAGTCGTACCAGCAACTTTAAAAGCGAAAAAGGTTATGAAGAGGGGATTCTTGCAGCCAAGAGTATTCTTCACAGCTATTATAAGCAAAACTCCGAGAGAAAGGAGCGAGAGTATGACAGAGAGTGAAGCGTTACAGGCCTTGAAGCTTGAGGGTGGTTTTGAAATATGTGGGCGGGCAACCAGAGTTGCAGAATTCCTCAAGGGATTGGATATCGCTGAAAAAGCCATTAAAAAGCAGGTCGAGATGCAGCCTATACGAGATTATAACAATGATATTAAAAAAAATTGGTGTTCCTGCCCGGCATGCAAAACAGGATTAGGATGGGAGCTTCGTATACAGAAAATGAAGTACTGTTATGACTGCGGACAGAAGTTAGACTGGAAGACAGGAGTGAAAAGCAAAGAGTAGGATGAGAGGACAAGTTGAATTGCCAGTATATGGTGATTATGTAGGACAAGCTATCAAAGAGATCCAGCGGTTCGCTCGAAATGGGATTCACCTATGTGTTCGATTCTCAGGCGGAAAGGATAGCGTCGTCCTTAAATGGCTGTTTGATCAAGCTGGAATCGAGTACACAGCGAGATTCAGCCCTACAACCGTAGATCCACCGGAGGCATTAGACTTTGTAAGGAAGTATCATAAAGATGTACTATGGGATATGCCCAGAATTGGGATGTTCCCGCTCATCATTAAAAAGGGATTTCCGCCGACAAGGATGTGCAGGTATTGCTGCCGGGAATTTAAGGAACGAAACACTTGTTCCAAAAACGCCGTGACATGCACAGGAGTGAGGCAAAAAGAAAGCCTTAAGCGGGCCAATAGAAGAAAGTATGAAATCTGCAGACTAGATGCAAAAGTGGGTTTCTTCAATCCGATCATAGATTGGACTGAAGAGCAGGTGTGGGCCGTTATAGATGATAATCATATTCCGTACTGCTGTACATATGATGAGGGATTTACACGCCTTGGTTGTGTTGGGTGTCCCCTTACATCAAGTAAGCAGATTATCAAAGAGTTCAGACGTTGGCCGAAATTCGAGAATGCCTATTATTTGGCATTTAAGCATATGCTGGAAGGACGTCATTTTGATAAATGGAAAACAGCAGCAGATGTCATGGAGTGGTACATTTATGGATCTGAGGCACGGTATAAGCAGCTTGAGGCGAAAGGGGTAGAAGGACAAATGGGTTTTCCAATAAATCAAATGTATGAGGACGATAGCTTTGGCCATCCGACATGCTATCAGGATTGGAGAGATGTCGCTGATGCTAAGAGAATATTGCTAAATGAGTAGAAATAAAAACTGGAGGATATCATGAGCGATAAAAAAGATAAGGATATCAAGAACTTTATAATCAATTATGAGGACGGGACAAGTAAAACCGTAGAAAAAGGATTTTTCTGTGAGATGCGGGAAAATGAGGACGGCAGCGGAAATCTCATCTTCAACATGGTCGATGTGCAGGGAGAGGAACTTGAGAGAATTGTAACAGGCTGCATCTATCTTGGAGAAAATCTGGGAATGTTTAAGAGAGGGAACGGAAGAGAGGGAACGGAAAATGAAGAAGACTAAACTGTACAGAAATGGTGAAGGGTACATAGATAAAACACCGGGAGACGCAATCCGGGCTGCCAAGCGGGAGCCGGAGAACGTGATCCAGTTCCGGCGGATGCTCAAAGCGATGGGAATTATTTTTCATCTGAAGATCCTTGGCAAAGTGGTACTGGTTGATGAGAATGGAGATCGGTGGTGAGAGGATGATTTGGAAGGCGATAAAGGCAATTACAGCGGTATGTTGTTGGATGACTGCGTATTATTATGCGAATAAGCGGGACACAGCACGTACAATCTATTTCAGCATGATGGCGGTTGCAATAAACATTGCGTTGTAAAATGATGGGGAACCTAAACAGGTTCCCCATCATCAGAGTCATCCGGATCCCGGCAGAGCTCATCCAGGGAGACACCGAGGGCATCAGCCAGTTTGATCATTGTAGAGACCCGGCCATCGTTCCGGACCTCCAGTTCCTGGATCGTGCGGCGTGGAACACCGGATAATTCTGCGAGTGCCGGAACAGAGAGCTTCCGGGCTTTACGGATTTCTTTTAGACGCATGATAATACCTCCAGATTTTTGGAATTACGTCGGCAAGGACGAACACCGACGCGCAGATCGTGAAGAGGCAGGACACGATGGACCAGCCGGATCCGATTGCGAAAAGCACGGAAAACAACAGGAATAACGTATGAAAGCGGATTCTCATTTTACATTTTCAACCGAATGTGGTAAGATGATTTTGAGGAGGGGAGATCTCTCTCCCCTGTTCTTACTTGAGCGCCTTTATCAATTCTGCTATGGATAAGATCAATGTTGCGGTGGCCGCCACAGCTTCGATCATCAGATTGATGAGGCGTTCTTGCTTTTTCCTCTTTTTCTTTCCCATTCGGTTACCTCCTTTCCTTTTGATAATATAAATATGTGCTGGTCAAGTAAAAAGCACATAAAAGTGTGCGATTTCTGCATAAAGTGGTCCATGTTTGCATTGTTTTGCAGTAGTTACCTGTGATATGATTATAATAGATTTTGAGGCACCCGAGATGAGGTGCCTTTCTTTTATTCTTATTGATTGCAAATCGTACATGTTTTTGTGTATAATAAGAAAAAAAGGAAGAAGAGGCGACGATATGACATATTGGTTTTCAGTGCCAGAACATATAATAGCAGTACTAATGATTATGCTTATCATAATAATTGCTGAAGGAATTGTGATTTCTAAACTTTCAAAACAGAGAAAAAAGCTGGAAGGGGCGGACAAGATAGAAAATACCATTGAAGGTTTTAGAGCCTTTTGGGGAGAATTTATAATTTATGTATTAGCAACAAGCATTATTGGAATTTTTATAGTAAGCATAGTGAAAAGAGACAATGTTACCTTGGCGGACATAAATAGTTGGGTCAGTATTGTGTTGGGCTTGGTTGCTTTGATTGTAGGAATAATATCACTGTGGTTAAGTTTTTACAATGTTGATCAGGCTAATAAGTCGCAGCGTGCAATTGAGAAAACTGCAGATGTCATAAAAAATGGTAAATATGCATGGCAAATGGAAGATGGAGAATGGTGCTATTTTGATGCGGATGGAAAAATGGTGAGGAATGAATGGAAAAAAAGCGGAAATAATTGGTATCATTTAGGATTTGATGGATATATTGAAAGAAACAAATTCATTTTTGAGAATGGTAATATATATTATGTGGACGAAAAAGGAATCAGAGTAAATAATACATTTATAGAAATTGATGGGAAAAAGAGATATTTGGGAGAAGATGGAAAAGCTTTTATGAATGGCAGATTAGTAATCGATGGCAAGATACATGAATTTGAGAATGGAGTTTTGATAAAAACTTTGAATTGAATATGTAAAAAGATGTTGGGAGCCACCACCGCGTGGCTCTTTTCTTTTACCCAAAACCGACGAATCGGAGGTGATGAGCATGGCCAGAGCGCCGGATCCGAGAATTGAAAAGGCGAAGGCCATGTACCTGGAAGGTATGAAATTAGTTGAGATTGCAAGTCAACTAAATCTGCCGGAGGGAACGGTCCGCCGATGGAAGTCCACACATAAGTGGGAAAACGAACGCTCGGATAAGAAAAGCGAACGTTCGGAAAAACGAAAGCGCGGCGCGCAGCCGGGGAACAAGAATAGCTCTGGTGGTCCGCCTGGGAATAAGAAAGCAGTTACTACGGGAGAGTTTGAGACTCTCCTTTTTGATTGTCTGGAACCGGAGGAGCGGCGGCTGGCACAGGCAGTTCCGGAAGATAAAGAGACGCTGCTCATGCAGGAGATCCAGCTTCTTACGGTTCGGGAACGCCGGATGCTGAAGCGGATCGACCTTCTGAGACAGTCTCCGGATGATTCCGAGGAGGTCTCCGGAGACGAGACAGGGATGACTGTTGTGAGTCATAAAATGGGAATCGATAAGGACAAAGATACAGATCTTCGTGAATATCAGGGGAAGCTGGGGCAGATCCAGCACATTGAGGAAGCCTTAACCAGAGTTCAGGCAAGAAAACAGGCTGCAATCGATGCGCTGCACCGTTATGGTGTGGATGATGCACGCCTGGAGATCGAGATGATGAAGCTTGACCTGGCGGCACTGAAACTTGGCGGTCAGGAGCAGGAGATCGAAGATGACGGATTCCTTGATGCACTGAATGTAGAGTCTGATACGCTTTGGGGTGATGTCGATGGAGATTAAGGATCGTATCGCCGATATGCGTGACAAGCTTCAGAAGATGAAGTCACAGCGAGGGATTCTGACGAAGGTTCAGATATTCAAGTTCCAGCCGTTTTCCAGAAGACAGAAGCAGGTTCTTACCTGGTGGATGCCGGGGAGCCCTGTGAAAGATTATGATGGCATTATTGCGGACGGTGCGATCCGATCGGGAAAAACGGTCTGTATGTCATTGTCCTTCGTATTCTGGGCGATGGAGAACTTCAATGGTCAGAACTTCGCCATGTGCGGCAAGACGATCGGTTCCTTCCGGAGAAACGTTCTATTCTGGCTGAAGCTGATGCTCAAGAGCCGAGGGTATAAGGTTGCGGATCATCGGGCCGATAATTTGGTTGAAATCACCCGAAAGAATGTCACGAACTACTTTTACATCTTCGGTGGTAAGGACGAACGTAGCCAGGACCTGATTCAGGGTATCACTCTGGCGGGGGTATTCTGCGATGAGGTTGCGCTGATGCCGGAGAGCTTCGTTAACCAGGCAACAGGACGTTGCTCGGTGACAGGATCCAAGTACTGGTTTAACTGCAACCCGGACGGACCATATCATTGGTTCAAGGTCAATTGGATCGACAAGGCGATCGGATACCTCGGAAAGAAGAAGGAAGCCAGGCTGCAGCAAGAAGCCACCGCGAAAGGCACAGAGCTGAACCTCAAGAAACTCCTGTATGTGCATTTCACGATGGACGATAACCTGAGCCTGTCAGAAGCGATCAAAGCCAGATATCGTAGCATGTACAGCGGCGTGTTCTTTAAGCGTTACATCGAAGGACTCTGGGCGATGGCTGAAGGGATCATCTATGACATGTTTGATCCGGACAGAAATGTGGTGGACGCAGAAGCTATTGCGGCGGAATACCGGAAGAAAACCGGACGGGAGTTCTGGATCGGCGACAAATATGTCAGCTGTGACTATGGTACCCAGAACCCGACGGCGTTCCTGCTGTGGAGCAAGGGAGCTGATAACAAGTGGTACTGCCGTAGGGAGTATTATTATTCCGGACGCGATAAAGGGCAGCAGAAGACAGACAAAGAATTTGCTGAAGATCTGACGGCGTGGCTATCCGGAGAAAAGATCCGGACGGTGATCCTGGACCCGGCGGCGGCATCTTTTAAGACACAGTTAGAAAAAGATGGTTACAAAGTAAAGAAAGCGAAAAATGATGTTTTGGATGGGATCCGTTTTGTGGCAACCTTGCTGCTTTCGGGTTCTATTTTTATTGATGCATCCTGCGAGAACCTGCTGAAGGAATTTGCTTCTTACATCTGGGATGCAAAAGCCGGAGACCGCGGGGAGGATAAGCCGGTGAAGGAGCATGATCACGCGCTCGATGCTCTCCGCTATTTTTGCTACACGATCATTCGCGGAGTTGGTGGCATGAAGATTTTAAAGTGAGGTGAGGAAACATGGACATTGAAGTAATTAAGAAGCTGATCCGAAAATATCAGAGTGGGCATACGGATTTTGTGAGGCAAGCTGAAAAGGCGAAGGCTTACTATCGGAATGAGACGGATATTATGTTCCCACCGCTGAAGGAGAAGCAGGAGAAGAACGAGAAGCCGCTACGGAATGCAGACAACCGGATTCCATTCAACTTCCACGGTTTGCTGGTTAACCAGAAGGCATCGTATATGTTTGCGGCACCTCCGATTTTTGATCTTGGAAACAAGGATGCGAACAAAAAGTTAACACAGTTTCTTGGGGATAAATATCCGAAAGTGTGTAAAGACCTGTGCATTGAGGCATCGAACTGTACGGTCGCATGGCTGCATGTCTGGAAGGATGGGAAAGGTGCATGGAAGTATGCGGTAGTTCCGGCAGAACAGATCATTCCGGTATGGACGAGTGATTTGGAAAAGGAGCTTTCTGGCGTGTTTCGGAGTTATCAGAGCATCGATGAGGAAACCGGTGACAGGTATACCGTTTACGAGTACTGGAACGATAAAGAATGCACGGCATACCGGCTAAAAGCGGGAGACGAGCTGGATCAGCTGATTCCGTATCAGATGTTTCTGGTTGATCCGGAGCTGTGTGAATATTCGGATTGCTATCAGCACGGAGTCGGGGAGGTGCCATTCTTCCCGTTCTTTAACAATAACATCGACACAGACGATCTGAAGAACATCAAGCCGCTGATCGATACTTACTGTAAGGTGTTCAGCGGTTTCGTAAATGATCTGGAAGACATTCAGGAAGTGATTTTTGTTCTGACCAATTATGGAGGCGAGGATCTGGGGCAGTTTCTTCGGGACCTCAAGGATTACAAAGCAATCCAGATCGAGAGCGACGGAGATGGGGATCATTCCGGCGTTTCAACATTAACAATTGAGCTGCCGGTAGAAGCCAGAGAAAAGCTTCTGGAAATTACAAGAAAATGTATTTTCGAACAGGGCATGGGTATCGATCCGGATCCGCAGAACTTCGGAAACAGTTCCGGAGTTGCGCTGCAGTTCCTGTATTCCCTTCTGGAGCAGAAAGCCGGCTTGCAGGAAACGGAGTTCCGTTTAGGCTTCGGACGGTTCATCCGCTGCATCTGCCGGCTTCAGGAGATCAAGATCAAAGACGGCACGATCGTGCAGACCTGGACGAGGACCAGTGTAAAGAATGATCAGGAGTTATCCCAGATCGCATCTCAGAGCAAAGGAACCATCTCTGATGAGACGATCGTCAGCCACCACCCGTGGGTAGATGATCCTGAGAAAGAAATGGATCTTTTGAAGGAACAGGAAGAAAGCTCAGCGGCAGATATCTCGGACATGTTCCCGAAAGAAGGTGCATCGGGTGATGAAGGCGGTGATGCGTGATGTCCTACTGGGAGCAACGCCAGGAAGAAGCATACAAGGCCGGAGAGATGCAGGTAAATCAGTATTTCATGCGACTGGAGAAAGCATTTAATCAGGCGAAACGGGAGCTTCAGAAGACCGTGGAGAGCTTTTACTGGCGATATGCGAAGGAGAATGGGCTGACGTATTCAGAAGCCCAGAAACGGCTCGATAAAGCGGAACTGGGAGAATTGAAGGACTTCGTTGAGAAGGCTATGAACAACATCGGGAAATATAACCAGGATGTCAACAACATGTCCATCAAGGCCCGGATGACCCGCTATCAGACATTGGAAGCGCAGGTGGACGCGATCCTCCGGGAACTGTATGCTGTGGAGTATGAGGCAGAAGGGACACGGACGATGCAGGAGGTGTACGGCGATACCTATTACCGAACCTGGTATAACATCGATCAGTACCATGGCTTTCATGCCGAGTTCGCCCAGATTGAGCCGAGAACGATTGAGCAGCTGATCAAATATCCATTCAATGGCGCCAACTTCTCATCCAGACTCTGGAAGCAGAAAGAGCACCTGCAGTCTCAGCTCATGGAATCGCTTACAACTATGATGGTCCAAGGAGCATCCCCGCAGAAGCTGGCCGGAGAGTTCGCTAAGAAGATGCAGTCAAAGAAGGCGGATGCGTACCGGCTCCTGCACACAGAGAGCTCATTCCTGATGAGTGAGGCAACTCACGCCGGGTATAAAGAGGACGGCGTGGAGCAATATGAGATTCTGGCCACGCTGGACAGTAAGACCTGCGGTGTTTGCGGGAAGCTGGACGGGAAGATCTATTTTGTTTCGGAAGCGGTGGCAGGAAAGAACATGCCGCCGTTCCATCCGTGCTGCCGATGCACGGATGTTCCGTATTACCCGGATACCCCGACGGAGGGAATGAAGCGGGCCGCCAGGGATAAAGATGGCAACAACATCGAAGTGCCGGAGAGTATGACGTATGAGGAATGGAAGAAGAAATATTTAAATGCAGGTCTTCAGCCGGTTGTAACACCGCAGGAAGAGGCGGCGAATGGTCAGATAGAACTTTTGAAAAAGTATGGCAATCTGACCAACATCATGTTCACTGGCACTGCTGAAGATATGACCAGATGGAGCGAATTGCAGAAGATATCGGGCAAAACGGAAAAGGAACTCTTATCTGAAATGTCGAAGAGTGCCGATAACTGGGAATCTATTTTGAAAATGCAGTCGGAAACGACAATGAAACCGTTTGTTAATCAGTTGCTGGAAGCTGCAACAGATACAGAGCTTGGAGCCTTGCGCACATGGAGCGGTGGATCTTATGTAAATATCAATCGCTATCTAAGATACGGAATCAATGTTGATCCTATTTCCAAAAAGGCGGCAAAGGACATTGAGGCGGTGCTTGGCAAGGTCACGACACAAAAAGAGATCATTGTGAAGCGAGGAACCGGAACAAGAGAGATTTTTGAAAAAATGACTGGTGACTGGAAAAAGGATCCGAGTGTTTTAGTAGGACAGAAGTTTTCGGATAAAGGATTTACCGCCACTTCGCCAATGAAAGAAGGCGGTTTTAGCGGCGCTGGCAAAGGCAACGCTGAATTGTTTATAAGGGTGCCCAAAGGGACACATGGGGCGTATATCGCGCACGAAGCTTTTAACGAGGAAGAAAAAGAATTCCTCTTGCAAAGAGGGTATTCTTATAGGATAATTAAGGCAGAATACAGAGTAAATCCGCGTATTCCAGAAGATAAGGATTTAAAAGTATGGTGTGAGGTGATATCAAATGAGTGAGTATTCCTGGGATAATCCTAAGTTGCAGTTAATTTGTGGACAATGCCATTTGAAAGATAAAGATCCTAAATTATGTCATGGTGTTGAACCACCGATAGAAAAAACATTTATTCCAGAGTCCACAAGTGATTGTTTCTTTATTCGCGAATCATATTGGCAGCGAATACCGGAGGAACAGAAAGAGGGATTTAAGGAAGATATACGGGAAAGAAGCGAAAGATATTATTCGAGGATAAAAAAGAAGTCAGAGTAAACATTATTTGCAGTGTGAGGTGATATCAAATGAGTGAGTACTCCTGGGATAATCCTAAGTTGCAGTTTATTTGTGGACAATGTCATTTAAAAGATAAAGTTCCGAAATTATGTCATGCTGTTGAGCCACCGATAGAAAAAACATTTATTCCAGAGTCCACAAGTGATTGTTTCTTTATTCGCGAATCATATTGGCAGCGTGTTCCACAGGAGCAGAGGGATGAATGGACAGAGTTCATAAAAAAGAGAAGTGATAGATTTTATGGAAAGGATTAATGTTGTATTTGAAAGGATAATAAAATGAGTTTGAAAGAGGAACTTCTGCAAATCAAAACATATGAAGAGTATGAACCTCAGAGAGAAAAATTCCGAAGTCTTGTTAGGGACAAAGAAGTGTTGGAACATTTGAATATGCTGTATGGAAAAGGATACGTTGGTGGAGACATTGAACATGGTCTTATAGAAGAGGTTTACAAAACTCCGCCAGGTCAGGGAAAACAACGCATTGGAAGATAATGAAATCAACCACCGGTCAATAGGCTGGTGGTATTTTTATACCCATTTTCAGGTGTTGCGACGTCGCAACAAACAGGGAGGTGATTACAATAGGATTTTTCAAGTGGATCAGATGGATCAGACAGCACCGTTGCAGCCATCACTACCGCAAGCATTGGAGCCGGGATTCTGGTCCGTATGGCGGATATGTGATGCGCTGCTCATTATGCGGGAAAGAGAAGGGACGGTATGATTGATATTTTTTGTACCGGAGCATCCTTCTACGGCGTAAAGCTCAGCTATGCAGCAATGGAAATCATTATGAGAGAGGATTTTGTAAAAGATCAGGACTTTATTGAGTTTGTCTTTGAAGATGGAACCAAAGGAGCGATCAGAAAGGGTACAGTCATTGGTTTTGCAGAATCAACAGTAGAGGTTTAGACATGCTTAAAAGGCATGTTATTTTTATGCCCTGCCATAAGGCATAAAACTGGGCGCTACTCTGCCGGGAGTATAACCGGCCGATCCCAATACCCGGAGAGCGGGAATAAAAATCTATGGAGGTAAGCACGATGGAATGGTTAAAGACAATTTTAGAGAAGGCAGTGATCACCGACGGGAAGCTGGACGTTGATGCCACTATGAAGGAAATCAATGGGGAGTTCCCGAAGCATGCAGTACCGAAGCAGGACTACAATGATAAGGTGAAAGAACTGGGAACAGCCAATGATACGATCAAGGACCTTAAGAAAAATAATGCGGACAACGCAGATCTGCAGAAAAAGGTCAAGGACTATGAAGCTGAAGTGGCAGGACTTAAAACAGCAGCGGCGAATACCAAAAAGGAATACGCCTTAAAGGATAAGCTGAAGGAAGCTGGTGCTGTAGATGCGGATTACATCATTTACAAGCAGGGCGGTCTGGATAAATTCACATTTGACCAGGACGGTAAGGTCATCGGATTGGATGACGTTCTCAAACCGATGAGAGAAGCTTCTCCGCACCTGTTTAAGAATGCCGGCGGAACTGGTGGCTATAATCCGGCGGGAGGCGGAAATCCGCCAGGAAATAATCCGTTTGCAAAGGAAACCTATAACCTTACAGAACAGGGACGCCTGTTCAAACAGAATCCGGAGCAGGCCAGACAGCTGGCAGCTGCGGCCGGAGTAAAACTTTAAGAAAGAGAGGAATTTTAAATGGCAGGAACAACCTTACAGGACGTAATTGTCCCGGAACTTTTTAACCCGTACGTGCTTAACCGGACAATGGAGCTGTCTGCACTGGTGCAGAGTGGCATCATTGCAAATAACTCGGAGTTCGACGATTTGGCATCCCAGGCGGCGCCGACCGTTAACATGCCGTTTTTCGAGGATCTGACAGGAGAATCTGAGCAGGTGATCGAGGGAACAGATCTTGAAGATAACAAGATCACATCAAACAAGGATGTGGCAGCAATTCTCCGTCGTGCAAAGATGTGGTCCGCGACAGATTTATCCGCAGCACTGGCCGGAGCAGATCCGATGAAGGCAATTGGTACTCTTGTGGCACGCTTCTGGGAACGTGACATGCAGAAGGAGTTAATTGCCATCCTCAGTGGTGTATTTGGAACTGTGCCGGCCGGCGGATCCGGAACTCCGCCGGCAGAGACCAGGCTTGAAAGCAACATCCTGGACATTTCCGGATTAAGCGGAACGAAGGCGAACTGGTCCGGAGCTGCGTTTATTGATGCGGAACAGAAGTTAGGTGATGCGAAGGCGCAGTTGACCGGTGTTTGCATGCACTCTGCAACAGAAGCATATCTGAAAAAACAGAATCTGATCGAGACCGTGCAGCCGTCCAATGACGTTGCATTCGGTCTGTATCAGGGAAAACGCGTTATCGTTGATGATGGCTGTCCGGTATCTGACGGTACTTACACGACGTATCTCTTCGGTAACGGGGCTGTAGCACTTGGAAATGGTCATCCTGTTGGATTCGTACCGACTGAGACCGATCGTGCAAAGCGCAAGGGTTCCGGTGTCGATTATCTGATCAACCGTAAGACCATGATCCTGCATCCGAGAGGAATCGCATGGCAGAATGCTGAGGTGGCAAAGACCGAGGGTCCGTCCAGAACTGAGGTGGCAAACCCGAAAAACTGGAAACCGGTCTATGAGCCGAAGCAGATCCGTATCGTGGCATTCAAGCACAAACTGGGATAGGAGGCGTTATGACATTTTCGGAGATGTTAGAGAAAGTGAAGAGTAATCTGAAAATCAAGGATGACACACGGGATCTTAGCATCTCCGATGTCATCCTCGAAGTCTGCGATTACTGCAATCTGGACCAGGAGAAACTTCCGGAACGTTTGGAACCTTTTATTCGCAAGAAGGTGAAAGATGCGATGGATTATGAAGCAGTGAAAGGAACTGGTTATCAGCAGGACATTGCCAGCATTAAAGAGGGCGATGGAAGCATTACCTACGCCATGGGTGGCAGTAACAGCCGTGAGGGCATATACGGTTTGTCAGATGCTGATAAAGCGGTACTGCGGCGTTACAGGAGGTTGAGAGGATATGTTTAACCCTTATGAAGTGATGTATGATTCGGTTATGGATGTGTATCGGTATCAGGACAAAAAGGATGACGCCGGTTTCGACGCGTCCGGCGAGAGCCTGGTGGCATCAAGCGTAAAGTGCCGGTACAGCATTTCAAACCAGGGAGCCGCAGGAAGCCCGGTGCCTTTCCTGCAGGCGGCTAATCAGCTCTTCTGCGGACTGGAAACAGATATCCGGGAAGGTGACAAAGTGGTGGTCACGCTGTACAACGGACAGAAGGTAAAACTTCGGGTTGGAGAAGCACATCCTTATAGTTTCCAGTACCAGTGCCGGGTAGAGAGGGATGAGAAGGCGTGAGCAGTTCCAATTATCGAAGAAATAAGGCGGCGCTGGATGTGTTTCGGAAAGATCTGGAAGCAGAGATGGGTGATCTCTCGGAAATCGATATCAAGCTCTTAAACCAGGCAGTGAACGAAGGGGTACGGGACATCAAAAAGAATACACCAGTACGAACCGGACATTTGAGAAAGTCCTGGCGGTCGGCTCCTGCGGTAAAAGGTCCTTCTGGGGTAAAGAAAGTTCTGGTCAATGTGGCGGACTATTCTGAGTTTGTAAACTATGGGCACAGAGTTGTAAGCCGATCGGGAAAGACAACAGGATTTGTTCCGGGAAACCATATGCTGGAGAAAGGTATTTCCTATATCGACAGGCGGCTGATGGGACTTTTCAAAGCAGAGATCGAACGGGTCAGGAGGGAACACGATGGTTGAGAGTCTATATAAAGCGATTGCCGCGGAATGCCGCTCATCTGTGCCGGAGCTTAAGAAGATTTACCGGGATAACATTCCACAGAATATGGAATTTCCGTGTATCCTGGTAGAGATTACGGAAACGACGGCAAACCGGCGTCTGTCAGAAAGACAGCGGATCAAACAGAACTTTGATGTTCAGTATTTCCCTGGTGATGAAAGCGAAAACCGCAGAAAAGAATGTGAAAAAGTAAAACAGAAGATGCTCCGGCGTTTTGATGTGGTAAGCGCCGATGGCATCTTTTTTTATGTCAGGAACAAAAATGCATCTATCGTGGATGATGTTCTTCATCTGTTGTTCGATGTGACCTACACCGAATACGAGAAGAAAGAGATCCCGAAGATGGAAGAAATGAACACAAATATAGAAACGGAGGAAAAAGATGGCAGGAATATGGGAAAGCCAGAATAAGGTCATTCCGGCAGCGTACATCAACCTTGTTACCAATACACCGTTGAGCATCACGGCCGGAGACCGGGGAACTGTGGCGCTGGCACAGGAACTGTCCGTGGGAGATGATGGTGCTATCTATCGCATCACAGCGACGGAGGCAAATTATCCGGAGAACGCTACTGCTGCAGATAAGAAACTGGCAAATCTGGCACTTCTGGGAGCCAAGGCGGTGCTTTTATATAAGCTTCCGCCAAATCATACGGATGATCATGTGGAAGCGATGCTTGCAAAGTTAAAGACGGAAGACGCAAACGTGATCGTGTATCCGTATTTGAAGTCCACAACATCTGCATCAACCGCTCAGCAGACGATCGCAAACTGGGTTAAGGCAATGCAGGAAGAGGAAGGTAAGAACATTACGGCGGTTTTGACCAATTATGTTGCAGACAGCCAGTATGTGATTAACAACGTACAGGGAGTAACGCTTTCAGATGGATCCACACTGACTGCAGCAGAAACAGGTGCATGGATCGGCGGTGTAACGGCCGGGGCAAAGATCACGGAATCCAATACCGCAAGAAAGTTTGTCGGCGCGATCGATGTAACACCAAGAATGACAAAGACGGAGATGGAGACGGCGATCAAGGCAGGAAAGCTGATCCTTACTGTGGACAAGTCCCAGAATGTCACGGTCGTGGCAGATGTAAACTCGCTGACAAGCACGACACAGACCCTCGGTGACATCATGAAGCAGAACCGGTCTGTACGTACTGCGTGTGGAATCCGGGAGGACATCGGAACGGTCTGGGATTCCAACATCAAAGGTAAGTACAACAATAACGAGGAAGGACGATCTATTTTCAAGAGCGCCCTGGTTGAGTATTTCGCTGATCTGGAACGCCGTGGTGCGATTCAGAATTTCAGTGCAGATGACATCACAGTAGAAGCCGGAACGGCGATCAACGCTGTGGTAGTAACCGTTGCAGTTCAGCTTGTTGGCAGCATGGAGATTGCCTACATCACAGTAAATCTGACGTAAGGAGGGAGACAGATGGCAAATTATACACAGCTCAGTGATACCCTCGGTGGATCTGAAGGAAAAGGCTTTATCACCCGCAGCGGACAGAACCGTGAAATGTTTGAGATCTCGAAGATCGATGCGCATGTCACACTGACTGTTGCAGAGAAAAAGCTTCTCGGGCACCGTATGAAGCAGCATAAAGTTGTTGGAGCAACCGGAGAGGGATCTGGCACATTTTACTTCATGAATTCGGATGCATTAAAAGAGTTTCTCGGATACAAAAAGAACGGCGTTTACCCGGCATCCACCCTGCAGTTCCTGAATGAAGATCCGCAGTCCACGGTGGGTCGGCAAACAGTGACGCTGTTCCATGTGATCTTAAAGACAGTCCCGGTCGCATACCTGGAAGACGATAGCGAGGACCCGATCACATTTGATTCTGATTTTACATTCGATGACTGTGACTGCCTTGAGGCGTTCCAGTTACCGGAGAATTTTAGATAAGGAGAGAAGACTATGGCAGATATGAAAGAAATGGATTTATATGGCTTTTTACATCCGGAAATAACTCCGGATAAAGAGATTATCGTATCCAGCCGTTTTAAAACAAAAGGAGGGGATCCTCTTCCTTTTGTGATCAGACCGCTGACACAGGATATCTGTGATGCGATCCAGAGAGGCTGCATCAAGACGGATAAGAAAGGGAACCAGACATTTGACCGTGTGAAGTATGTAGCGGAGACAACAACGGCCGCAGTGGTGTTCCCGGATCTGAAGAATGCCGAGCTTCAGAAAACTTATGGCGTAATCGGAGAGGTGTCTCTTCTCAAAAAGATGCTTTACACAAATGAATATGATCGTCTGATCGATGAGGTTCAGACGCTATCTGGTCTGGAGAATTTCGACGATTTGAAGGATGAAGCAAAAAACGCATAAGGCATAATGATCTGGAATTTTGTCTGGCTCATTATGCCCTGC
Source organism: Clostridium sp. CM74B_53 (assembly GCF_036318045.1). Lineage (NCBI taxonomy): Bacteria > Bacillati > Bacillota > Clostridia > Eubacteriales > Clostridiaceae > Clostridium > Clostridium sp. CM74B_53. Next base: position 193,647 of record NZ_JAWQDE010000002.1, on the reverse strand, counting down.
AGAAACTGCATATTCTCCCTGAAACACTGGCAACGATGCCGATTAGGGAGAAAGCAATTGTATTAGCAAGTATTGAACTTCGAATTGAGGCGGAGAAGAGAGCTGCGAATAAGCATTAGGGAAGGAGGAATCACATGGGAGTACTGAGAGCAGTGTTTGAGTTGCAGGATCGATATTCATCGCGAATCTCGAAAATCATGCAGGCCTCCGACCGGGCGGCAGCATCGATTGAAAAGGCGAGTACGGCGGCCGATAAAGTCAGTACAGGACTTGATAAGGTAGGAAAATCAGGAACAAAGGCTGGGGTAGGATTAAGCGGAGCAGGCGCGGGTGCCGACAAGACCAAGACGAAGATGAAAGGGCTTGGCGATGAGATGGAGCGGACAAAGAAAACTGCTGATCGAGTTGCCAAAGCTCTGGCGGGTGTCTTCGCTGTAAAAACTGCTGTCGATGTTGGAAAAATGCTTGGTTCTGCTTCTGATGCATATGCAAATGCAAATACCAGGCTGAACCTTGTGAATACGGATGATTCCGGGAATGCTATCGACCCGAGTTTCCAGAATAAGGTCTACGCCTCCGCGCAGCGTTCCAGGGCATCTTTTGAGAGCACAGCGAACGGAATTGCCAGCCTGGGCTTAAATGCCAGCAGCGCCTTTAAAAACCAGGATGAGCTGATTGCCTTCGTTGAGTCGATCAATAAGCAGTTTGTAATCGGTGGAACAGAAGCCGGAGCTGCGGCAGGAGCCATGGTCCAGTTAACCCAGGCGATGGGATCCGGCGCACTCCGTGGCGATGAGCTGAATTCCGTCCTGGAAGCAGCGCCGAGCATTGCCAGAAATATCGAAAAATACATGGGATGGGCGGAAGGATCCATCAAGAAGTATGCCGAGAAAGGCATGCTGTCGGCAGAGATGGTAAAAAATGCCCAGCTTGCGGCGATGGATGAGATTGACCGGAAGTTTAATTCTATGCCGATGACCTGGGCACAGGTCTGGACAAGCGCCATGAACATGATCCAGAAAGGATCAGCTCCGTTCTTGACGGTAGTCGGTTGGCTGGCGAATAACATGTCGATCATCGGGCCGCTGCTCTTGGGATTAGGTGCGGCGCTTGCGGTATACGCAACATTTACCTATGGAGCTGCGGCAGCCCAGTGGGTGCTGAATGCGGCGACAGCGGTGTGGAATGCATTGTGCACGATGAATCCAGCGGGGCTCATGATGATAGGAGTCATAGGCTTGATTGCAGTCCTGTACGCCGGTGTGGCAGCGTTTAATAAAATTACTGGTGCTTCGGTTAGCGCAACGGGAATTATTGTTGGAGCAGTGTTTACAGCAGGGGCAGTGATTGGAAATGTCTTCATTGGAACCTGGAATCTATTCACAGGAATTGTATTTAACGTGGTGAACGCATGCATCTCGTTTGCTGAGTTTTTTGCCAATTTCTTAAATAATCCGGTCCTTGCAATTGTGAACCTGATCACTGATCTTGCCAAATTTGTGGTGGGAACCATGCAATCCGTGGCTAAGGCCATCGATGCAGTATTTGGATCTAATTTATCTGGTATTGTAAGTGGATGGTCCAGTGCTGTTGATAAATTCAAAGGAGCAATCAAATCGGAAGGACAGATTAGCTTTGATCGTGTCGATACAAGTAAGTATCAGATGAATCGGATTTCGTACAGTGATTCTTTTAAGAAAGGTTATGACTGGGGATCCAACGCAGCCGGTAAAGCAACCGATTTCTTTAATGGCGGTGTCGGATCTTCGATCGGAACCGTCGGGGATCCGGCTGTCGTAAAGGGAACTGAAAAGAATGGCAGCATCAAGGCGTCGTTGGAAGATGAGGATATTAGCTATCTGAAGGAACTTGCAGAACGTGACTATGTTGCGAGAATCGCCCAGAATACACTGGCGCCGAACATCGCAATCACATTTACCGGGGATATTCACAAGGAAACGGATTACGAGCAGATCGGACCGGCAATCGCTCAGATTCTTAGAGATGAACTGGAAACAGCACCGGAGGGATTATACTGATGAGCTACAGCGTGTACATCAAATACAGGAGTAAACGGTATAAGCTTCCGGTGAACCCGGAAGAAATCAAGAAGAAACAGAAGCTGAATATTGAGAAATACCAGGTGCTCGGCAGCGGACAGGTAAGCGTTCCAACTTACCAGGCATTGAATGAGTATAACTTCGAATGTGAACTTCCGCACCATGAGATGCACTATATGGAACCGGGCAGCCGCGCGGATCCGGACTGGTACATTCGAATGCTCACGAAGGCACAAAAAGAGAAAACGCCGGTCCGGCTCATTTATTCCAATGGCATGACGGATGATGAGTCGGTGATGGTGCTGGTGGAATCCTGTGAAATTTTGGAAAAATCGGGAGAAGAGGGGGATAAATATCTTGCCCTCTCGTTCCTTCAGTATCGGAAACCGTCAAAGAAATACCGCGCGGTTGTGACACCGGTAGCGACGGTGGCCCAGCCAGAGACACCGCAGCCAACGAACCCGGCAGTGGAGGAAGGAAAGACATATACTGTGCAGAAAGGAGATTCCCTCTGGAAGATCGCAAAACAGTTCTATGGGAATGGGGCGCAGTATTCGAAAATCGTAAGTGCGAACGCGGATAAGATCAAAAATCCAAATTTGATTTATCCGGGGCAGGTATTCACGATTCCATCATGAGGAGGACGTTATGCAGCTATGCGTGGAAAATAATGGTGTGATCTATGAAATATCAGAAATGTGCTCGGAGCTTAGCTGGCAGGACAAATTGAATTCTGGCGCTTCCGTCCTGGAATTTACATACTTGTATGACGGAGAACTGATGATCAAAAATGGAGATGTCGTCCGACTCACTAATACCAGTGAGAAGGATGGCATCTTTTTCGGAGAAGTATTCCGTGTCAGTATGGGTGAAGACCGGCGGGTGAAAGTAAAGGCGTATGATCAGTTACGACGCGGAAAGTCTAAAGATATCATTCCATTAAAAGGCGGACAGGACAATGTGGTATCTGTTACTCAGTCGATGTGCAGATATCTGAATCTAACGGCCGGGGATATGCCGACAGGAATTTCATACAAAGTTCCAAAGGATAAAGTAAAGTACCAAGACACATGGATTGATGTGATCTATGAACTGATCGGAGATACCCTTCTTAATACAAAAACTGCGGATAATCCGCAGGGAGAATGGTATCGTTTGGCGGACGTTTACGGAAAAATCCGGTTGGATAACCTCCGGGACCTTCAGCTCCCTTTGGTACTTGGTGATGATTCCCTAACATATGGATACAGCTGGGAGAAGTCCATCGATGATGAATTTTACAATGTGGTGAAGATCTCCTGGATGGATGAGAAGAACGGAAAGGCGCAGACCACTCAGGCTGCAGATCAGGATTCAGTAAATCGATATGGAAACCTGCAGTATTATGAGCATGTTTCGGATAAGAGCGCTGACGCGGGAAAGCTTCAGGAGAAGGCGAAGAAGCTTCTACAGCTATATAACCATGAGAAAGAAACGATAAAGCTGTCCTGTATCGGGGATCATTCTGTGAGAGCTGGATGCAGTATTTATGGCAGCATTGCAGATATCGAACTGGACCGGCGTGTGATCGTAAAAGAAGTAACACACAAATATTTGCCGACGCACACAATGGAACTGGAGGTGATCGCCCAATGATGCTGACGGAAGAACTGAAGAAAGTGATGAGTGCATTTCTGAACAATCAGAAACTGCCCGCGATAATTGTGGGTACCTATGACGGATCCGGGGTTCGGGTGAATGAGAAGTTCAAGATCCCAGCGGCACAGCTTTCTGGAAACATGAAAGCGCAGCTGAGGACAGGAGATAAGGTTCGCATGATTGCGGGAACCGGTTGGGAGGAATTTTACGTATTGGAGATCATTGAACGGCGTCTGGCCTTCAAGGAGGAAATAAAAGAGGAGGCGCTGAAGTAATGGCTTTGACAACAGATACCAGAATTCAGAAACAGACATTTTCAAATCGGAGCTACAACGACTCAGGCACCTGTATTCGTGGAATGGTAAATGATCTGGAGGCACTGGGGCAGGCAATCCGGAAACGACTCTCGACGCAGCAGTTTGAATATCCGATCTACAGCTTCAATTATGGAGTGAACTGGCGGGACCTGATCGGACAGGATCAGGAGTATATTCGGGCTGAGATGCAGCGGATGATCCGGGAGACACTGCTGCAGGATGACAGGATCAGCGATGTGTCTGGCTTTTTGTTTGAGTTTAAGGGAATCACCTGCGTATGTTCTTTTGATGTGTCGAGCATATTTGGTCAGTTACGGGAAGGAGTTGAGATGAATGTTTGAAGATAAGACGTATGAAAATATCCTTCAAGGTATGCTCAATCGTGTCTCTAACGATGTGGACAAACGAGAAGGCAGTGTGATTTATGACGCCCTTGCCCCGGCGGCGTATTTTCTGGCAGATCAGTATTTTCAGCTGAGTAACTTTGTTGACCTTGTTTTCCCGGACACAGCGGTCGGAGAGTATCTGGACCGTGCCGTTAGCGGATATGGAGTGAATAGAAAAGTTGCAAGCCCGGCAGTTCGGAAAATCGTAACATCCGGAGATGTTGCAATCGGGACAAGATGGATGATCAGTGATGTGGCATATCGGATAATCGGTCGGATAGATGAAAACGTCTATGAGGCAGAATGCGAGACAGCAGGGAAGATCGGAAATACATATTCGGGCTCTCTGGAGCCGCTATCGGCAGTTTCGAATGTGACCGCAGAACTGACAGACATTATTACTGATGGAGCCGATGAAGAGACAGATGAAGCGCTGAGAGAACGTTTCTATGAGAAGGTACGGAATCCAGCGACATCGGGAAATAAACATCATTACAGACAGTGGGCTCTTGAAGTCCCTGGCGTCGGAGATGCGAAAGTATTTCCTCTTGATTCTGGAGATGGGACATTAACAGTAATGATTGTAGATGTAGACAAGGCAAGAAACCCTTCGTTGGAGCCTGCCGTGCGAGATTACATAGAAACAGTTCGTCCAATCGGAGCAACGGTCACGGTCTCGAGTCCGACAATGAGGTCTGTCAATGTGTCAGCGAATGTGATTCTGGATGGAACAAAAACGTTGGATGATGTGCTTGCTATGTTCAAGAGCCAGTTCACGGAGTATTTGAAATCGTTGGTTTTTGTGGAGTATCGTGTCAGCTATGCGAAAATCGGAAGTCTTCTTCTCAATATTGAAGGAGTCCAGGATTACGATGATTTAAGGCTTAATAATTCCACCGGCAATATCATAGTAGGAGAGAAAGAAATTCCTGCGATGGGTACGGTAAGTCTGGAGGAGGTGCATACAATTGCGGCTGATTGAGGTCTTACCAGATTATTACGATGATAACAAAACGATGCAGGAGATTCAGGGAAATCTATCGCAGGAGTCGGATAACTTGGAAGATGGCCTTGCAAATACCTTAAAGGAGATATATTGGACAAGCGCTACGGGAAAAGGATTGCTCTCAAGACATGAGAGAATATTCGGAATTATCCCTGATGCAGGAAAATCAGATCGTTACCGGAGAGAAAAAATTTCAGCAAAAGCGGCAGGGGCCGCGACCACATTGGTGGCACTGATCCGGAATATCGCAGAAAGTTATACCAATGCAGCGGTAGAGATAAAAGAGGATAACCCGAAATACAGAGCAACGGTTCGGTTTACGGGAACATCGGGAATTCCTGGGAACATTAAAGACATCAAAGAGAGTATCGAAGAAGCGATTCCATGCCATATCAGGATATTGTATGAGTATATTTTCAACACCTATGGAGCTGTTGGAACCTTCACGCATGAACAGCTTGCTGCATTTACTCATTATAAGATTCGAAATGGACACTTGAAGACCAGAATCATGGAGATGGGGACTTATCAGCATATCGAACTTGGGCAGCTGACTCATGATCAGATTACGAAAGGAGATTTACCGAATGGCAACTAACACAACAAATTATGGATTTAAAAAGCCAGATGAAAGTGATTTCTATGACGTGGCGGATCAGAATAAAAACTGGGATCTGGCAGATGAAGCACTGAAAAATCTGGATACGCCGACATTTGAAGACTATACTGGATCAACCGCAGTTCCGTCAGCAACGGATGCAATCGATCAGATCAAATCGAAAGGAAAGCTGGGGACACTCTTATCAAATATCAAGGCTGCATTTAAAGGGGCTTGCTTAATTGGCCATATTGTCAATAACTGCGTGACGGACAACGCTGGATTGCCATTATCGGCGGCGCAGGGGAAGGTGCTGAAAGACCTGTACACTCAATTGTATAGTGACATGAGCAACTATAGAGCAATTATCGTGAATGATACACCAGCAGATGATATCCCTTCGCTCTTAAAAGCAAAGGCAAAACTCATCTCGAACCAAAATAAGGGAGATGGATTTTATGTGATCATAGGAGGATGGCAGGGCAAGACTTATGGGTTCTCTATCGGAAATGTTATAGGCGGAAAAATCACTATTGCATGTTTTCTGAACAATAACTGTTATCTGGCCACATGTGATTATTCGAATCCTGAAAGCAATTTTTCGTATGCAACTATGAAGCCGGATTTATCACCCTATATTACAAAATCTCAGCTGTTTGCCGCTCAAAGTCAGTCTTTTCTTGTGAACAAAAGCACAACTATAGATGGGACATTGTTTTCCACAGCAAATTTTAAAGCGCAAAGACCTAATAACGGAACCGGAGCCGCTTCATACGGATTTGAAAATATCGGCATAAATTCAGGTGCTTTATACCTCGATCCAACGGATTACAAACTGCATTTTATAAATTATGAAGGAAAGGATTTTACGATAAATTGGACAAAAAACTAAGTAAGTTTAACCCATGCAGTATCGCCATTTCCAGTGTTATATTGATATCGATCACCATTTACGCTGAATAATAATGCACATGATCCACCGCATAATACATATCCGGTTTGTCTGTTTGGAGTAAATGGTCCACTATATCCGACAAAACCAATTTTAGGCAATGCACCAGTATAGACCTTTTTCAAATCGTCAAATGTATAATTGGTCATGTTAATAAAAAATTTGTTTTGAAAATCGGTAAGATCATTAGACAATAAGTATGGTGCTTTTTCCCACTTTGCTTCTTGTGTAAGACAGAAGAACTCTTTGGATCCACTGAGTGCCCATATCCACCAATTAGATGCAAAGCAAATAGTGGTGCCGCTTTTTGATCCTGATGGCAAAATATCTGTTTGCCTCCAATCGATATATCCGATATAAACAGTTTTATTTTGTTGGCTAAGAGATACAAGCGTTGATAAATCAGTGATATTCCCGCACCACGTAATTTTCTCACTATACAATTGAGTGTGCTGTTGGCAGAGAAAGCCCCTATCCTTTACAATATCTGTGTAAAGGAGGGGCTTATTGTGATAGAGAAAATCATCAAAAACGTGCTGACAGAGATGACACCGCACCTAACTCCGGAGCAACTGGAGCATCTTGGAAACGTCCTATACCTGAATTTCCATGGAAAAGAGATCCAAGAAGAGAACACAGAACTGATGGATACCGGTGTGGATGGAGACGAGGCGAAGATCCGGATGTTTGTAGCCAGTAAGATCGCCATGAACAGAAAGAGGAAAACGTTGCAGCATTATATCAAGGAAGTCAGGAACGTGCTGAAATTCTTAGGGAAGAGTATCGATGCAGTAACCGGCATGGATCTCCGGATGTACTACGGTTACATGAGGGAAAAGCGAGGAATCAAAGCGGTGACGATGCAGACACGTCTGCATTACCTATCCAGCTTCTGGGACTTCCTGATCACGGAGGAACTGGTCCGGAGCAATCCGGTTCGCAAAGTCGGGACATTGAAGCTTGAGAAAGAGATCAAGAAGCCATTTTCAGCCGAAGAGATGGAGCGGCTCCGGGATGCGTGCCCCGGAGTGCGTGATAGGGCCATGATCGAGTTTCTGTATTCCACAGGAGTTCGGGTCTCAGAGATGGTCTCACTGAATATCGGAGACATTGAAATGGGAAAACAAGAGTTGATTGTGTACGGTAAGGGGAGCAAAGAGAGAAAAACGTACATTACAGATAGTGCCAAATTCTATCTGAAGAGATATCTGAAGGAGCGGGATGCAAAAGACAGTGATCCACTTTTCGTGACAGGAGATAAGCCGCACGGTCGCATGTCCGTGGCCGGAATCCAGTATATGCTTCGGCAACTCGGCAAGCGGGCCGGAGTCGAAAAGACGCACCCGCATAGATTTCGGCGGACGATTGCCACGGATCTGTTGGCCAGAGGGATGCCGATCGAACAGGTAAAGGAGTTCCTTGGCCATGAAAAACTGGATACCACGTTGATATACTGCACAGTAAAGGAGGAACAGGTTAAGGCGAGTCATCGGAAGTATGCTTAATCAATAGAAAATGATAAAAAAAGGCGGGCGGAGACGGCCGCTTATTTGATGTGCATTGAGATTTTCCAGATAGAGTCTGGACGGGATGCGGACCGGCTTAGTTGTATAGTGATTTGAATACCACAAATAACAATTTGAGTAAGGCAAAATATACAAATGATTTGTTTTACGATAGAAACGAGCCGGCATTTGTAAGTTGGAATGGCGACACGCTTAACACCCCCCTTAAAGCTGGTCTTACAGACTGTCAGGAAGGTTTTGCATTCTGCTATGGAAACTGGAATAGTTACATGACAGTGATTGCGTTTGCAAAAAATTCCAATAAAATGTGGATATATAGCAAATTAACCCAAGAATGGACTGAATATGTTACAAAGAATAATTTGAATGCTCGCTTCATGGACATGTCAGATTTCACAATTGAGAAAATCAAGTCCGTTTACGGTACCAACATACCAATTGTAGGATATATAAATTATACCTCAGCGATTGCGCCAGATGGAAATACTGGATTTGTCCTTGCCGCAGCGCATTGTGCCATCTTTATTTCATTGACCGGAAGCATATATGGACTAACATCTGGAAACAACTGGGAAAAAAAGAATTAAACTCATTGCTTTTTAATCTTGTACCAGTGGATAAATTTATATTCCCAAATGGTACATCCCCAAATACCACTATTTATACGAGGAGACGTTATGATAAGCGTTCCAAATCGACATCCGTTATCTGCGCTTATGTCTTTTCCAATTAAGACTCCATAAAAATCACCAGAAGTATATTCAGACATAATTTCCTCTCCTGCATCGGCATTCACTTTCGATGTTATAGTTAAGAAAGCATAAAAACCTGAATGCGTCAATTGGGATGCGGATGATAATGAGTCAATATTATCTAAAAACGTTGTTCCTTTTTTATAATTTGCTGTAATTGCATTTGTATCACTATACAATTGAGGAAAAAGAGAAAAATCAACTCATCAACACAAAAATCAACTACAAATCACATAAATTTGAAAACTCAGGATCCGCGAGGGTCCTTTTTATATACAAAAAATTATTTTTTTAGGAGGTATTCCATGGAAAAAATCAAAATCAAGGGATCAAGCAAGTCATACGAGATCCGGAGCATCCAGACGATCGAACCACACGTGATGCAGATTGTCTTCGTGGGTACACCGCCGACAAAATGGGGAGATATCACCCTATACACGGACGGCGGCATCGAATGCGCAACGCTGACGGGATGGACTACAGTATATCGCGATGAGGGACAGACAGTCTATCTGTCAGATGATGACAGCGTGTACCAGACACCGGATCCGGATACTGGTGGCGAGATCCTTCCGCCGGAGCCGTATGTCCCGACTCTGGAAGAACTACAGGAAGCAAAGAAACAGGAAGTGAATGCTGCTTGTAACAAAACTATCGTCGAGGGATTTGACGTGGAGCTTTCTGATGGTCAGATACATCATTTTACGATGAAAGAAGAAGATCAGATTGCATTTTTAACATGCCTGGCCTTAATCAGCAAAGGAGAAACTGCAATTCCCTGGCATCCAAATGGCAGTAGCACTCAGCCATGTGTATTTTATAGCACCGATGACATGCAGAAAATCACGGATGCAGCGTATGAGCATCGGACGTTCCACACTACTTACTGCAATAGCCTTAAGATTTGGGTGGAAGCGACGGAAACAGCTGAAGAACTGCAGGAGATTTACTATGGTGCGGATGTGCCGGAAACATACCAGTCAGATGTCCTCAAAGCATATCTTAAAGCAAAAGAAAGCGTAGGTGGTACGGATGAATCAGAAGCTGTTAGATAAATACTTATTCTTATTTGGCACAGGCGGATTGCTCTACATACTGATCGAGTTGATTTGGAGAGGGTACAGTCACTGGACCATGTTCGCTCTGGGTGGAATCTGTTTCGTATTTCTCGGTCTGATCAACGAGATCTTGTCCTGGCAGATGCCGCTGTGGATGCAGGTTGTGATTGGAGCGGTCGGAATCACGACATTAGAGTTCTTGACCGGCTGCATCGTCAATCTGTGGCTCGGCTGGGGAGTCTGGGACTACAGCGGGCTTCCGGGCAACCTCTTGGGGCAGATCTGTCCGCAGTACTTTCTTATGTGGCTGCCGGTGGCACTGGCCGGAATCGTCCTGGACGACTGGATCCGGTACCGAAAGTTCGGAGAAGAACGACCGCATTACAGATTGATATAGAGGAGGGATGGTGTGCAGACAGAAGTTATAGTTGCTCTGGTGGGGTTAGCAGGCAGCAGCCTTGGCAGCTTAGCTGGTGTTGTTGCATCGGCCAAGCTGACTGCATATCGCTTAGAGCAGCTTGAGAAAAAAGTGGATAAGCATAATACCGTGATCGAGCGTACATATAAATTAGAGGAGACGCAGGCGGTCATGGAAGAACAGATTAAGGTTGCAAACCATCGGATCGCAGATCTGGAGGAAAATCAGAAGGAGAATTAATGTATGCAGATTAAAGATTATGTAAAACCGGAATTGTTGGTAGTTGCAGTTGTATTATATTTTGTTGGTGCATGGTTAAAGCAGAGCGAAACCGTGAAGGATAAATATATTCCGCTGATCAACGGCGGAATGGGTATTGCGATTTGCGCTATCTATGTATTTGCTACTTGTGCATGTGCCAATGGTCAGGATATTGCTTTAGCTGTGTTTACCGCAATCACTCAGGGAATTCTCGTAGCCGGACTTTCTACTTATGTGAATCAGTTATTAAAACAGTCAGGAAAAGAAGATTAGGAGGAGGTGATCCCACTATCTCCCGTCACGGTCCGGGATATGGCCGTTGCGACGTCGCAACAGCTCGGAGGGGATATCCTTCCGGGCTTTCTTCTGATAGGAGAGGAGAGAAAATTATGAGAGATATTACATTATGCCACCCACGCCTCCAGACACTGGCTACTGAGTTAATCAAGGAATGCGAGAAGCAGGGACTGCAGATCAAAATCGGTGAGACGCTACGCACCACGGCAGAGCAGGATGCCTTGTACGCACAGGGGAGATCGAAGCCGGGTAAGATCGTCACGAATGCAAAGGGCAGCAGCTATAGCAGCTATCATCAGTGGGGTACAGCTTTTGATTTTTACCGGGCAGATGGGCATGGTGCGTATTATGACAAAGATGGATTTTTCACGAAAGTCGGGAAGATCGGAGTGACACTTGGCCTCGAATGGGGTGGAAATTGGAAATCCATCACAGATAAACCTCACTTCCAGCTCCCCGACTGGGGTAGCAGTACCAGTGGGATAAAGAAACATTACAAGACCCCGGAAGAGTTCATGAAGACATGGCCAGCGACGGAGCGGAAGACCATTACTCCGGGCTGGCAGCATGATGCGCACGGCTGGTGGTGGCAACTTGAAGACGGATCTTGGGTAGCGAATGACTGGCGCCTGATCAATGGTCACCATTACCTCTTCGGAGCAAACGGTTACGTCAGGACTGGTTGGCACCGCTGGAATCCAGACACAAAGCAGGTGGATCCGGCTGACGGCTCCGGAGACTGGTATTACCTTCAGGAGGATGGAGATCTGCAGGGCGCGTGCTGGCACAGCAAAACTAATGGTGCGATGGAAGTGTGGCATGTAGAAAAGTAGGGAAGAGGTGGTGTCCTGCATAAGTAAGAGCCGCTTTCTTAACAAAAAATGTAGAATACATTCATATAAGGAAAGAATGCAGGACATCTAAGAGAGCTTATTCGTGTTGCATTTCGTGTTGCATAATGGCGAAAAAGAGCGTTTTTGGGAGAAAAAACAGCAAGAAATAGGTTTATAACATTCCTGCGAAACCCGCATAAAATAAGGGAAAACGCTATTTATGGGGCATTCATGGAATCAATGGTTATGGGTTCGATTCCCCTCAGGTCCACTTATAAGAATCTCGAGAAATCCAGCGTTTATGCGGGGTTGCGGGGTTCTTATTTTTTTAAAGAAACAGGATAGCTGATTGACAAACTCAGCATTATCCCGTACACTTTTATTACAGAGAATATAAAAAGCAAAGGAGAACTCTTATGAAAAAACGGGGCGATTACTTAAAGAAAGCATATTATCACTTAATGAAGATCGAACAGAAGAAGAACAAGATCTTCGGAGTGGAAAACTACGGCGAGATCAATGCGGAATTAAACCGCAAGTTCGCGAAAGGCGAGTATTTTGATTCCAGCGAAGTTTATGTTGAAGATGGTTACCTCTGCGTAGGCGAAGGTTTCTTCCGCCTGTCCGGAAAAGAGCAGGACGCTCTGATCGAGTATCTCTGCCCGGAAGATGACAGCACAGAGGAATAAAAATGAACCTTTTTGCGTAACGGGAAGTTATCACGACAGTCGCCAAGGTCTCGCGCAAGCGCGGACTTTGGCTCGTTATTCGCGTAAACAAAAAAGACCGGATCCGTTCTTTACGCAGGATCCGGTCTTTTTGCAATTATAAAATACAGCTTAAATTTTTGATAAACGCATCTTTATCGGAAATCTCTGCGGCGTCAGCGAGAAGTTCGGCAATCCCGTTTACGGTCTCCTCGTCAGCTTCGAAAAATTCTGCCCATGCGTAAAACATGCATTTTAAATGCTCCATTTCATCCTCGCCTGCTTTTGCCAGCGCGATCATTTTATCGAGAAACTCTTTTTCAGTAATTCCCATCGCTGTAAACTCCTTCCATTATGATCCGGATCCGGATCAGATTATGCGGCTGACCTGGCTCGCGGCAGCCACACCTAAGATTCTTCATATCCGAGTTTCAGGGTGATCAGTGAGTCGTCATCCAGAACCTCGCCCTTCTTATAGATATAATCGCGGATCAGAACCTTCAATTTCTCATTGACGGCCGGACTTGAAAAAATAGTATCCGGAACCGACTTTACGAACTCTTTGAGCCCCATTCCTGCAGTTCCCACCGGGCATGGGAGCGAAGCCTCGCGGCATGCCATACCAACTGCACAGGATAATTCCATGTGATTGATCAGCCGTGCCGGTGTCTCAAAGTTTTTGATCTTGATCTTCACGGACATCGGAACAAGCGTATGTACCATCGGCAGGATCTCCTTTCTGCCCCTCGCGGTCACGGACCATCTTCCAGATCAGGTCATGCATCCACTGGACAGTCTCCTGAAGCTTTGAATTTTCTTCTTTCAAACGGGCAATCTCGGCTTCCAGTTCCTGAATTTTTGCATCTTTTTCTTCGGACATGGTAAAAAACCTCCCTGAAAACTGTATGAGAACAGAACAAGTATAACATCAGAACAGAAAACTGTCCAGTGCGGGAAAAACGAAATCGCTATGTGAAATCACTCTGGGATATGGGATCAATACTTTTCCGGATGGAAAAGAGTGATTGATTCGATCGCGACTTTGAGATATAATAACCTTTGTTTATATTTCTGCCAAAAAGACATAAAAAGAGGGACATGAAAAATGAGTGCAGTATTATTGAAAGCGGGATGTTTTTTTCTGATCATCCTGATGGGATACGGTTTAAAAAAGATTGGTCTTTTGCATCAGACGGATCTTCCGGTCTTCTCAAAACTTGTCACAAAGATCACGCTGCCGGCGGCGATCATCCATAATTTCGGCCAGGCGACTATGGATGTCTCCATGCTGGTGATCGTATTGATCGGCTTCCTGTGCAGCGGCGCGTACGCGGTGATCGGCTACGGACTGTTCGCAAGGGGAACGAGAGAGCAGAAGGCCTTTGGTCTTGTGAATGCTTCGGGATATAATATTGGATGTTTTACCATGCCGTTCGTCCAGGGATTTTTAGGTGCGCCCGGCGTGGCGTGCACGAGTCTCTTTGATACGGGAAACGCGGTGGTCTGTACCGGCGGTTCCTATGCAGTGGCGATGTCAGTTGCCGGAAAAGGAGGAAACGGGGATAAACACCAGATCCGCAGGATCGTGGTGCAGCTTTTAAAGTCGGTTCCTTTTGACTGCTATGTGATCATGACGGCGCTGACCATGGCGGGACTCCGGCTTCCGGTCTTTGCGGACCAGGTTGCTGAGACGGTGGGAAATGCCAATACATTCCTTTCCATGATAATGATCGGTCTGGGACTGGAATTACATATGACGAGAGAACAGACAGGCAGTGTGGCGAAGATCCTGGGAACCCGCTTCATGATCTCGGCGGTCCTGGCGATCCTGTTTTATCAGTTCCTTCCATTTTCCCAGGAGATCCGCAGAACACTTGCGATCTTGATGTTTGGTCCGGTATCGGCGCTCGGAGTCGCGTATACGTCCATGCTTGATGGAGATATCAATCTGGCCAGTGCAGTGAACTCGGCATCGATCATTCTGGGGATCGTGAGCCTGACAGCGGCGATCATTGTCTTCCAGTAATAGTTCTGAAAAAATAGTTGCGACACAAGGAGGAATAAGATGGAATTACGGAATGAAAAGGATGCGAGGTTTATCATCCGGCACCATGTGACGGAAGAAAAGCTGCTTCATCTGGAAAAAGGAGTCCGGAAACTTGGTTTCCAGTCCGGCGGAAAACGCATCATGTCGATCTTTCTGGGGGTGTTCCTGCTCTGCATGGCAGCGAAGGCGATCGTCGGAGGCACGATCGGGGATGCGCTGATGATGATCGGGATCCTTTGTGCCATGGGCTTCCTGTTCGGCGGATATGCGCTCCTCAAAGGTTGGATGGATGCGAAGAAACAGATCCATCTGCAGTTTGAGGCAGGAAAGATGGATGACAATTACCAGTGGGAATACCGCTTCTATGATGACGGATATGAGGTTGTCGGAAAGAATGAGAAATCCCGTGTGGAGTACGATAATGTGGGACGTCTCATCGATATGTCCGGCATGTATGTGATCGTGGAACGCGGAAATGTGGTCCGGTATTTCATGAAGGATGACGCGGTGCAGGGAAATTCCACGGAACTTGCAGGTTTCCTCACGGAAAAATGTCATCTTCCGATGGAACAGCTCACGGTACGATAGGAGGTGCAGGATGGAACCAATATACGCAGTAAGATCAACATATGATGAAGATATGTTTTATCATCAGGTCGTGGCATCCAAACCGAGGATGATGCCGAAGGAAGAAAACGGAAAGAAGATCCGGTTTCAGCTCCCGGATTTCGGACTGAAGGATACATTGATGGCGCTTCTTGTGGGAGCAGCTGTTTACATGGCGTTCGGACAGCTTGAAACGTCTACGAGGATCCTGCAGGCGGTGCTCTGCGGCCTTGTGGCAGCGGTGGTCTTGAGACGAATGAATGAGAGACAGAACGGGGAGACTTCCGGGAAAAAGACAAATTCGATATCGGCAGATAAAAATCAGGCTCTGCAGCTTCTGGAGAGTTCCGGCTTAAAAGGAGAGCGCTGCACCCTGAATTTCTATGAGGATACCTTTACCGTGGAGCGTCCGGGGATCATCACGGAGTACCAGTACGAAGGGATCGCATGGATCAAGGAGACCAGCAAATATTATATGATCTTCTGGAACCGTTCTCTTGCGATACCGGTGGAGAAAGCCGGTTTTTACCGCGGGAAGAAGGAGACTTTTGGAGGCTTCCTTGAGAAGCGCTGCAATAAGGTGATCGAGAAAGTAAAAAATGCGTAAATGGATCAAAACTTCCTGCCTGGGACAGGGACTGTGCGGGATGAGTGATCTGCGCGAAAAATAAAACGGAGAGGATTGTGGGGATGAAGATCAAGAAAGAAGAGAAGATGCAGATCGAGAAACTGCCGACACTCAAACTGAAGTATACGTTGGTGGTGCCGTTCATGGGGATCGTGGATGTATTGACAATGGGGAGCTTTTTTATGAATCCGGCAGCGGATGGAAAACCGTTTATCAAGGCATTCTATGTTATCTGCGGGATCGCTGGTCTCCTGTTTGCTCTTTGGGGGCTTTTATGGAAGACTACGATCGATGGAAAGACGATCCGGGTGAATCCTGTGATCGGAAGGAAAAAAGTGGTCCCATTTACGGATCTGAAAAAAGCGGTCGTGTATAAGAAGAAAAAGACGGGTTCGATCGTGAGTTATGAACTGATCGATAAGAATGACAAGCCGATCGTTACGATCTATCCGCTCATGAAGGACAGCAGCACGCTGATGGAACGCCTGAAGAGACTGAAATATCCGGTGGAAGAGGCGTAAAACAGGCAGAAAATAACGACTGCGTGGTGCAGATATGCCAGAAAAAGGTTCCGTGGTGAATAATCCGGGACCTTTTTGTTCATAATGATCTCTGAAAAGAAAAGGAGGTCATGTTATGACAAAACTGGACTGTACAGTGACAACATGTGTTCACAACGCGGAAAAATGCTGCTGTAAAAATACGATCCTCGTGGAGGGCGCACAGGCGAGAAACTGCTGTGATACCTGCTGCGGGAGTTTTGAGGAAAATCGCGGAGGTCTTTTTAAGAACCTCTTTAAGACACCGGAATCGAAGCTGCAGGTCGACTGCGATGTGATGAACTGCCTTTACAATGATGACCGCACATGCCGGGCAGAGCGGATCACGATCGCCGGTGACGGGGCTATGGCGGTCGGACAGACAGAGTGTGCGAGCTTCAGGGAAAAATAAAAAAAGGAAGTGACGGGACGCAGCGGACATGGAATCCGGCTGCGTTCTGTGCGTTCCGGCTTTTTCACGCGGCTTATCGACCTGATACGGAGAGCGCGACGTCTGCTGATTTTTTTTAAAGAAAGGGATTGACAAAACGGGATTCCTATAGTAAACTTACATAAGTTGTGAGAACAACTGACAGGAAAGCAGGTATCCGCCTCACCCTGGCACGAGTAAGTGACCCGGGTTCATAGACATCGGTTTTTATCATGCAGCAGCATGCCAAACCAATGCAGTTACGAGCGGATAGTTACCTATCTGCTTTTTCTTTTCTATCGACATATGTAGAGTATGAGAGTTGGAGGTGTACGGCTATTAGCGAGTTAATGATTAACGAGCAGATCCGTGATAAGGAAGTTCGTTTAATTGGAGAAAATGGTGAGCAGCTTGGAATCATGTCTGCAAAAGACGCTTACAAAATGGCGAGAGATGCAGAACTGGATCTTGTAAAGATTGCTCCGGCAGCGAAGCCGCCGGTATGTAAGATCATTGATTACGGCAAATACAAGTATGAGATGATCCGTAAGGAGAAGGAAGCGAAAAAGAAGCAGAAAACGGTTGAGGTGAAGGAAGTTCGTCTTTCCCCGAATATCGATACAAACGATCTGAATACAAAGATCGGATCTGCGAGAAAGTTCATCGAAAAAGGCAACAAGGTAAAAATTACGCTTCGTTTCCGCGGTCGTGAGATGGCTCATATGAACCAGACGAAGTATATTCTGGATGATTTCGCTGAGAAACTTTCCGATATCGCTGTTGTCGATAAGCCTTCCAAAGTAGAGGGAAGAAGCCTGGTAATGTTTTTAACTGCAAAACGATAAGGGAACAATTTTAAGGAGGAAACAACAATGCCTAAAATGAAAACAAGCAGAGCAGCTGCAAAACGTTTCAAAAAGACCGGAACTGGTCAGTTAGTGAGAAATAAAGCTTATAAGTCCCATATCTTAACTAAGAAATCCACAAAGCGTAAGAGAAATCTTAGAAAAGACATCGTTACCGATATCACAAACAGCAAGGTAATGAAGAAGATTTTACCGTATTTATAATTTGTTTTCGGAATTAAGATTAAGGAGGAAATTAAGCAATGGCAAGAATTAAAGGTGGCTTAAATGCCAAGAAGAGACATAACAGAGTGCTCAAGTTAGCCAAAGGTTACAGAGGAGCTCGTTCCAAACAGTATAGAGTAGCAAAGCAGTCCGTAATGAGAGCTTTAACAAGCTCCTACGCTGGCAGAAAAGAGAGAAAGAGACAGTTCAGACAGCTCTGGATCGCTCGTATCAACGCTGCAGCTAGAATCAACGGTCTTTCCTACAGCAAGTTCATGTTCGGCTTAAAGCAGGCTGGTGTTGTTATGAACCGTAAGGTATTATCCGATATGGCTATCAACGACGCAGAGGGCTTTGCAAAGCTTGCTGAGTTAGCAAAAACAAAACTGGCTTAATTGTCAGTGAGATAAGAGAAAACCTTCCTGATGGAGTGATCTGTCGGGAAGGTTTTTTGTGTTTGCGGGGTGTCCGCAGCTCTCCAACGCATTCTCCTGCGGGCTAAGAGGAAACCAGCTCCTGGGATCAGGCGGTCCATGCCCGGAGCCTCACCGGCGCTGTGTGTTGGCGGAGAGGACGCCGACGCTGCGCTGGGCTGGTGATGGGGATGTTTGTAGCTTTCGGAAATGCTTTTCTGAAGACTAAGAGAAAGTCGGATTCATGGGACTGGGCGGTCCATGCCCGGAGTTTTGCCGGCGCTGTGCGTTAGCGGAGAGGACGCCGACGCTGCGCTGGGCTGGCGGTGGGAATGTTTGCAGCTTTCAAACGGTTTCCCAGAGGCGACGATCCAAGTCTGGAACTTTATCGGTGATGGGATGGCAGTGAAAGGAACAGAGGGGAGGGATGATCGAGATGCGTATTGCACTGAACGGGCGAATTGGTGATGGGAAGTGCCATCGGAACTTTCTACTAAACAAAAAAGGCTTAAGCCTTTCGACTTAAGCCTTCGTGCAGAAGAAGGGACTTGAACCCTCATGATATTGCTATCACACGGACCTGAACCGTGCGCGTCTGCCAATTCCGCCACTTCTGCATCTCGTCAGATGACGTATCTCATTGACAAGATATATTATAGTATAAGGGAATGGATTTGTCAACAGTTTTTTGAATATTGCTAAAAAAATATTTTTTTTAAAAAATTCAAAAAAGTACTTGCCAAACATGAAAAGGTGTGGTATATTAATATGCGTCGGTGAGAGATACAAAATCTTGAAACACCCGATACGCGGAAGTGTCGGAACTGGCAGACGAGCAAGACTAAGGATCTTGTGGTGGTTACATCGTGTGGGTTCAAGTCCCATCTTCCGCATGAAAGACTCAAGTTGAAAGACTTGAGTCTTTTTGCGTTGTGGCGGAAAATCTTCTTTCCTTTTTTAGCCGAGAGTGGTAAGATTATACACATCAACAAAAACTTTATTTCTAAAAAGTTCATTGCCTGATTTCCCAGGCGTCTGTGGTATTCGAAAAACGAAGAAAAACTGCGGCACCTGATTTTGATGTGAATATAATATATCGTCAATTAGAGTCCGATCATGCTGATAAATGAATGTGATATAAGAGCGGAATCCTGGATTTGAGTGGGATTCCGCTCTTGCTTTACTATAGTAGAAAAATTTTTTCTGGAGAAGGTAAAAGGGAAAAGCAGACTGAACATAGCTGAGAATGATAAAACGATGAATCAAAATATCTTTAAAGATAATTTACGGACAAGTATTTGAACTTGGAAAGAATGAATGGATTATGTATAATGGAAGAGGTGAATGAAGGAACAGGAGATGATGATATATGGGAGTGCAGGCACGAACGCTGGTGGAACAAATTGCAGATGAAATTATGAATATGATTCAGAAAACGCCATACCGGGCGGGAGATAAGCTGCCTACGGAAAAAGAACTCTGTGAGAAAACGGGGGCTGGGCGTAATACGGTGAGGGAGGCGCTGAAGATCCTGGCGTCCAGAAATATATTGGAAATTCGACAGGGGGCAGGGACTTTTGTGTCAGGGAAACAGGGGGTTGCTGATGACCCTTTGGGATTTTCGATGGTTGAGGATCATGTGAAACTGACAAGGGATCTCTTGCGAGTGAGAATTATGTTAGAGCCTCAGATCGCGGGACTGGCCGCCCAGCGAGCCAAAGAAGAGGATATTGAGGAGTTTGCCTCAATTTTAAGGGAAATGGAACTGGTGATGGAAAAAAAGGAGATTATTCGGACCTGGATACAAAATTTCACACGAAAATTGCCGAATGTACTCATAATATTGTAATGGAAAACCTTTTGCCGGTAATCGGGAAAGGCGTTGCTGTCTTTGCAAGAGAGGTAGGACAGACGGAGTATGATCAGACACTGCTATCACATCGGAAAATTTTTCAGTACATCTGTGAGCACAAATCTTTTGAAGCGGAGATGGAAATGCGGTTCCATTTGCTCTACAATACGAACCGCTATGAGAGAGAGCTGGGAAGTGTATAAAATGCCGCAAACAGAAGTGATGAAAAAGAAAAACTGCCTGGAATTTATAGGATGAATTCTGGGCGGTTTTTTTATTGGAGAACGTAAGCAATTGTGTTGTAAAAAACTTGCAAAAACGCCAAAAGATAAGAAAAATTAACATAATACTTGAAAATGGAATGAGAGTATGATAAGATCTCAATATGAAAGGTAGGATGAATTACAAAAAATATTCTTAAAAGACATGAAAAATTGTATAAAATCTCGAAGAAGGAGAGGAAGTCGTGGGACCATTTGATGCGATTGTCGTAGGCGGCGGTGTTGTGGGAAGTGCAATTGCAAGAGAGCTTACGAAGTATCGTCTGCACATTGGCGTATTGGAAAAAAATCTGGATGTCTGTTATGAGACCAGCGGCAGAAATTCAGGAGTAGTACACGGTGGATTTGCGTATGATGTGGGAACACTGAAGGCGAAACTCTGTGTAGAGGGAAACCAGGGAATGGATGAATTGTCAAAGGATCTGGGGTTCAGCTTCAAACGCTGCGGAAAAGTGCTGGTGGGAAAGACGGCGGAAGATCTGGAGACGTTAAAGAGAACGATTGTTCAGGGAGAAAAGAACGGTGCGTCTGAACTTTATCTTTTAAGCAAAGAAGAACTTCATAAACTCGTTCCGACTGCGGTGGGAGAGTTTGCCATGTTCTCGAAAAACTCGGGAATTGTGGATCCGTTTAATTATACGATTGCTCTGGCAGAGAATGCAGCACAGAATGGAGCAAAATATTTCTTTGATCATGAAGTGACGGGAATTGACCGCAAAAAAGATGAAACAGGGAATTTCTTTTATATGGTGACTACAAAGCACGGGATTTTTAAATCGCGTTGGGTGATCAACAGTGCCGGTCTTGGCTGCGGAAAAATTTCTGATATATGTAAGATTATTGCAATGGCTAAAATATGTGTGAAAAGGCAAAAGAGATGAATATACAATATGAAGGGAGAATAGATGATGATCTATGCAGAAAAATCAGAAGCGGCATTAGCGGATCATGAGTGGAAGAGAATATTGGAAACGTGGATCAGCCAGGTGAAACAGAGAGAGAAGATTCTGATCCTGCCTCCGGACATTACGAGATGCTATTCTTATGCGGGAAAGATTACCGCGTATCTGTATGAAAAATTATCTGGGGAATGCAAAGTTCGGATTATGCCGGCGGTGGGGACACACCGGCAGATGACGAGAGAAGAGAGAATCAGATTTTTCGGAGCAATCCCGGATGTGTGTTTTTTAAGTCATAACTGGAAAAATGACACGGAAGATATCTGCATTGTGCCGGAAGAGATTGTTTCTGAAGCGACCGGGGGAACATACAGGAGAGCGATTACGGCTGAATTAAACAGAAACGTTCTTTCAGGAGAGTTTGACCGGATCGTATCCATCGGTCAGGTGGTTCCCCATGAGGTGGTGGGAATGGCAAATTACACGAAAAACCTGCTGGTGGGAGTCGGCGGCAGGGACATGATC
This sequence comes from Clostridium sp. CM74B_53, assembly GCF_036318045.1. Taxonomy (NCBI): domain Bacteria; kingdom Bacillati; phylum Bacillota; class Clostridia; order Eubacteriales; family Clostridiaceae; genus Clostridium; species Clostridium sp. CM74B_53. The sequence continues at coordinate 171,548 of NZ_JAWQDE010000002.1, read as the reverse complement.
AACCAATCCCATATGATCAGCGCCATCTGCGGAATCGAGAAGATCATGGGACGGGAAAATACGCCGGTGAGACGGATCTTTGACTATGTCCAGAAGAATTTCCTGGATCAGCTTAAAATCACATTCATGCTGACGGTGACCTGTGAGAAACATCAGGATTCTGATCTCTACGGTTTCTATATCGGCGAGGAGCGGGAGACGTTTTCTGCGGCATGCAGACTTGCGGAAACGAAGAACATCACCTGGCTTCCAAAACGGGCGAAAAAGATTGTCACGTGGCTGGATCCGGCGGAATTCGGCAGTACCTGGGTTGGAAATAAAGCGGTCTACCGGACAAGAATGGCGATCGCGGATGGAGGAGAACTTCTGATCCTGGCACCTGGGATAAAATCCTTTGGGGAGAATGAGGAGGTAGACTCCTGTATCAGAAAATACGGTTACAGCGGCACGGAAACGATACAGAATGCCTATGAAAATGGGGAGTTCAACGGAATCGAGATGGCGGCGGCCCACTTGATCCACGGCTCGTCGGACGGTAGATTTAAGATCACCTACGCGGCAGATCCAAAACTTATGCCGGAGGAGATCATGAGATCCGTGGGCTATGAGTGGACCGATATCGGGCCGATGATGAAAAAATACCAGCCGAAGGGAAAGGAAATGGGCTGGTATGAGGACAATGGGGAAGAGTATTATTTCATCAAAGCCCCAGCGGTTGGACTGTGGAGAGTAAAGGGAGAAGCGTGAGAAAAAACTATGGATAAAGTTAATTGATAGCTATCAGTTATACAAATTGTACAAATAAAACATGCTATTAAAAAAATAAAAAAAGTTTAAAAAAGTACTTGCCAAACATGAAAAGGTGTGGTATATTAATATGCGTCGGTGAGAGATACGAAATCTTGAAACACCCGATACGCGGAAGTGTCGGAACTGGCAGACGAGCAAGACTAAGGATCTTGTGGTGGTTACATCGTGTGGGTTCAAGTCCCATCTTCCGCACGAAAGACTCAAGTCGTGAGACTTGAGTCTTTTTGCGTTACAGGGGAGAGCGCCGGATTCTCTATGAGAATTCTTATTTCATGGAGAAGGTAAAGAAAAGAGATGCAAATAGGAAAAATGTAAATGGTTGCGGATGGTGTAATTTATAATTCTATGAATGAGTGTGTCCGGAAAGATATTTTGAGAAGGAACAGAGCGGAGATAAAGTTTCGCTGATAGATAAAGATGAAAACAATATAAGAACGGAATCTCTGACTAAGGTAGGATTCCGTTCTTTTTATAAAATTGTAAATAAAAAGAAATATGCCACGCGGATCAGTTGTGGTAAGATGATACTAGGATAAAAGACCGCAAGTGCGTAATTGTTCAGGAGGCAGCGGTATCATAAATGACAAAATACATCAGAAGAGAGGTTTTTCCTATGCCGGAATTAAGCAGAAGAGTACAGACATTTACGGACTCCGTCATCCGGAGAATGACGAGAATTAACGATATGACGCCGGGCAGCATCAATCTGAGCCAGGGATTCCCGGATTTTGATCCGCCGAAGGAGATCCTGGAGGCATTGAAGGTGGCGGCGGAACATGGCCCTCACCAGTATTCGATCACATTCGGAGCGAAAAATTTCCGCGATGCTCTGGCAGACATGTATACAAAGAAATGGAATCGTCCGATCGATCCGGATAAGGAGATCGTTGTGACCTGTGGAGGAACGGAGGCCATGATGGCAGCGATGATGACGGTGTGCAATCCGGGAGACAAGGTTGCGGTTTTCAGCCCGTTCTATGAAAACTATGGGGCAGACGCGATCCTCTCCGGGGCAGACCCGATCTATATTCCGCTTGTGCCGCCGGATTTCCATTACGACAGAGCGGTCCTGGAGCAGGCGTTTCGGGACGGAGCAAAGGCGCTGATCCTCTGTAATCCGTCGAATCCGTGCGGAAAAGTATTTACTATGGGAGAGATGGAGGAGATTGCAGAGCTTGCGAAGCGGTATGATGCATTTGTGATCACCGATGAGGTGTACGAGTATATTATTTATGATGGAAACCGTCATATTTCCATGGCGGCACTCCCGGGAATGTACGAGCGGACGATCACCTGCAGCTCGCTTTCAAAGACGTATTCCATGACCGGATGGAGACTGGGCTATCTGATCGGACCGGAGCGCGTGATCGAGGCGGCAAAGAAGGTTCATGACTTCCTCACGGTGGGCGCTGCGGCACCTCTTCAGGAAGCGGCAGTCACAGGCTTAAAATTTGGACCGGAGTATTATGAATGGCTGAAAGACCTTTATACAGAAAAGAGAGATTATCTCTGCGGAAGACTGGAGCAGATGGGACTCCCGCACACAACTCCGCAGGGCAGCTATTTTGTTCTTGTGAATATTTCTGGATTCCTTGAGAGACCGGAATTTTCCGGATGGACAGATCTGGAGTTCTGTGAATGGATGATAAAGAAGTATGGTGTGGCGGCAGTGCCGGGCTCCAGTTTCTTTAAGGAGCCGGTGAACAACTATATCCGCCTGCATTTTTCCAGAGGGAAAGAGACATTGAAAATGGCTGCTGACCGTCTGGAAAAGATGGCGAAGGATTACGGATTCTGCTGATCGTCTTTTTTGTTCCTGCCGCGGAGATATTTTAAGATCAGCGCGTAGCCGTAGAGCATCACCGGGATGACGATGACGCAGAAGAGAAGTGCCATGATGACATTTTCGGAACCTCCGGTGAATGTCAGGACGATGAGGGAGAGAAATACCGCGGCGATGATGAGGATTCCCACCCAGGCAAAAAATCGTTTCATATAAAAATCCTTTCGTGTGAGTTTCTTTGTCAATAATAGTAAGGATTCGCCTGTCCTCGATGGACGGCGAAAGGATTGCAGACCAGAAATCAACCGCGGTCAGTATTGTTCTGACGGGGCCGAGTCCGTGAAAGTGCTGACTTTGGATGAAACAATCCTTTATTCAGTATAAATGATTTTACACACAGATTCAACCGATAATAGTAAGGATCCGTCTGCTCCTGATATGGATGAGAACGGAGATTTAACAGAAGCGGCGGACAGGACACTTGGCAGCCCGGCTGTCAGAAAGCAGATGGCCGGCAGATCTGTGCCGACAAGTCAGACTCTGTAAATGAATGGCTGCGGATCATAACGAACAGAAAACAGCGGAAAACGCGGAAAGGAGGACTGTCTGTGAAGAAGAAAAAAAAATATGCGTTGACGGCCGCAGCCCTCGCACTGACTGCCATACATGCCATGACGTCATTCGCCGCGGACGGGACGTGGACACTCACGGATGCCGGGTATACGTTCAAATATTCGGACGGAAGAGCGGCGCGCGGCACCTGGGAGGATCTTAACGGTGAGTGGTATCATTTTGATCAAAACGGGATCATGGAGACGGGATGGAGAACGGTCGGAAACATTCGTTACCACTTTAATACGGATGGTTCCCTCTCGGAGGGCTGGCAGTACGATGGTCCGGGCGGCGGAAACTGGTACTATTATGATCCTTCGGGAAATGCGATGATCCAGTGGTTTCAGGATAAGGGAAAGTGGTACTGGTTCGATGCGGACGGAACGATGAATCAGGAGGCTGTTCGCACGATCCGGGGAAAGACTTATGCGTTTCGTCCGGACGGGAGCATGCGCGTAAATGAATATGCCGGATTTTCCTATATTGACTATGACGGACAGCCGGATCCGGCCGGGGATATCCGGGCAGTGAACGCGGATGGGACGAAAAAAGATGTGAGCCCGGAGGAAGAAAACATGATTGCCGGATTTATCAATGTGTTCCCGGATGGGTGGAGAAAGAAATTCCGCGATGACGGCTGGAGGTTTGTGTATGACCCGTCCGGCGGGGAATACAGGGGTTTTAAAGATAAGAGAGGAAACCCGCTGTATTCCTGTTTTTATTCCCTCGACGAGAAGAAAAAGGAACTGCGTTTTTCAAAGCCGGATGCGGTGAAGGACGGATTCGGGGCATATATCTATGAAAATTCCGGGGATGAGATGAAAAAAGACCAGTTCCCGAAAGCTGCGCGATACCGCTTTGACGAGATCTCGGAGGCGACGGGACTTCCGGAAGGTGCGAGAAGAGAATATGACGTGATCTTCGGAGCACTGATTCGTGTATACCAGGATCCGGATGCCTGGGAAAAACTGAAAGGTAAGGCCGCGGATATCGCCTGGACGATCGAGCGGATCGCGGTGAACCGGTCAGCGGAGGGAAGGCTGGACCTGGAATAAAAAGCTGAAAAGAACATATGTACGTCGAAATCATGATTCCGCTTGACGGATTCCATGCAATCTGTTACTATACACATATAACAAATGGAATACAATGATACCGGGGCTGTTTGCGCGGTCCCGGTATCAAAAATCTAAAACAAAGACGGTGATAGAATGGTATTGAAGATTGATTTTGACAGTGAGGAAGCGCTCTACACCCAGCTCTGCAACCAGATCATCTGTGGCATTGCGATGGATGTGCTTCACGACGGGGACAGCCTTCCGTCGGTCAGACAGCTTGCGGATGAGATCGGAATTAACATGCATACAGTCAATAAGGCATATGCTGTATTGAAACAGGAAGGCTTCCTGCGTCTGGACCGCAGACGCGGGGCCGTGATCGCCCTGGATATGGATAAACTGCGGACGATGGAGGAGATGAAAAATGATCTTGCGCTGATCGTGGCGCGCGGGATCTGCAAAAACGTCGGCAGAGACGAGATCCACAACCTTGTGGACCAGATCTATGATGAGTTCGGCGGACAGGCATAAAGGAGGAACATTCATGCTTTGTGAACATTGCAAAAAACGGGAAGCGACCGTAAAATACGTGGAAGTCATCAACGGCGTGAAGACCGAGCACAACCTCTGTACCCAGTGTGCCGCCCATGCGGACCTCGGACAGTTCTCCGCACTCTTTGAGGGAGAGTTCCCGTTGGGAAAACTTCTCTCAGGACTCCTTGGAACCCAGGAGACGGAGGAAGAGGATGAAAAATATTCCGGCGTCGTATGCCCGACCTGCGGAACAACGTATGAGGAATTTGTAAAGGACAGCCGGTTTGGATGCCCGGACTGCTACAGTGTTTTTGATCCGCTGATCAGCGACCACATCCGCCATCTTCAGGGCAGCGAAAAACATGTCGGAAAACATCCGGCAGGATTTCAGCCGGATCCGGCGGTGATCGGAGAAGCTGCCGGACCGGGAGAGGATCCGGTGAATATCCCGGAACTTTCAAAAGAGGAAAAGATCCGCCTGATGGAAGCGAGATTAAAAGACGCGGTGCGCCGGGAAGAGTACGAGGAGGCCGCGAAGCTCAGAGATGAGATCCGGGCGTTAAAAGAGGAGAAACAGAATGGATAAATGGTATGAGATGCCTGGAAAGACAGGTACAAATGTGATCTACAGCCGGATCCGTCTGGTTCGAAACCTGAAAGAGTACCCGTTCCCCGGGCGTCTCACAAAGGAACAGAGTGTGGAGCTTTCAGAGAAACTTCTCGGCGGACTCACCGGTATCGCCTCCATGGACCGGATGCAGTACCGGTTTACACACCTGGAGAGGATGGGAGATCTGGAAAAGACTGCACTTTTAGAGCGGCGGGCTTTAAATCGCAGCGTGATGAAGAAAAAAGATCCGACGGGGATGATCCTGTCGGAGGATGAGTCCACGGCGATCCTCTTAAACGGGGATGACCATGTGCGGATCCAGACGCTGCAGACGGGGCTGACCCTGGACCGGCTTTACGAAAAGGCGGACCGGATCGATGATTACATCGGAGAACGGTTTGACTATGCGTTTGATGAAAAATACGGATATCTGACCTCGTTCCCGACAAATGTGGGGACGGGACTCCGGGCAGCAGTGGTCCTTCATCTGCCGATGCTGTCGAAAAACAAAAATTTCAGCAGCTTGGTAGCGGATATGGGCCGTTTTGGGACCCAGGTCCGCGGCGTTTACGGCGAAGGCGCGGAAAACTTCGGTTCCCTGTACCAGATCTCGAACCAGAAGACTCTGGGTCAGACAGAACAGGAGATCATTGATATCGTGCGAAAGGCGGCGCTGGAGCTGGATGCCCAGGAACGCCGGATGCGCCGGGAATACCGCCAGAGAAAGCCGGTGCAGGCAGCGGATGAATACTATAAATCGTACGGAGTCTTAAAATATGCGAGACGCCTGACGAGAAAGGACGGAATGGAATTTCTGTCCCAGATCATGACTGGGATCACAGACGGGATCCTGACGGTGAAGGAGCCGTGTTCCGTTTACGGACTGATGATCGGGATCCAGCCTGCAAATCTTCTGAGTCTGGCAGACCGTCCGCTCGATAAAGATGAGCTGGATGCTGCGAGAGCGGAATTTTTGAGAAAACGGCTGCCGGAAATTATAGAGCCGGAGGCATGATCTCCGGAAGAAAAGATAGAAAATCGCAACTGTTCAGCAGGTTTGTGCCTGCGCCTGTAAGGGCACTGAACGGCTGCAGAAAATCAGAAATGACCGAAAAAACCAGGACACCGGTCGGTGCGGGGTCTGCGGATATTTCTGATCGATCAGGAGGAAAGAAAACAGATGGCACAATATACGGAAAAAGCCCAGGAGGCGCTCGTTCTTGCCGGTGAAGCGGCGGAGGATATGGGGTCCCATGTGATCGGGACGGAGCACATCCTGGTGGGGCTCATTGAGGAGGGAAGCGGAACCGCTGCCATGGTCCTCGAGGCCAATGAGGTGAAGCTCGACAGACTGCTCGCTCTTGTGGAGCAGCTTGTCTCTTCCTATCAGAACACAGCCACCAAAGAACGCGATGGCTACACGCCGAGCGCGAGACATGTGCTGGAAAACAGCTATAAAGAGGCGGTGAGGTTCCATGCGCCGTTAATCGGGACGGAACACATCCTGATGGCGTTACTGAAAGAATCGGACTGTGTGGCGGTCCGCCTGTTAAATACACTGAATATCAACATCCAGAAGGTCTATATCGATCTTTTATCCGCGATGGGAGAGGATGGAAACGCAGGAAAAGAGGAACTGGCTCAGGGACGCCAGCCGCGGGGCGGACAGAGTGCGACTCCGACGCTTGACGCGTACAGCCGCGATCTCACGGTTCTCGCAAAAGAGGGAAAACTGGATCCGGTCATCGGCAGGGAGAAGGAGATCCGCCGCGTGATCCAGATCCTGAGCAGAAGAACGAAGAATAACCCGTGTCTGATCGGAGAACCGGGCGTCGGAAAGACAGCCGTGATCGAAGGTCTCGCGCAGCTCATCGCTTCCGGTGATGTTCCGGACACGATCCGCGGAAAACGCGTGGTGATCCTGGATCTCTCCGGAATGGTTGCAGGATCCAAATACCGCGGCGAGTTCGAGGAGCGGATCAAAAATGTGATCAGTGAGGTGACCGAGGCGGAGAATGTCCTGCTCTTTATCGATGAGATCCACACGATCATCGGTGCAGGCGGAGCGGAAGGCGCACTGGATGCGTCGAATATCTTAAAACCGTCCCTTGCCCGCGGTGAGATCCAGCTGATCGGCGCGACGACGATCGAGGAATACCGGAAATATATCGAAAAAGACGCGGCTCTGGAGCGCAGGTTCCAGCCGGTGACTGTGGAGGAGCCGACGGAGGACGAGGCGGTCCAGATCTTAAAGGGACTCCGCCCGAAATATGAGGAGCATCATCATGTGACGATCACAGATGCGGCGTTAAAGGCAGCAGTCCGCCTTTCTGCCCGCTACATCAATGACCGGTTCCTGCCGGACAAGGCGATCGATGTAGTCGATGAGGCGGCCTCCAAGACGAGACTCACGGTCTATGTGGAGCCGAAGGGCATCAAGACACTCGAGGAGGACATCAGAAAGCTCGAGAAAGAGAAAGAGGACGCGATCCGCAGCGAGGCATACGAGCTCGCCGGTGAGATCAAGAAGAAACAGGCTTCGAAGCGGGAGAAGATCCGCAAGATGAAGGAAAAGTGGGAGAGTGAGAAGGAGAGCAGGCAGCTGACTGTGGACGAGAACGACATTGCGGATGTGATCTCCGGATGGACAAAGATCCCGGTGAGCAAGCTCGCAGAGGGAGAGACAGAACGTCTCTTAAAACTGGAATCCATTCTCCATGAGCGCGTGGTCGGACAGGACGAGGCGGTTGTTGCCGTCGCGAAGGCGATCCGTCGCGGAAGAGTCGGATTGAAAGACCCGAAGCGCCCGATCGGCTCCTTCTTATTCCTCGGACCGACCGGAGTCGGAAAGACGGAGCTCTGCAAAGCACTTGCGGAGGCAATGTTCGGAACGGAAAATGCCCTGATCCGTGTTGATATGTCGGAGTATATGGAGAAACACAGTGTTTCCAAGATGATCGGATCCCCGCCAGGATATGTCGGATACGAGGGAGGCGGACAGTTAAGCGAAAAAGTCCGCAGAAATCCGTATTCTGTGATCCTTTTTGATGAGGTGGAGAAAGCCCATCCGGATGTGTTCAATATCCTTCTGCAGGTGCTGGATGACGGTCATATCACGGATTCCCAGGGCCATAAGATTGATTTCAAGAATACGGTCATCATCATGACATCCAATGCCGGTGCTGAGAACATCATCGCGCCGAAGCAGCTCGGATTCATGTCCCAGGACGATGAGAAAGTGCGCTATCAGCGCATGAAGACCGGAGTCATGGACGAGGTGAAACGGATGTTCAAGCCGGAATTCTTAAACAGGATCGATGATACGATCGTGTTCCACCCGCTGACGAAGGATCACATGAAGGAGATCGTGACGATCCTCTTAAATATCCTCGAAAAGCGGACAAAGAGCCAGATGACTATCCGCTTAAATGTCGGTGATGACGTGAAGGAATACCTTGTCGAGAAAGGATACGATGAGAAATATGGCGCGAGACCGTTGAAGCGCACGATCCAGAATCTCATTGAAGATAAGCTCGCGGAGCTCGTCCTGGAAGGAAAAGTCCGGGAGGGAGATTCCGTGAAGATCACCTGTAAGGACGGAGAACTGAAATTTTCTGCAAGACATCCACAAACTGCTGGAAAAACTTCCGCCAGTGTGGTAAAATCATAGGCACGACGATGCAGTGATGACCTGGTCCGGTAATCAGATCCCTGCAGCATTTACAACAGTGAAGGGGAGAAAGCCCTCTGTTGAAATACACAAAAGGAGAGTAAGCACTATGTCAGTAATCAACGAACTGATCCGTACAGAGGCAAACGGGACATTAAGTTTCGGAAACTACAGCCTCGCAGCAAAATCTAAAGTAGAAGACTTCGAGCACGAAGGTGATCTTTATAAAGTTAAGACGTTTAAGGAAATCACAAAGTTAGAGAGAAACGGAATGTTCGTTTATGAGTCTGTTCCGGGAACTGCTGTAAAGGATTTTGCAGTGACCGATACAACAGTGACATTCAAAGTCGAAGGATTTGAGGATGCCCAGATCACAGTACAGTTAGAGGATGACTGCGAGTATGAGGTTTTCGAGGACGGCGTTGGCGTCGGCGGTATGAAGACAAATATGAGCGGTAAACTGAGCCTTTCTGTTGAACTTAATGAGGGCAGAGAAGTAGAGGTCAAGATCGTTCGCAAGTAAATAGGAAAATCAGAAATCACTGTCCGGACAGGATATGGACGGCAGTATCACAGAGCGCTCCGGGGATACACTTCGGAGCGTTTCCTGTACAGGGAGAATATCGTGGCAAAAGCAAGAAATACAGCTTTTTTCTGTAAAGAGTGCGGCTATGAGTCCGCAAAATGGCTCGGACAATGTCCGGTGTGCAAGGAATGGAATACATTTGTCGAGGAACCGGTTGCCCAGACGAAAAAAGCGCCGGCCGGACAGATCAATGCGGTCGGAGCCGGAAAGACGGCGGTCCCGGTCCACATCTCGGAGATTTCTTTGGAGGAGCAGGACAGGACGCCTACGGGCTTTGGAGAGCTTGACAGAGTTCTTGGAAGCGGGATCGTAAAGGGAAGTCTTGTGCTGGTCGGAGGAGATCCGGGAATCGGGAAATCGACGCTGCTTTTACAGGTCTGCAGAAACCTTGCAGGGGCCGGAAAACGGGTCCTCTATATTTCCGGAGAGGAATCGTTAAAGCAGATCAAGATGCGTGCGAACCGCATCGGGGAGATTTCGGGAGATCTTCTGTTTTTATGCGAGACAAATCTCGACACGATCCACAGCGCGATCGAGCGCGCAAAGCCGGATGTGGTGATCATCGACTCGATCCAGACAATGTTCCGGGAAGATATCTCGTCGGCACCTGGAAGCGTGAGCCAGGTCCGGGAATCGACAAATCTCCTGATGCAGATCGCAAAGGGATACGGGATCACGATCTTTATCGTCGGCCATGTGACAAAAGAGGGCGTTGTCGCGGGACCGCGTGTGCTGGAACATATGGTGGATACGGTTCTCTACTTTGAGGGAGACCGGAATGACGCATACCGGGTCCTCAGGGCAGTAAAAAACCGTTTCGGGTCCACGAACGAGATCGGTGTGTTTGAGATGGAAGAAAAAGGACTTTCCGAGGTGCTAAATCCGTCGGAGATGCTGATCTCCGGGCGTCCGAAGGAAGCGTCTGGGGCGGTGGTAGCCTGTTCATTGGAGGGAACGCGACCGATCCTCCTGGAGGTCCAGGCGCTCGTGACAGCGACGAATTTCGGAATGGCAAGACGGACGGCGAACGGCGTCGATTACAACCGGATCAACATTTTACTCGCGATCCTGGAAAAGCGATGCGGGTATGCGATGAGCCGGTATGACGCCTATGTGAATATCGCGGGCGGAATGAAGATGAACGAACCGGCGCTGGATCTCGCCGTTGTGATGGCGCTTGTGTCGAGCTTTAAGAACCGGGAGGTGGATCCGGGGATGCTGATCTTCGGGGAAGTCGGTCTTTCCGGCGAAGTCCGCGGAGTCTCCCAGGCGGCCCAGCGTGTGTCGGAGGCGATCAAGATGGGCTTTACAAGCTGTCTGCTCCCGAAATCAAATCTGGAGAAGTTAAAGGATGAGAAACGGATCAGACTGATCGGGGTGGAGAATGTGAGAGAGGCGATCCAGCTGATCTGATCGGAAAAGTACGGAGGATGCGGTAATGCTTTGAGCGGAAAAGGATCGGTCTGCAGGTTAGCATAAGGCAGCTGATTTTTTCGCTCGAAGTGCCGGATACAAAAATATAAGAAATTTTCAAATTAGTGTTGACAATTAAAACATTTCATGCTACTATAATGGAGCATTAAGTGATGCGCAACAAAATATAGGGGAATAGTTCAATGGTAGAGCAGCGGTCTCCAAAACCGTAGATGGGGGTTCGAGCCCCTCTTCCCCTGCTTCTGATGTACCGGAAAAATTATTTTTCCGGTTATTTTTTTATCCTGAAAGAGGTGCGGGATCTGAATGAAGAATTTATCGGAGCAATTCACAAAGAAACGCCGGCGCATCCAGGGCGCCGCATGGCGGAGACTGGACAACACGGCAAAACTTTTTGCGGCAGTGTCCGGAGAAGATCTGAGCAGTGTATTCCGGATCTCGGCGAATCTGAAGGAGCCGGTGGATCAGGAACTTCTCCACAGAGCCTTGCTCCTGACACTCCCGGAATTTGAAAATTTCCGGGTGAAGCTTCGGAAGGGATTTTTCTGGTACTATTTCGAGACGAACGACCGGGATCCTGTGATCGAGAAAGAGCAGAGCGCACCGTGCCGGTTTATCGATCCACATCGTGCGGCGAGATTTCCGTTTCGTGTCAGCTACTTCGGAAACCGCATCAATTTTGAGGTTTTCCACGGGCTGACAGACGGACTCGGAGCTCTCCGGTTTGCCTCGCGGCTGACGGAGCATTATCTGGAGTTAAAGAAAAATCTTCCGGTTATCACGGAAGAAAAAGAATTTTCTCCATTAAAAGAGGATGATTATCTCCGCTATTACAGAAAATTACCGAAACGCCACTATGAGAGCGAACCGGCACTTCAGGTAAGTGGGGAATTTCTTCCGTTTGACCAGATGGGGATCTTAAAGGGAACACTGCAGGTCGCGGATCTAAAAGCACAGTGCCGGAAATACGGGGTCAGTATCACAAAATACCTGGCAGCAGCACTTCTATGGTCTGTCATCCGGACAGAGACGGACGGGAAGAACCTGAAAAAACCGGCAGCGCTCAATCTTCCGGTCAATCTGCGGAGCTTTTTTGACTCGGAGACGCTCGCAAATTTTTTTGCGGTAGTCAATATCTCCTGGCCGAAAGGCAGGGCGCCGGAGAACTTCCGGGAGGTCCTCACAAACGTCAGTCGTCAGATGGACGAACAGATCGTGAAGGAGCGACTGGAGGAGACGATCTCCTACAATGTATCCAACGAGAAAAAGTGGTATGTGAGGGCGATCCCTCTGTTTATCAAGCATCTGGCGATGGAACTGATCTTCCTTCGCACAAGCCGCGCCCATACGATGACCTTTTCCAACATCGGCCCTGCAAAGATCCGGGAAGATCTGAGAGAGGATGTTGAGGATTTTGAGCTTCTCGTCGGTGCATCTCCGAAGCAGCGGATGAAATGCGGGGCGGTAGCTTACGATGGAAAGCTCTGCCTGGCGTTTACGAGTGCAATGGCAGAGAATCGTCTGCCGGAAGTGTTTTTCCGTTTCCTGGAAGATCAGGGGATCCCGGTGGAGCAGGAGAGCAACGGGATCACAGACCGGGAACATGATAAAGGACGGTATCCGGTGATCGCACAGGACCGCAGAAAGATCAAAAAGGCTGTCCGGATGTTTTATCTTTCGCTGGTGTTCGTTTCGGTCCTTGCGGGGATCGTAAATCTTGCAACCTACCGGCAGATCCCGTTTAAATGGTCACTCCTGACCGCGGGCGCCGCTGCCTATGTGGCGATGACATTAAAATTTTCCGTGATGCGCCATGCAAGCCTTTCCGGGATCCTTGTCAGGCAGTGTCTGGGGATCCAGGCGATCCTGCTTCTGATCGACACGCTGACGGGACTGCATGGCTGGTCGGTGGACTATGCGATCCCGTGCGTTGTCTTATTTGAAGTGGCGGCGATCCTGCTCATGATGCTCGTGAACCGACTGAACTGGCAGAGCTATTTTATGTACCAGATCGCGATCACGGTTTTAAGCTTTATCCCGCTGATCTTCTGGAAGATCGGCTGGACGAGGCATCCGCTGCTCACAGTGCTTTCTGTGGTGATCTCGGTGGCAGCGCTTCTTGCCACGGTGCTGCTCGGGGACAGGAGTGTGAAACGGGAATTGCGGCGGAGATTTCATGTGTGATAGATGAGGAAAAGGAACAGACAGGAAAGGAATGAAACATGAGCCGAAAAGAAGTCAGCATGATCGGGAATCTGACCAGGGATATGATGAGAGATGTCATGGAGACATCTTTAAAAAAGCCGATCCAGACCGGAGAATTCCGAAAGAATCCGGTGGAACCGGCATGGCGGTGCCCGAATGATTATATCTATGAACTGATCCCGACAGGGAAATTCGTGATGGAATATTTAAAGCCGAAGCAGGCGGTCACTGGGCGGGTGATCCTGCAGCTCCACGGCGGCGGATATATCGGTCCGATGAAGAACATTTACCGGCGGTTTGCGGTTAAATATTCGGAACTGGGGTTCGGGGCGGATGTCCTGACTCCTGACTACCGGGTCGCACCGGAGCATCCGTTTCCGGCGGCACTCGAGGATGCAGTCTATGCCTACAAATGGCTTTTAAATGAAAAAATATACGATCCGGAACAGATCGTGGTTGCCGGAGATTCCGCGGGAGGCGGACTTGCCCTCGCGCTCTGTCTCTACGCAAAGGATCATGCGCTTCCGCTCCCGGCTGGGATCATCACGATGTCCCCTTGGACGGATGTGACGCTCAGCGGGGCTTCGTATGAGGAGAATTATACGATCGACCCATTGTTTGGAAATTCGAAAGAAAATATGCTCTACCAGTGCAGCTATATCGGGGATGATGATCCGAAGGACCCGTATCTGTCCCCGCTGTTTGGAAATTTTGAGGGCTTTCCTCCGATGCTCATGCAGGTGGGCTCCTATGAGGTCCTTCTTGATGACACGCGGGAAGCTGCGAAGAAAGCGAGAGCAGAGGGCGTAAAAGTCCGCTGTTCCGTCTACGACGGTATGTTCCACGTCTTCCAGATGGGACTCGACCTGATCCCGGAGAGCCGAGAGGCTTGGGAAGAGGTCGGAGAGTACCTGCGGATCGTTTACCGGATCCACAGGGATCAGGAAGGAAAGGTCGTAAAGAAGGTAAAGACGAGGCGGAAAGATACGGAGGAGCGGGCGAAACTGAATTTGCTGGCTTTTTTGAAGAGAGAATTGAAATAATGATATTTACAGGGAAGGTCGCTTAACCGAAAGGGGAGAGCGGCCTTTTTATGACATGAAATGCGAACTGCCGGAAAATGCTGACTTATAAAATCCGGCTCTTTTCCTTGCGTTTTTTTTCTGCACCTCGTATAATAAAAATTAACGGTTTTATAACAAAAACTGATAAAACAAATTGGAGGGAAACAAATGAGTCTCGAAAAATTTTTCCATCTCAAGGAAAACAACACGACTGTTAAGACCGAGATCATGGCCGGTGTGACGTCATTTATGACGATGGCGTATATCCTGGCGGTAAACCCGAACATCCTCGCAGCGGCGGGAATGGATCACGGCGCGGTCTTCACGGCGACAGCGGTGGCATCCTTCATCGGAACACTCTGTATGGCACTCTTTGCGAACTACCCATTCGCTCTGGCACCTGGAATGGGTCTGAACGCGTACTTTGCCTACACGGTCGTTCTCGGAATGGGGTATTCCTGGGAAGTTGCCCTTGCGGCAGTTCTCACAGAAGGTATCATCTTCATTATCCTTTCCTGCTTTAACATCAGGGAAGCGATCTTCAACGCGATTCCGTTCAACTTAAAGAAAGCGGTCAGCGTCGGAATCGGACTTTTTATCACATTCCTCGGTCTTCAGAACGCGAAGATCGTGATCGGAAGCTCCACGCTCGTCAGCCTGTTCTCCATCAGCGGATATAACAGCACACTTGCAGACGGACTCACAGCATCCATGAGCGATGCCGGGATCACGGTTCTCCTTGCGATCTTCGGAGTTCTGATCACAGGAATTCTGATTGTGAAGAATGTAAAGGGAAATATCCTCTGGGGAATCCTGATCACCTGGATCCTCGGTATCATCTGCCAGTTTGCCGGCGTGTATGTTCCGAATCCGGATCTCGGTTTCTACAACCTGCTCCCGGATTTCTCAAACGGAATTTCGATCCCGAGCCTGGCACCGATCATGTTCAAGTTCAGCTTAAAGGGCGTTCCGGTCCTTGAGTTCATCGTGATCGTGTTCGCGTTCCTCTTTGTTGACCTCTTTGATACACTCGGAACGCTCATCGGTGTATCTGCGAAGGCAGACATGCTGGACGCTGACGGAAAGCTCCCGAGGATCAAGGGCGCGCTCCTTGCGGATGCAGTCGGAACAACCTGCGGCGCATGTCTTGGTACTTCCACAGTCACAACGTTCGTGGAGAGTGCTTCCGGCGTAACTGAGGGAGGAAGAACAGGACTTACATCCCTGACAACAGCGGTTCTCTTCCTGTTATCCCTGCTCCTGTCCCCGATCTTTTTAGCGATCCCGTCCTTTGCGACAGCTCCGGCTCTGATCACCGTAGGTTTCTACATGATCGGCTCCGTATCTGAGATCGATTTCAAGGACCCGGCAGACGGAATCCCTGCATTCCTCTGCATCATCGCGATGCCGTTCTTCTACAGCATCTCCGAGGGAATCTCCATGGGAGTTATCTCTTATGTTGTAATGAACCTCTTCGCAGGAAAGAAGGAGAAGATCACTCCGGTCATGTACATCCTGGCCGTGCTCTTTATCTTAAAGTACATTCTGATGTAATAACATCATAGACAACTCACAAAAAGCCGGATATATAGATGGATAAAAAACGCCATTTATGTATTCGGCTTTCGGTTACTATGCATTTGCAGAAACTTGCTGATAAGGAGTTCCTGCAGATTAAGACATCAGACAACTACCTGCCTTTTCTGTGACAAATGACAAAAATTGTCATAAACTTAACAAAAAGATGGTGACATCTGTCGATTGACGCTCAACTCCGGATATGGTATAAATGTATAATCGTAGGCAGTATGGAAACATTTCCGAACCATTTCATATATTGGAATGTTAGAAACCATTGCTGTTCACGATTCGCAAAAAGGGTTTATGGAATCAGGTATTTGACATCTGTGGGTTTAACAAAAAGGAGTTTGAGAACTATGATGAAACAGAAAAAAGTAAAATTTGCGTCTGCAGACGAGGCAAAGGAGTTTGTGAGCATTGCCAGCGGCTGTGATTTTGATGTGAATGTATTTTATAACCGTATGATCATTGATGCGAAGTCTCTTCTCGGAGTATTGAGCCTTGATCTTACAAAGATCCTCACCGTTGAGTTCGACGGCGAGAACATACCGTTCGAGGAGTTCCTCGAGAGAAAGAATCCGATGCACGCGGTAGCGTAACGGATCGAAGAAAAAACGAAGAGGCAGCGGCTGTACAAAACGTATGGCTGGCTGCTTTTTTTACGCGAACAATGAGCCAAAGTCCGCGCGCGAGAGACTTTGGCGATTGTCGCGATAACAAGGGGAAACTCGCGAAGCGTGTTTTCACTTGTTTGTACCCGGAGTTTACAGCTTTGTTCTGGAATGTTATACTTGCAAAAGACATGAAATATGGAAACATCAGCAGCGATTCAGAGCCTGCAGTTCTGGTATTTTCTGCGGACGGCGCAGGAGATGTGCAGATATATTTGATTTACGAAAATGAAAGGGAGCGCATGTGATGAGCGAGGAAAATAAAAGATCGATCCGGATCTCGGTCCGGAATCTGGTGGAGTTTGTTCTGCGCTCCGGAGATATCGACAACCGAAGGTCCGGGAACGCCCAGAAGGATGCGATGCTGGCCGGGGGACGGATCCACAGGAAGATCCAGAAACGGATGGGATCCGGATACCGGGCGGAGGTCCCGCTGAAACATGAAGTCACGGATGACGAGCAGGAGATCGTTCTTTCGGTGGAAGGCCGGGCGGACGGGATCTTCACGGAAAACGGGATCACGGTGATCGACGAGATCAAGGGCATGTATACGGATGTTGCGAGACTGGAAGCACCGATCGAAGTCCACCTCGCCCAGGCAATGTGCTACGGGTATTTCTACTGCTGCGACAAGGATTTGGACGGGATCCGCCTGCAGCTCACCTACTGCAATCTGGAGACGGAGGAGATCCGGCGGTTTCAGACCGACCGCTCAAAGGAAGAACTGGAACAGTGGTTTTCGGGCGTGGTCCATGAATATTTTAAATGGGCGAGATATCTCTACCACCATGAGCTGACTCGCGACGCATCGATCCGGAATCTGGAATTCCCATACCCGTACCGGGAGGGACAGAGAGACCTTGTGGTGTCTGTCTACCGCACGATCAGCCGGAAAAAGCGGCTTTTCATCCAGGCACCGACCGGGATCGGAAAGACGCTCTCCACGGTGTTCCCTGCGGTCCGCGCGATCGGGGAGGGAAAAGGCGATAAGCTGTTTTATCTGACCGCAAAGACGGTAACGAGGACGGTCGCTGAGGAAGCACTCCGGATCCTCCGGGGGAAGGGACTGATCTTTACTTCTGTGACGATCACGGCGAAGGAAAAGCTCTGCCCGCTGGAAAACTGCGAGTGCAATCCGGATGCATGCCCGTATGCGAAGGGACATTTTGACCGGGTGAACGAGGCTGTCTTTGACATCCTGCATCTGGAACAGGAGATGACGAGGGAGAAAATCCTGGAATATGCCGAAAAATATAAGGTATGCCCGTTTGAATACTGCCTTGATATTTCAAGCTGGACGGACGGGATCATCTGCGATTACAACTACGTGTTTGACCCGAATGTGCGCCTGAAAAGGTATTTTGCGGACGGGCAGACGGGGGAATATCTGTTCCTTGTGGACGAGGCGCATAATCTCGTCTCGCGGGCGCGGGAGATGTACAGTGCTGAGTTAAAAAAGGAAGATATTCTCACGGTAAAGCGCCTGACAAAGGGCAAAGCTCCGAAGCTTACGAAGGATCTCGAGAAGTGCAATCAGGTGATGCTTGCGATGAAGCGGGAATGCGAGACATGGCAGCTCTTATCGGATGTGACATCCCTGGCGGCAGCGGCGATGGCGGTCTTTTCGGATATGGAGACATTTCTGGAGGATTTTCCGGATTTTGAAGGGCGGGACGAGGTCCTTGACTTTTATTTTGGACTCCGGGATTTCCTGAATGTCTATGAGCTGTTGGATGATCATTACCGGATCTACGCGGAAAATGTGGGCGTTTCTTCCTTTAAAGTGCGGCTGTTCTGCGTGGATCCGTCCTCGAATCTTTCACTCTGCATGGCACAGGGGAACAGCACGATCCTGTTCTCAGCGACGATGCTGCCGATCCGGTATTACAAGACATTGCTCTCAGGAAATGAGGATGATTACGCGGTCTATGCGAACTCCCCGTTTGCGGAAGAGAAGCGGCTTCTCATGGTGGCGACGGATGTCAGCAGCCGGTATTCGAGGCGGAGTGCGAGTGAATACCGGAAGGTTGCGGAGTATATCCGGGAGGTTGTCCGGTCGAAGAACGGAAATTATATGGTGTTCTTTCCTTCCTACCAGTATATGGAGCAGGTCGAACAGGCTGTGGAGGAGCTGGATTTTCCGGCAGATCTTCTGGTGCAGGGACAGGGAATGAAGGAGCAGGAACGACAGGAATTTCTGGAAGAATTTGAGAAGAAACGGAATCATTCGCTGGCGGCCTTCTGCGTGATGGGCGGCGTGTTCTCGGAAGGAATTGATCTGAAGGAGGAACGTCTCATCGGCGCTGTGATCGTCGGAACGGGGCTTCCGATGGTCTGTGTGGAGCAGGAAGTCCTGCGCGGATATTTCGAGGAGAAAGAGGAGGCGGGCTTTGATTTTGCCTACCAGTATCCGGGGATGAATAAGGTTCTGCAGGCGGCAGGGCGCGTGATCCGGACCACGGAGGATGAGGGGATCATCCTGCTCCTCGATGACCGGTTCTTAAAGAGAGAATATCTGGAACTGTTTCCGAGAGAGTGGGAACATTTTCAGATGGTGAACCGGGGAAACGTGGGACAGTGCATGGAGGATTTCTGGGAGAGCAGAAAGTAAAAGAAAAAAGAGCCATGTCCGGCATGTAGTTGAGCGGGACATGACTCTTTTTGGTTTAATCCTACAGCATATCCATAAACTGCTTTGCAGCCTGGGAGACCGGAAGGTTCTCGTTGTGGACAACGACGAGCTGGCGGACCGGGAGAGTCTCGGAGAGCTTTAGGATAAAGAGCTGTTTTTCGTCCTCCGGGATACAGAAATCCGGGACGAAGGCGATCCCGAGGCCGATCCTTGCGAGGTCGATCAGAAGATCATTGCTGCTGAGCTCGATCTCCGGGACCAGGTCGAGATGGGATTTCTGGAACATGGAGTGTAAAAACTCGCTGGTTGTACTCTTGCGGTCGAGCATCATGATCGGATAATCGAGAAGCTCGGCGAGTGTGAAGGTCTTATCCTGCAGCGGGAAGTGCTCGGCGCTTGCGACGAAGACATCGCGGAATTCGCGGATGGCACGGACGCTGTGGGTGTTTAAGAGACCGGAGTTCGGGTAGTTTGTGATGATGAAATCTACCTGGCCGTTCTCTAAAATGTGGGCGCACTCGATCGAGGTGGAGTTTGTCACTTTGATGTGGACGTTCGGGTAGAGCTTGTGGAATTTATTTAAGTACGGGACCAGGAAATAGCGGCAGATCGTGTCGCTGGCGGCGATACGGAGCTGGCCGCCGTTTAAGGTGTTTGCCTCTAAGAGCTGGGTCTCGCCTTTGTGAATCAGGTTCATCGCCGGTTCGATATGTTTAAATAAGATATCGCCTTCCGGGGTGAGCTGGACGCGTTTTGTACTTCGGATGAAGAGGGTCTGGCCGAGCTTTTTCTCCAGGACCTTGACGGACTGGCTGACCGCGGACTGGGAGATGTAGAGGCATTTGGAGGCCTCGGAGAAGCTCAGGGTTTTTGCGACGTAGTAAAATACTTTATATAATTCGTAGTTGATATCCATTATTAGTCCTCCTAATGAAACAAGGTTATTTTATCATAGAATGGGGGATTTGAAAAGGGGGAAAAGGAAAATTGGTTGTTGCCTGCTGTTGCCAAATTGGTTGGCGGGCGGTGAGCATCCGGCCAGGAGTGCTGGGGATGCGGGGATGGTTCCTCTAACCTCCCGGGAGACTGCTAAGGGCGGAGAACAGCGGACACAACTCGCTTCGCTCAAACAAGTGTCCGCTGTTCTCCAACGCAGTCACCCGCGAGCTAAGAGGAAGCCAGATCCCCGGATCATGCACTCCTGTCCGGACGCTCACCGCCGGCGGCGGTATTGCTGGCATATTTTAAGAAGGGATGTTTCTGTGGATAGTGACAATCGTTGGGCAGAAGTTTCGTTATTTTTGCGGGTGACATGTGCTTATGTATGAATTCCAGGAGAGAAGTAAATTCTGCGAGCCTGGTGCAATAGGTTTTTTCTTTACTATGGAAGTCAGGGAAAAAATATGGTATGCTTACAGGGAACATGGAATTTTTGATATGTTTATATTTTTATCAATAGAAGAACGGAGAGAAGATCATGGCAGAGAAAATGAGATATGGCAGTAATGAGAATGAGAGTGGGAATGTTGATGACGAGTTCAACAATGCGAATGAGGAGCTGAATCCGGAAGATATTTACCGTGTATATATGGAAGAGATCGCGGCGATCCCGCCGTGCAGTGAGGAGGAGAATGAGAAGCTGCTCGGGGAGATCCGGAGTGGGAATAAGGCGGCGAGGGAGCGTCTGATCGAGGGAAACCTTAAAAATGCGCTGTTTTTTGTCCAGGATTATATCAATAAGGGCGTCCCGATGGCGGATCTGATCCAGGAGGCGAGTATGGAGCTGATGATGCTGGCGGATGAAGGCTTTGAGGGGAGCTTTGAGAAGCTTTTAGAGAGCCGGATTCGTGTCCGCATGGAGGAGATCATCAACGACCAGAAGAAGGAGACGGATATCGAGGAGGAGATGCTGGCGCGCGTCAATGTTCTCCAGGAGGTTTCAAAGTCCATGGCGGAGGAGCTTGGGCGTGAGGCGAAGCTTTCGGAGCTTGCGGAGCGCATGAAGATGACGGAGGACGAGGTCCGGGAGATCATGAAGGTGACAATGGATGCGCTCAGCATGAGCAAGATCAATCAGGATCTGCAGAGTTAATAATTTGCGGTGATACAGGATGGAAAAGAGTTCATCGCTGTGGGAGTATGCTGGATGTGACAACTGATAAGCATAAGTAATAAAATAAATTAGATATATTAACTTTACTAATCACACAAATCTGTGCTATGATAATGGAAAATGGATTGCTCCGCACGAGGTGGCGCTGCAGTCATGAAAAATAACAACCATCGGACAAAGCCGTTTTCCAGGAGGAGAGACTATGAGCGTAAAGCGCGTGTTTGTTGAGAAGAAACCGGAATATGCAATCAAGGCGAGAGAGCTTCGCGAGGAGATCGAGAGCTACCTTGACATTACAGAGGTAACGGGCGTTCGTGTACTGGTCCGCTACGATATTGAAAATATTTCTGAGGATGTATATAAAGAGGCACTCGGAACGATTTTTTCCGAGCCGCCGGTCGATGAGGTGTTCGAGGAGACATTCCCGCATGGCGCGGACGACGTGGTATTCTCCGTCGAGTATCTGCCTGGGCAGTTCGACCAGAGAGCTGATTCTGCGGAGCAGTGTGTAAAGTTATTAAATGAGAATGAGGAGCCGGTGATCCGCTCCGCAATGACTTATGTGATCTCCGGAAAGCTTTCCGCTGAGGAGATCGCTGCGATCAAGTCCTTCTGTATCAACCCGGTGGACTCCAGAGAGGCGTCCGAGGAGATCCCGGAGACACTTGTGACCGTGTTTGATGTGCCGGAGGATGTTGCGATCTTTGACGGTTTTAAAGATATGGATGAGGCGGCTTTAAAGGAACTCTACAGCTCCTTAAATCTCGCAATGACCTTCAAGGATTTCCTTCACATCCAGAATTACTATAAGAACGAGGAGAAGAGAGATCCGTCTGTGACAGAGATCCGTGTGCTCGATACATACTGGTCCGATCACTGCCGTCATACGACATTCTCCACAGAGCTGAAAAATGTGACATTCACAGACGGCGACTACAAAAAGCCGATCGAGGACACTTATAACCAGTATCTTGCGGATCATAAAGAGATC
The DNA here is from genome assembly GCF_036318045.1 of Clostridium sp. CM74B_53. Taxonomy (NCBI): domain Bacteria; kingdom Bacillati; phylum Bacillota; class Clostridia; order Eubacteriales; family Clostridiaceae; genus Clostridium; species Clostridium sp. CM74B_53. The sequence goes on along the minus strand of NZ_JAWQDE010000002.1, from coordinate 149,194 downwards.
TACAAAGGCCGCGACGACAAGTTTGTCTGCCTGATGGACCTTGCAATCATGGGCATGAAAAAGCTCCGCAAAGAGGGCAAACTCGAAGATCTCGAGGTTTCTGATGAGATCAACGCCTGCTCCATCGTCGTTCCGGTCGAGATCGACGGAAAGACAGAAGAGTGGCTTGTAAACTTCAAGAATGAGACCCACAACCATCCGACCGAGATCGAGCCGTTCGGCGGCGCTGCGACATGCCTCGGCGGTGCGATCCGTGATCCGCTTTCCGGACGTACTTATGTATACCAGGCAATGCGCATCACAGGTGCGGCAGATCCGACAAAACCGTTAAATGAGACATTAAAGGGAAAACTCCCGCAGAGAAAGATCGTCACAGAGGCTGCCCATGGATACAGCTCCTACGGAAACCAGATCGGACTTGCGACCGGTTATGTAAAAGAGCTTTACCATCCGGGATATGTTGCAAAGAGAATGGAGATCGGTGCCGTTATGGCAGCAGCTCCGAGAAAGAACGTCATCCGTGAGACATCCGATCCGGGCGATGTGATCATCTTACTTGGCGGACGTACCGGACGTGACGGTATCGGTGGTGCGACAGGTTCCTCCAAGGTGCATACAGAGGCATCCATCGAGGTCTGCGGCGCTGAGGTCCAGAAAGGTAATGCCCCGACTGAGAGAAAGATCCAGAGAATGTTCCGCCGTCCGGAAGTTTCCAGACTGATCAAGAAGTGCAACGACTTCGGTGCAGGCGGAGTTTCCGTAGCAATCGGTGAGCTCGCAGACGGACTTCTGATCGACCTTGACAAGGTTCCGAAGAAGTATGCAGGTCTTGACGGAACAGAACTTGCGATTTCCGAGTCCCAGGAGAGAATGGCAGTTGTTGTTGACCCGAAAGATGTTGACGCATTCTTAGGCTACGCAGAGGAAGAGAACCTTGAGGCGGTGACGGTTGCGACGGTTACCGAGAGCCCGAGACTCATTCTCACATGGCGCGGAAAGACCATCGTTGATTTAAGCCGTGCGTTCCTTGATACGAACGGTGCTCACCAGGAGACAGACGTGACTCTGGAAGTTCCGAACCACGAGGGAACCCCGTTTGAAAAGAAAGAAGTGGGAGATGTTAAGGAAAAATGGCTGAAGATGCTCGGCTCCTTAAATGTATGCTCCCAGAAAGGTCTCGTTGAGATGTTCGACTCCTCCATCGGCGCATCTACCGTTATGATGCCGTATGGCGGTAAATATCAGCAGACCGAGATCCAGACCATGGTTGCAAAGCTTCCGGTCCTCGAAGGAAAGTGCGACGCTGTGACCATGATGAGCTACGGCTTCGATCCGTATCTCTCCAGCTGGAGCCCGTACCACGGCGCGATCTATGCGGTCCTCACATCCGTTGCGAAGATCGCGGCAGCAGGCGGCGATTATAAGAAGATCCGCTTCACATTCCAGGAGTACTTCCGCAGAATGAGCAGCGAGCCGACAAGATGGAGCCAGCCGTTCGCAGCACTTCTCGGTGCTTACAACGCACAGCTCGGCTTCGGGCTTCCGTCCATCGGCGGAAAGGACAGCATGTCCGGAACCTTTGATGAGGAGAGCGGAAAGGAGATCGACGTTCCGCCGACACTCGTCTCCTTCGCAGTTGATGTGGCGAACGCAAAGAACATGATCTCTCCGGAATTCAAGAAAGCCGGAAACAAGATCGTTGTATTTGAAATCAAGAAAGATTCCTATGATCTCCCGGATTACGCGCAGATCATGGATGGTTATGATAAACTTCATGAGGACATCAAGGCAGGCCGCGTGATCTCCGCTTATGCCGCTGAGGCGAACGGTATCGCAGAGGCTGTCAGCAAGATGGCATTCGGCAACCACTTAGGCGTAAAGATCGAGCATGACGTGGATCCGAGAGACTTCTTCGCACCAGCATGGGGCGACATCGTATGCGAGGTTCCGGCAGATAAGGTCGGAGAGCTTCAGATGAGCTACCGTGTGATCGGTGAGGTTACCGACAAGGCAGACTTTGAGTACGGCAATGTCTCCATCACGCTCGATGAGGCATTAAAGACATGGGATGCGACTCTTGAGGATGTATTCCCGACCGAGAGCGGCGTGAAGAAGGAAGAAGTTAAGAACGAAGTATTTAAGGCAGACAACATCGTGATCTGTGACCACAAGATCGGAACTCCGACCGTATTCATTCCGGTATTCCCGGGTACAAACTGTGAGTATGACAGTGCAAAGGCATTTGAGCGCGCCGGAGCGAATGTCATCACGAAGGTATTTAAGAACATGAGCGCCGAGGATATCCGTGATTCTGTCGAAACTTACAGAAAATCCATCGGGCAGGCGCAGATCGTCATGTTCCCGGGCGGATTCTCCGCAGGCGATGAGCCGGAAGGTTCCGCGAAGTTCTTTGCTACCGCGTTCCGCAACGAGGTATTAAAGGACGAGATCATGAAGCTCTTAAATGAGCGTGACGGACTCATGCTCGGTATCTGCAATGGCTTCCAGGCACTCATCAAGCTCGGACTCGTTCCGGAAGGAAAGATCGTAGAGCAGAAGCCGGATTCTCCGACCCTGACCTACAACACGATCGGACGTCATGTCTCCAAGATGGTGAACTTAAAGGTTGTCTCCAACAAGTCCCCGTGGCTTGCTGAGGCAAAGCTCGGCGGTATCTACACGAACCCGGTATCCCACGGTGAGGGACGTTTCGTAGCTCCGAAGGAGTGGATCGACAAGCTCTTTGCAAACGGACAGGTTGCGACCCAGTATGTGGATCTTAACGGCAATCCGACGATGGATGAGTACTGGAACCCGAACGGCTCCTTCATGGCGATCGAAGGTATCACAAGTCCGGATGGACGTGTATACGGCAAGATGGGTCACGCAGAGAGACGTGGCGACTTCGTTGCAAAGAACATCACCGGAGAACAGGATCTGAAGCTGTTTGAGAGCGGTGTGAAGTACTTTAAATAATTGAAATACTGATACTTTGAATGCCCCGGGGGATGCGTACTCCGGGGCATTTGCTGTGGTGCTGTTTCCTGTCACATCACCGCGGTGATTCAGTTAGTTGACAGAAACCAGGGCGCGTACTAAACTGAAGATATCCGTGGCCGGCGGACAGAATGGCCGAATGAAGACCGCTTCGCAGGACAGTTTCCTGCGGAAAGCTCAGGAGGCAGCCGCGAAACCATGATGACAAAATTGAATTTTGGGGGTATCTGATATGGCATGCACAACAATCTTGGTAGGAAAAAACGCATCATATGACGGTTCAACGATGATCGCGCGAAACGATGACTCCGGTTCCGGACATTTCACGGCGAAGAAATTCGTGGTGATCCATCCGGAGGAGCAGCCGAAGGTATACAAGTCAGTCCTTTCCCATGTGGAGATCGAGCTTCCGGGCGACCCGATGAAATTTACGGCAGTCCCGAATGCGATCAAAGGAAAGGGGATCTGGGCGGCCAGCGGCGTTAATGAGAAGAACGTGGGAATGACAGCGACAGAGACGATCACATCGAACGCCCGCGTGCTCGGCGCAGATCCGCTTGTAAAATATCAGCCGGCGGAGGACGGAAAAGAGGAAGCTGCCGGCGGGATCGGTGAGGAAGACCTTGTATACATCACACTTCCGTACATCAGCAGTGCGAGAGAGGGCGTGATCCGCCTCGGAAGTCTCCTGGAGAAGTACGGGACTTATGAGATGAACGGCATCGCTTTTCAGGATGCGGGTGAAATCTGGTGGCTCGAGACGATCGGCGGCCATCACTGGATCGCAAAGCGTGTTCCGGATGACCGGTATGTGGTGATGCCGAACCAGTTCGGTATCGATGAGTTTGACTTAAACGATGCGTTCTCTGAGCAGAAGGAGCATATGTGTTCTTCGGACCTTCGTGAATTTATCGCAGAGAACCATCTGGACCTCTCTTTAAACGGCGGAAATGGCAGTCATTTTGATGCGAGAGCTGCGTTTGGAAGCCACAGTGATTCCGATCACATCTACAATACTCCGAGGGCATGGTTCATGTGCCGCTACTTTAACCCGCATACAAAGAAGTGGGATGGACCGGATGCGGACTATACGCCGGAGTCCGATGATATCCCGTGGAGCATGGTGCCGGAGAAGAAGGTGACAGTCGAGGATGTCAAATATGCACTTTCCTCCCATTTCCAGGGAACTCCGTTCGACCCGTATGCGAAGAGCGGGGACGGCCTCCAGAAGGGTAAATACCGCGCGATCGGGATCAACCGCAACGATTTCCTGGCTCTGATCCAGATGCGCCCGGACGTTCCGGCAAACTGCCAGGCAGTCCAGTGGCTTGCATTCGCGTCCAACGCGTTCAATACGCTGGTCCCGTTCTATGCGGCTGTTGACGAGACTCCGGAATACCTTGCGAACACCACAAAGGAAGTTTCCACAGGGAATTTCTACTGGTCGGCAAGAATGATCGCCGCGATGGCGGACGCATCTTTTGCGAAATCTGCGATCCACATCGAGCGCTACCAGAATGCGGTCCAGGCGAAAGGACATGCCCTGCTCCGCAAGTATGACGCCGAGGCTGCAAAGATCACGGATCCGGCGGAGAGCAGAAGACTTCTGGAGAAAGCGAACCGTGAGATCGCAAAGATGTTAAAGGAAGAGACGGGGAATACCCTGGATCATGTGCTCTTTGAGCTCAGCAATTCCATGAAGAACGCGTTTTCAAGATCTGACGCATAACAAGTTCAGGCCGAACGCATGTGAGACTTGACGCGTAATTCCGGCCGGTGGAAGCTGATAAATTCTTCTCAGAACGAGACCTCTGCAGGGATGATGCGGTGTAGATCAGGCCGCAGGATCCCGGGCGGAGGTCTTTTGTCATATTTTTGTACTTTTTGACGCTTGACACGGGAACCTCATCCCGTTATGCTACTTATGGCAGAAAATGCTCAGATTTACATGCCGCGCCTTTTTGTGTTAAGATAAACAGAAAGAGCGCAAGGCGCATGGAAGCTGAATACAGGATAAATGAGGTTTTAAGATGGAAGAAAAAGAGGTACAGGGAGCACCGGTGCACAAACGGCGTGTCCGTTACAGCGGGACACACCCGAGACGGTTTGAAGAAAAGTATAAAGAGCAGAATCCGGAGAAATATGCCGATACGATCGAAAAGGTCATCAAAAAGGGCAGCACTCCGGCCGGCATGCACATCTCGATCTGCGTGAAAGAGATCCTGGATTTCCTGGATATCAAGCCGGGAATGCAGGGGCTGGACGCCACACTTGGATACGGCGGTCACACGACGGAGATGTTAAAAAAGCTGGAAGGACAGGGGCATATGTATGCTCTTGACGTGGATCCGATCGAGATCGTAAAGACAAAGGAACGCCTGAAGGAACGCGGCTTCGGAGAGGAGATCCTTACGATAAAACAGATGAACTTTGCTGATATCGACAGGCTCGTCCCGGAGGCGGGGCTGTTTGACTTTGTCCTGGCAGATCTCGGTGTCTCCTCGATGCAGATCGACAACCCGGAGCGCGGTTTCACTTATAAGGCCGATGGTCCGCTGGATCTTCGCCTGAACCCGGAAAAAGGAATATCTGCGGCGGAGCGCTTAAAACAGATGGATATGGAAGAGATCGCGGGCATGTTCGCGGAAAACTCCGATGAGCCTTATGCGGAGGAGATCGCACGGGAGATCGCAAAGAGAAACCGGAAACGTCAGTATATTGAGACGACCACGGAATTAAAAGAAGTGATCGAGCAGGTGCTTTCTTTTATCCCGGAAAAAGAGCGGAAGGAAGCCGTGAAGAAATCCTGCCAGAGATGTTTCCAGGCGCTGAGGATCGATGTCAACCAGGAATTCGAGGTTCTGGAAAGCTTCCTCTCAAAACTGCCGGGGATCCTGGCACCGGGCGGAAGAGCTGCGATCCTGACCTTCCATTCCGGGGAAGACCGCCTTGTAAAGTATTACTTTAAGGACGGCAAAAAGGAAGGAATCTACAGCGACGTTGCGAGCGATGTGATCCGTCCATCGGCGGAAGAATGCCAGAGAAACCCGCGTGCAAGATCCACAAAGATGCGCTGGGCGATCCGGGATGGCGAAAATCCGCACAGGATGTAAAGAAAAAACAGGCTCGGAAACGGAACTTGGAAATGAGAGAAGGAAACGGTTCAGCAAATCTTAGTATTCATTTGGCGGAATGGTTTCCGGAAGACAGAATCAGAAAGAAAAATAGATTATGAACAAAAAGATAGAAGAAACAACAGAGGAATACGAGAGAAAAGAAGGGAGTGGGCTCGAGCGCGCGGGAGCCGCGGCGATATTCTTCTTGTCGCCGGTATTATCCTACATCATGTTTGAACTAGTGACAGGAAATCTTGCCGCAGTGCTGCCGAAAAATGCGGTGCTGAACATGGTGTGGATGTTTGCGCTGTACCTTCTGGTATTCGGAATCTCCGGAAGTAGCCGGATCTCCATCCCTGTATCCTCCGTGATCCTTTATGTGATCTCTCTGGCGGAAGCCTTTGTCGTATCCTTCAGAAGCCGCCCGATCATGATGAGTGATGTCCTTGCGGTGAAGACCGCGATGACGGTGGCCGGGAGCTATAACTACACACCGACCTTTATGATGATCATCTGCGGGATCCTCCTGATCATGTGGAATGTACTGGCGCAGCTCGTGCCGGTGAGGATCAGGGGGAAGAAAAAAAGAGCTGCCGTGTTTGGCGGATCCGCTGCTGCGGTCGCGGTGTTTATCGGCGGCTTCTACACGGTCCTTGTCCCGAAACTGGGACTGGAGGTAAATCTCTGGGACCCGACGACTTCCTACGCGGAGAACGGCTATGTGCTGGCGTCGGCGGTATCCTTAAAATATCTGGTAAAGAAAGCTCCGGAGGGTTATTCCCAGGCGAAGATCCAGGAGATCTATGAAAAATATGTGGGAAGCGAAGAAGAGCAGAACGAGGAGACGGCGGCCGCGGTGGAAGCGGGAGATGCGGTCCAGCCGACCAACATCATCTGCATCATGAACGAGAGTCTTTCCGACCTGTCGGTGGATGGGGAATTTACGACGAATACAGAGTATTTCCCGTTCCTCAACAGTCTGACGGAGAATACCGTAAAGGGAAAACTCTGCATGCCGGTGTTCGGCGCGATGACCAGCAACTCTGAGTTTGAGTTCCTGATCGGTGATTCCATGTACCTGATGCCGAGAGGCAGCATCGCTTACCAGTTCTATGTAAATCCCGGCGTCCGCTCCATGGTCAGCACGGTGAAAGACCAGGGATACACGGCTGTCGCCATGCACCCGTACCCGGCAGAGAACTGGAACCGCCGGATCTGCTACAATAACATGGGATTTGACGATTTCATGGATATCAGCGCCTATGAGGGGCGGGATGAGCTCCGAAATTATATCAGTGATCTGAGCGATTTTAAACTCATCGCGGAGTATGTCGAAAAGAAGGCAAATCCTGATGACAAGTTATTCCTCTTCAATGTGACGATGCAGAACCATGGCGGATATACGATCCCGTTCGCAAACTTCGATCAGGAAGTATGGCTTACCGGGGACATGGAAGGAAAGTATCCGGAGGCGGATATGTACCTGTCTCTTGTGAAAAAATCGGATGAGGCATTTGAGTGGCTCGTAAATTATTTCTCCCAGTGCGACCAGCCGACGATGATCGTCATGTTCGGCGACCACCAGCCAGGGATCGAGGACGAGTTCTTTGACGAGGCGATGGGAGTGGAGAGCGCGAAGGCCCCGAACGAGCAGAAGATGTGCTGGTACGAGACTCCGTTCGTGATCTGGACCAACTACGACCAGCCTGCGGAGGATATGGGACGCTTAGGTGCGATCTACCTTTCTTCCTACGTGTTAAAGCGCGCGAACCTCTCACTGACTCCGTACAACGAGTTTTTACTGCAGCTTTCCGAAAAGCTCCCGATCATCCATCATCTCGGCATCTGGGAGTCGGACGGAACTTACCATGGCTGGGAGGACGCGGAGAGCGGAGAGTACGAGTGGAAGGAACAGCTGATGGAGTACGAGAACCTTGTATACAACCACAGCCTGGATCCGAAGACCGTAAATGAGATGTTTTCGATTTCGCAGTAAAAACTTTATGCCGAATGCATGTATGACTTGGCGTATCATTCTGGTCAGCATGAATTCATAAGATTTTTCGAAATTGCTGAGACAAATATAAAACAGAGGGCAGCCTGAAAGAGGGCTGTCCTTTTTGCTTACAGAAAATTCCGATGGAACTTCCTGTAAGCAAAAAGGCACTGTGCGCCTAAGATGCGCACTCGCGCGAGATGAAGGTTGTCGCAAGCGACCGCGCGAGACGCCCGAATGTACTGAGGCATATTCTTTTAATTTACGCGAACAACGAGCCAAAGTCTGCGCTTGCGCGAGACCTTGGCGACTGTCGTGATAACAAGGGGAAACTCGCGAAGCGTGTTTTCACTTGTTCAAAAAATTTCTCAAATAGGATTGACAACTTGGTTAGTTAGTGCTAATCTTTGTTAGTGAGAGCTAACAGTCAATAAAGATACCCCCACAGGGAATCCGAAATGTGCTGTTTTTGCGGTTGTGAAGTCATGGCATGGCTGCGATAAAAAGGAGGCGTGATCAATGATAAACGGAATTATTATCGTTGTACTGATCGTGGTCGCGATCTTTGCAGTGAAAGGGGCAATGCACCAGTTTGTCTACGGCTGCTGCGGATCGAAGGACGTGGAGAAAAAGATCAAGGTGCAGGATAAAAATACGTCGGATTATCCGTACTATGCAGTTGTCGGCGTCGATGGAATGAAATGCAAACACTGCAAGCTCCATGTGGAGAATGCGTTCAACGAGAAGGACGGCAACTGGGCGGAGGTAAACCTCGAGAAGAAGGAAGCCGATGTCCGGATGAAGACAAAAATGACGGACCGTGAGATCCGCGATATCGTGAGCAAAGCCGGATATGTGCTCCGCGATATTGAATGGAAGCAGGCGTAGGAAATTTTTTAATTCGGAATGCGAAGTATCGGCAAGATCAGATTGACGGATATGTTGTGTACAGGCAGCAACGATTTTACAGGAATGAGAGGGATGCCGGATGTGGCAGAAAAAAGACATCGTGAATGAATTCCAGAGGCTTGGAAAACGCATTACAAAACAGAGAATGGTCATCCTTGACGTGATCCTGGAACAGAACTGGACAGACTGCAAGGAAGTTTACTATGAGGCTGTGCAGAGGGATTCGACTGTGGGACTTTCCACTGTCTACCGGACGATCCGGATGCTGGAGGAGATGGGCGTTTTAAAGCGTGTTTACCAGTATGTTTTTACCGATGAATCGGGAGAACAGGTCGATGGGGAGAGCGAGATCATCGCACCGGAATTTCACGGAAAAAGCGGGCTCAGAAAGACTGAAAAAGACGACGAAAAATGCTGTTCCGTCAGCGCGTCATAAAAGAGATAATTGTCAAAAATTGACAAAGTTTCTCAATTAAAGACATTATATTTGACTAACCGGGAGGTGTGGTGTTACCATGTTGGAAACGCAGAAAGACCTTCCGGTTTTTCCCATTGTGTATAAAAAAGAAAGCAAGGAAGTGAGGACCGATGAAACACCATAAATTCTGGGCGTGGGCAACCGTTTTCTGCTTTGCTATGGTCATGTATACCGGTTATAAACATAAGTGACCGGGATGACCGTAACTGTTTCGTATCTTTACAGTTACAGATAAACTAGTGATTCTATTTTTTATTTACAGGAGGATTTAAAAATGTTAGATGTAAAGAAATGCTTAAAATTAAAAAATGTCGCTGTATTCGCAAGTGGTGTTCTCTTTGGAACAGCAGGTGTCAAGGTCCTTGGAAGCCAGGATGCAAAGAAATTATATATTAACTGTCTCGCAGCAGGTCTCCGCGCAAAAGAGTGCGTGATGACAACTGCTTCCAACATCCAGGCAAACGCTGAGGATGTTCTTGCAGAGGCAAAGGAGATCAACCGTGCCCGTGCGGAAGAAGAGTTCGGTGAGGAAGAAGAGACAGCAGAGGATCTCACAGAGACTGCAGAAAATACAGAGGACGCTGAATAATCATCATGAAAACAGGAATCAGATTTACGGTAAAGCATGAAATCAGAGGCCGTATCCGAATCCATCTCACCAGAGGACGCCTGTCGATCAGACAGGCGGACCTCTTTTCCTTTTATCTCGCATCCCTTCCACAGGTAACGGCAGCAAAGGTATATGAGAGAATCGGAGATGCGGCGATCAGTTATACTGGCACGAAGGAAGACCTCATTGCAGAGATCTTAAAATTCTCGTTTGACGATGAGAAATTAAATGAACTCGTGCCGACAACCGGAACCAGAGCGTTAAATCAGGAATTCCAGGAAAAGCTTGTGACTAAGTGTCTCACAAGATGCTTCACAAAGATCTTCCTTCCGGCTCCGGTCCGCGCGGTATGGACTGCGATCCAGTCTGTTCCGTATATCATCAAAGGAGTCAGAAAGCTTGCAGGAAGAAAACTGGAAGTCGAGGTCCTCGATGCGACCGCGATCACGGTTTCCATGTTGAGAAGCGATTTCAACACGGCAGGATCCGTCATGTTCCTTCTCGGGATCGGTGAGCTTCTTGAAGACTGGACCCACAAGAAATCCGTCAGCGATCTTGCTGGCAGCATGTCCTTAAATATCGAGAAGGTATGGCAGAAGACAGGAGATGCGGAAGTCCTTGTCCCGATCTCCGATATCAGGGAAGGAGACCTCGTTTCCATCCATGTCGGCAGCGTGATCCCGCTTGACGGCGTCGTTGAGTCCGGCGAGGCGATGGTAAACCAGGCGTCCATGACCGGCGAGTCCGAACCGGTCCGCAAAGAGAACGGCATGTACGTCTATGCAGGAACTGCGGTCGAGGAAGGAAATATCGTTGTCCGTGTCAAGAAGGCAGCTGGATCTACAAGATTTGAGCGTATCGTCAAGATGATCGAGGATTCAGAAAAACTGAAATCTTCCCTTGAGACGAAGGCATCCGGTCTTGCGGACGCTCTCGTTCCGTGGAGTCTCGGCGGCACGATCGTGACCTACCTTCTCACGAGAAACGTGACGAAGGCGATCTCGATCCTTATGGTCGATTTCTCCTGCGCGTTAAAGCTTGCGATGCCGCTTTCCGTTCTCTCCGCGATGAGAGAGGCGAGCAGCTACAAGATGACCGTCAAAGGCGGTTCCTTCATGGAAGCCGTTGCAGAGGCGGACACGATCGTCTTTGATAAGACCGGCACACTCACAAAGGCACAGCCGGTCGTTGCCGATGTTGTCACCTTTGAGGGACGCGATCGGGATGAGATGCTCCGGATCGCTGCCTGCCTGGAAGAGCATTTCCCACACTCCATGGCGAACGCGGTTGTTGCGGCATCCAAAGAAAAAGGACTCATCCATGAGGAGATGCATTCCAAAGTCGACTATATCGTGGCCCATGGAATTGCCTCCCATATCGGAGAGGATAAGGTTCTGATCGGAAGCTACCACTTCGTATTTGAGGATGAGAAGTGCGTGATCCCGGAGGGCGAGGAAGAGAAGTTTGAGGCACTCCCGGCAGAGTACTCCCACCTGTATCTCGCGATCGCGGGAAGACTGGCGGCTGTGATCTGCATCGAGGATCCGCTCCGTCCGGAAGCTCCTGAGGTCATGAAAGAGCTCCGGAAACTCGGGATCAAAAAGATCGTCATGATGACAGGCGACAGCGAGAGAACAGCGCGTGCGATCGCTGCGAGAGTCGGTGTGGATGAATACCACTCAGAGGTTCTCCCGGAAGATAAGGCAAACTTTGTGGAGGCGGAGAAGAACGCAGGCCACAAGGTCATCATGGTCGGCGACGGCATCAACGATTCCCCGGCTCTTTCCGCAGCCAGCGTCGGCATCGCGATCAGCGAGGGCGCTGAGATCGCGCGAGAGATCGCGGATATCACGATCTCTGAGGATGCGATGTTCCAGCTTGTGACCTTAAAAGCGATCAGCAATGCGCTGATGCAGCGTGTCCACAGAAATTACCGCTTTGTCATCAGCTTTAACTTCGGTCTCATCATCCTGGGAGTGATGGGGGTACTCGCTCCGGCGACATCCGCCCTGCTCCACAATACGTCAACTCTGTGCATCAGCATGCACAGCATGACGAATCTCCTGAAGGATGAGGAGAAAAAACATTAAACTATAAGAATGACCGATCTGCCCGCGGCCGGAAACATCCGGCTGCGGGTATTTTTTACGCGGACAACGAGCCAAAGTCCGCGCTTGCGCGAGACCTTGGCGACTGTCGCGATAACAAGGGGAAACTCGCGAAGCGTGTTTTCACTTGTTGTGCCGCGCCTGTCAGGAGTCCGGCTGTGTTCGATTTAGTGGTTCACAAGCGGCGGATTTCATGCTATACTAATGCAGGCATGTGGCAGAAGTCTGCCATCTGCTTCTTAAAAATGACAAAGGAAGGCACAAATATGAACTATATGATCTGTATTCCTTCACCGAGACTCGTCTCGAGGGAATACTGTGAAAGGATCCACAATATTCTGGCAAGAATGTCGGATCAGTACCGGGTCAATATCGTTCCGGAGCCGGTAAAGATGCGGCAGGGATCCTGCCCGGATTTCTATAAGAAATACCGGATCTACAAAGATATCAAGGATCGCGACGGAAACGGAGAGGCATATCTGACCTCCGAGGAAGAGAACATGATCTTAAGTGTCTGCAGAAATCCGGAGGAAGTGGAGCTCATGAAGAGCTGCACCTACGCATACCGGTATCCGACGACGCTGGTCCTCAAGAGCTTCCGGGAAGATAAGAAAAGATAACGAAGCGTTGGCAAACAGGTAAAAGTGTGATATACTTATTCTAAGTCCGCGGGGCGGCTGGGGGCTGCCTGGCGGGAAGGAAAAAAGAGAGCTGTGGCGTCTGGAACGAAAAAGTCACAGAAGATTTACGAGGAGTGCAGAGAAGATGAAAAACAGAAGAGTTTTTTTAAAGCTCAGCGGAGAGGCCCTTGCAGGTCCGAAAAAAACTGGCTTTGACGAAGATACGGTGAAGGAAGTCGCAAGGCAGGTCAAGGCGTCTGTAGATGCCGGTGTACAGGTCGGGATCGTGATCGGCGGCGGAAATTTCTGGCGTGGACGCACGAGTGACGCGATCGACCGTCCGAAGGCGGATCAGATCGGAATGCTTGCGACTGTGATGAACTGTATTTATGTATCCGAGATCTTCCGCAATGCGGGAATGAAGACACAGATCCTCACCCCGTTCGAGTGCGGAAATATGACAAAACTGTTCTCCAAGGACCGTGCGAACAAGTATTTTGAGCACGGAATGGTCGTATTTTTTGCCGGTGGAATCGGACAGCCGTATTTTTCTACCGACACGACGATCACTCTGATGGCGATTGAAATGGATGCAGACTGCATTCTCCTCGCAAAGTCCATCGATGGCGTATACGACAGTGATCCGAAGGTTAATCCGAATGCGAAAAAGTATGACGAGATCTCGATCCAGGAAGTGATCGACAAGCAGCTCGGTGTCGTTGACCTGACTGCTTCCATTATGTGTATGGAACACAAAATGCCGATGGCAGTATTCTCCTTGAACGAAAAGGATGGAATCGCGAACGCCATGCAGGGAAAAATTAACGGTACGATCGTTACCGTCTGATAACAGGAGGAAACCATGAGCGAAGAATTAAAAGTATATGAAGAAAAAATGGAAAAATCCATCGATGCCCTCTTGAACGAGTACGCATCTATCCGCGCAGGACGTGCGAACCCGCATGTACTTGACAAAATCAAAGTAGATTACTACGGAACACCGACACCGATCCAGCAGGTCGGAAATATCTCTGTTCCGGAGGCAAGAATGATCCTGATCCAGCCGTGGGAGAAGAGCCTGATCCGTCCGATCGAGAAAGCGATCCAGACTTCCGAGCTTGGAATCAACCCGAGCAACGACGGAACAGTGATCCGCCTTGTATTCCCGGAGCTCACAGAGGATAGACGTAAAGAACTCGCAAAGGACGTAAAGAAGAAAGGTGACGGAGCGAAGGTTGCGATCCGTAACATCCGCCGCGATGCGAACGAAGCGTTCAAAAAGATGGAAAAGAACGATGAGATCTCTGAGGACGATTTAAAGGATCTTACCGAGAAGGTACAGAAGCTGACAGACAAGGCGATCGACAAGATCGATAAGGCCGTAGAGAACAAGACGAAGGAAGTTCTTACCGTATAAAAACGAACAGCCTGATTCCTGAGCAGAGGGAAATTTCCGGATGGAAGATCCCAAATCGTTCAGGATGACGGTACATGACAGACAGGGACAGGGGAAGATTTCCTGTCCCTTGTTTTTACATTGGTTATAAAAGGGAGAACAAATATCATGGAAGAGAATTTAAAGATCCCCGCCCATGTGGCGCTGATCCTGGATGGAAACGGAAGATGGGCGAAGAAGCGCGGACTTCCGAGACAGCTTGGACATAAAAAAGGCTGTGAGACACTGGAGCAGGTCGTTGAGGACGCAGCACAGCTTGGAATCCGGTATCTGACCGTATATGGATTTTCCACGGAAAACTGGAAGCGCCCGGAGGAGGAAGTCGGTGCGCTGATGCAGCTGTTCCGCTTCTATGCGAAGAGACTTCTCGCGATGGCGGAAAAGAATAACATCCGGGTCCGCATGATCGGCGAGAGAAAACGGTTTGCACCGGATATCGTCGAGGCGATCAACGGTCTGGAAGAAAAGACGAAAGAGAATACAGGAATGACCTTCGTGATCGCCGTAAACTATGGAAGCCGTGACGAGATCACGAGAGCCGTGAGAAAGATCATGGCGGACTGTAAGGATGGAAAGATCGCGCCGGAGGAGATGACGGAGCAGGTCTTCGCCTCCTATCTCGACACCGCGGGGATTCCGGATCCGGATCTCATGATCCGCACGAGCGGGGAACTCCGCCTTTCCAACTATCTGTTATGGCAGCTCGCGTACTCAGAACTCTACGTGACCGAATGCCTGTGGCCGGACTTCAATAAGGAAGAATTATTGAATGCGATCCGCCAGTATAATAAGAGAGAACGCCGGTTCGGAGGAGTTGCGGCGGTAAAAACAGAGTAAGAGGTGATCTTATGTTTACGACCAGACTGATCAGCGGAATCGTCCTTGTGATCATCGCGGCGTTTCTGCTTGTTGAGGGCAGCACGGTCCTCTATTTTGGTTCCCTGGCAATCTCTTTGATCGGACTTTATGAGCTTTACCGGGTCATGAAGATCGAAAAGTCAGCGCCGGGATATGTGGGCTATGCGGCTGTCGTGGCCTATTACTGGATCATGGGAAGCAGAGAGCAGTATGTGACGTTCCTCGCGATCGTTTCCCTCATGATCTTAATGACGATCTACGTGGTGACGTTCCCGAAATACGGAACAGAGCAGATCACGGTCGCATTTTTCGGGATCTTTTATGTCGGGATCATGTTTTCCTATCTCTATCAGGTGCGAGAGATGCCGGACGGAAAATACCTTGTCTGGCTGATCCTTTTAAGTTCCTGGGGCTGTGATACCTTTGCCTACTGTGTGGGAAAGCTTTTCGGAAAACATAAAATGACACCGAAACTGAGCCCGAAAAAGACGGTGGAAGGCGCGGTCGGCGGTATCGTCGGTGCGGCAGTGCTGGGTTTCCTCTACGGAACCTTCTTTAAGAACAATATGATCCAGGTGACGAACCCGGGTGTGATCTCAGCGGCTGCCTGCGCGATCGCAGCAGTGATCTCCATGGTGGGAGATCTGGCGGCATCCGCTATCAAGAGAAATCATGATATCAAGGATTACGGAAATCTGATCCCGGGTCATGGAGGGATCCTGGACCGGTTTGACAGTATGATCTTTACGGCCCCGGCGATCTATTTTGCGATCACGTTCATGGGGATCCGCTAGGAAAGGATGAGACCGGCAGTCCGGCGAGAGAGACAGAAGACCGCCGCCTGCGGAAAACGAAAGGGTTTTAATTATGAAAAGAATTGCTATTCTGGGTTCTACGGGATCGATCGGGACCCAGACGCTTGATGTAGTCCGTGCGAATGGCGATATTGAAGTTGTCGGGATCGCGGCGGGCAGAAATATTCAGGCGCTGGAGAGCCAGATCCGGGAATTTTCCCCGAAGATCTGCGGCGTCTGGGATGAGGAGAAGGCGAAAGAACTGGCTGTCCGTGTGGCAGATACAGATACGAAGATCGTCTCCGGCATGGAAGGACTTTTAGAGATCGCAGTCATGGAGGGCTATGAGATCCTCGTGACAGCGGTGGTAGGCATGATCGGTATCCGACCGACAATGGCGGCCATCGAAGCCGGAAAGGATATTGCACTGGCAAACAAGGAGACGCTCGTGACGGCGGGACATCTGATCATCCCGCTCGTAAAGGAGAAGAAAGTCCGTCTTCTCCCGGTGGACAGCGAACACAGTGCGATCTTCCAGTGCTTAAACGGGGAACACGGGAATAAGATTGAAAAGATCCTCCTGACAGCATCCGGCGGTCCATTCCGCGGCTGGACGAGAGAACAGATGAAAGATGTACAGGTTGAGGACGCCTTAAAGCATCCGAACTGGTCCATGGGTGCAAAGATCACGATCGACAGCTCCACGATGGTCAACAAAGGACTCGAGGTCATGGAGGCAAAATGGCTCTTTGACGTCGGAATGGACGATGTCCAGGTTGTTGTGCAGCCGAAGAGCGTGATCCATTCGATGGTGCAGTTTGAGGACGGCGCGGTGATGGCGCAGCTCGGCACGCCGGACATGAAGCTTCCGATCCAGTATGCACTCTATTACCCGGAGCGCAGACCGATGAAGGGAGATCGTCTGGATTTCTGGACAATGAAGGAGATCGTCTTCGACAAGCCGGATTATGAGAATTTCCGCGGCCTGGCACTCGCGAGAGATGCAGGAAAAGCGGGCGGATCCGTTCCGGTCGTCTTCAACGCGGCGAATGAGTTCGCGGTCGCAAAATTCCTCGCGAAGAAGATCAGATACCTTGAGATCACGGATATGATCGAGGCGGCGATGGAGCATCATAAAAAGATCGCTCATCCGTCCCTGGACGAAGTGCTCGAGGCGGAAGCGGAGACATATGAGTTTTTAAAGAAACAGTGGGGATTCGTAACTATTCAGTAGGTCTGCGCATTTATTGCGCTGACCGTAAGAAAACATTGGTTTGAAGGCAAAAATCCTATCGGCGTAGCCGATTTGGAATGGATTTTTGCGCGTAACTGTGAAGGTACTGAACAGTTACGGGGATTCTAACGAATAATAGAAAGCAGGTGAACAATAAAGTTGAATCTTGGTTATCTGGCAGCGGTGGTGGTCCTTGGCGGTATCATCCTGTTCCATGAGTTTGGACATTATCTCCTGGCGAGGTTAAACGGGGTCGCTGTTGTGGAGTTTTCGGTGGGTTTTGGGCCGAGACTTCTCTCCTGGGTGAGCAAAAAGACCGGGATCCGGTACTCATTAAAACTTTTGCCGCTCGGCGGATCCTGCGCCATGCTGGGAGAATTCGGGGAAGATGAGAATGAAAAGGAAGAAATTCCGGATGTGAAGGGAGTTTCCTTTTTCGATAAAGGACCGCTTGCGAAAATGGCGGTGATCGCGGCCGGACCGATTTTTAATTTTATTCTGGCTTTTGTGTTCTCGTTTGTGATCTTATCCTGGGCGGGGATCGATCTTCCGGTCCTTGCGGGAACTTCCGAGGGAATGCCTGCACAGACGGCAGGACTTCAGGAAGGCGATGTGATCACGAAGCTTGACGGCAGAAAGATCCATCTGTCAAGAGAGATCTCCATGTACCTCATGTATTCGGGACAGGATCTGGTGCAGGTGGAATATCAACGGTACGATGAGAGCTCTGCCTCCTGGACGACGGGACATACGGTGATCCAGCCGGAGCTTAAGGATGGGAGATATTATCTCGGCGTGATCCTGCGCGGATACCGGAGTGCGGCGGAATCCCCGCTTCAGCTTCTCCAGTACAGCGCCTACGAGGTGCGCTACTGGATCCTCACGGTGATCGACAGCTTAAAGATGATCGCCGGCGGAAAGGTTTCGACCAACGATATCGCCGGTCCTGTGCGGATCGTCACGATCATCGACCAGACGGTGGAGGAGAATACGCAGTACGGCTTTGTGACGGTTGTGATGAACCTCTTAAATCTCATGGTCATGTTCTCGGCAAACCTCGGAGTCATGAACCTGCTCCCGTTTCCGGCGCTTGACGGCGGGCGGCTGGTGTTCCTGCTTTGGGAGCTCGTGACGAGACATCCGGTGAGCCAGAGAGTCGAGGGCGCAGTCAATATGGCCGGGATGGCGCTTCTCATGACATTTATGGTATTTGTCATCTTTAATGATCTGAGGATCATTTTATAGTTTTTGAAATTGGGAGAGAAATGTATGTTTAGAGATCATACAAGAGTAATTCAGATAGGGGACAGAAAGATCGGAGGGGGAAATCCTGTCCTGATCCAGTCCATGTGCAACACGAAGACAGAGAACGTCGCGGCAACGGTGGAGCAGATCCACCGCCTCGAGGAAGCCGGATGCGATATCATCCGCGTGGCAGTCCCGACGATGGAGGCTGCGGCTGCGATCCGCGAGATCAAGAAACAGATCCATATCCCGCTCGTCGCAGATATCCACTTTGATTACCGCCTTGCCATCGCTGCGATCGAGAGCGGAGCGGATAAGATCCGGATCAACCCGGGCAATATCGGGGCGCGGGAGCGCGTAAAAGCTGTCGTGGATAAGGCGAAGGAGTACGGGATCCCGATCCGTGTGGGCGTGAACAGCGGTTCCCTGGAAAAAGATCTTCTGGAGAAATACGGCGGCGTGACCGCGGAGGCGCTCGTTGAGAGCGCGTTGAAGGAGGTTGCCGTTGTCGAGGAGCTCGGCTACGATAATATCGTGATCAGCATCAAATCCTCCGACGTTTTGATGTGCGTGGCAGCGCATGAACTCATTGCGAAAAAGACGGATTATCCGCTCCATGTCGGGATCACGGAGTCCGGAACGTTGCTTTCCGGCAATATCAAGTCCTCCGTGGGACTTGGAATTATTCTCCATGAGGGGATCGGCGATACGATCCGTGTCTCCCTGACCGGTGATCCGGTGGAGGAAGTAAAGAGTGCAAAGCTGATCCTGAGGACTCTGGGACTCAGAAAAGGCGGCGTGGAAGTTGTTTCCTGTCCGACCTGCGGAAGAACCCAGATCGATCTGATCCACCTCGCAAACCAGGTCGAAAATATGGTATCCGGCATGGATCTTGACGTGAAAGTTGCCGTTATGGGCTGCGTGGTCAATGGTCCGGGCGAGGCGAGAAGCGCGGATATCGGGATCGCCGGAGGGATCGGCGAAGGTCTCCTGATCAAAAAGGGAGAGATCATCAAGAAGGTACCGGAAAATGAGCTTCTTTCCGTTCTGCGGGAAGAACTTTTGAAGATGCAGGAGATGCAGAAATAAGTATGGAAAAACCATTCCTTGAAGTTTTCCCGGGGCTTCATATTGCGGATGAACTGAAAGAGCTTTTGAAACTTGTCGTGGTGGAAAAGGTCACCATGACAAAGGACAGAAGCTCTATTCGTGTTTATATCAGAAGTCCCAGACTCATTCATAAAAAGAACATTTATGCCCTGGAAGACGGGATCGCGAAGCAGCTGTTTCCGGGAAGACCGATCACGATCAAGATTCTTGAGAAGTATCGTTTGTCGGCACAGTATACCCCGGAGAAGCTCTACGATGTCTACCGGGACAGCATCCTCATGGAGCTTAAGAATTACGGCATGATCGAGTACAACATTCTCCGTCGGGCGGACACAAAATTTGTGACCGACGACAAGATGGTTATGACGATCGAGGACAACCTGATCTACAGGGAGCGGTCGAAGGAAGTCGGGCGCGTCCTCGAGAAGATCTTTACGGAGCGCTGCGGACTTGCGGCGGAAGTGGAGTTTTTATATAAAGAAGCGGAGAAGAAGGACCCGATGGACCAGCCGGTGTTCATGAAGCCGGGCGGAGAGCTCATCATGGGAACCCGGAATGAGGAGAATTACCTGGAAGGCACCGCGGAAAGTGCGCCGTGGGACGAAGGTCCGGCGAACGGCGGATTCAGCGGAACGTTCGGAGACGGCAATGGAGACGCGGGGGCCGGGATCACGGCACAGAGCGCTGGAAATTCCGGATCCGCAGGACGGTCCGGCGCGGCGGACGGCGGTAAAAAAGCCCCCGGAGAAAAAACGGCGTCTGGTTCCGGAGCATCGAAGCAGAAGACGGATGCGGCAGGAAAGCCCGGCGGAAACCAGAACGGAAAGTCTGCCGGTGGTGGACAGAACGGCGGCGGTTTTACAAAGAAGACTTTCGGCGAGAAGGGAAAAGGCGGCTTTTCCGGCGGCTTCCGGAAAGGTTCCGACGGAAGGATCCCGTACCGGAAATCGGAGAATCCGGATGTTCTGTTTGGGCGCGATTTTGAAGGCGATGCGGTAGATATTCACGATATTGACGGTGAGATCGGCGAGGTTGTGATCCGCGGCAAGGTGATCCGCGCGGAGAAGAGGGAGCTCCGGAGCGGAAACAAACTCATGATCTTCGATATCACGGACTTTACGGACAGCATCACGGTCAAAATGTTCCTCAGGGAAGGCCAGGAGGAAGATGCGACAGCGGCGATCAAGGAAGGAAACTTCATCAAGATCAAGGGCATCACGACGATCGACAAGTTCGACGGTGAGCTCACGATCGGTTCCATCGTCGGCATCAAAAAGAGCGAGGACTTCACGTCCAAGCGTGTGGATAATGCCCCGGTGAAGCGTGTGGAGCTCCACTGTCACACGAAGATGAGCGACATGGACGGTGTCTCCGAGGTGAAAGACCTCGTAAAGCGTGCCAAGAAGTGGGGGATGCCGGCACTCGCGGTCACGGATCACGGCTGCGTCCAGGCGTTCCCGGACGCGAACCATGCGCTCGACAAGGGAGATACCTTCAAGGTCCTCTATGGAGTTGAGGGGTACCTCGTCGACGACATGAAGGAGATGGTCGTCAATTCCAGGAACCAGAGTCTTGACGGCGAGTATGTCGTATTCGATATCGAGACCACAGGATTTTCACCGACAAAGAATAAGATCATCGAGATCGGCGCCGTGAAGGTGAGAAACGGGGAGATCATTGACCGGATGGATGAGTTTGTAAATCCGGAGGTCCCGATCCCGTTTGACATCGAGCGCCTGACCGGGATCAACGACGCGATGGTCATGGGCGCGGACACGGTGGAAAAGGTCCTGCCGAGATTCCTGGAGTTTGTCGGCGATGCGGCGTTAGTGGCGCACAACGCGTCCTTCGATGTGAGCTTTATCTCCCACAATGCGGGACTTCTGGGACTGCCGTTCGACCCGACCGTCCTCGATACGGTGACGCTTGCGAGAGCGCTCCTCCCGAACCTGAATCGATTTAAGCTTGACACGGTGGCGAAGGCGCTCGGCGTCTCTCTGGAAAATCATCATCGCGCGGTCGATGATGCGGAGGCAACTGCCGGAATTTTCCTGAAATTCGTGGAAATGCTGAAAAAACAGCACGATATGACGACGCTCGACCAGCTCGAGGAGTTCAGTCATGTGAGTGACGAGACGATCATGAAGATGCCGACGTACCATGTCATCATCATCGCAAAGAATGATCTGGGACGCGTGAATTTGTACCGCCTCGTGTCATGGTCGCACCTGAAGTATTTCTCGAGAAGACCGAGGATCCCGAAGAGTGTGCTGAATGAGTACCGGGAAGGTCTGATCATCGGCTCGGCCTGTGAGGCGGGAGAGCTTTACCAGGCGATCCTCCGCGGGGTTCCGGATGCGGAGCTTGCGAAGATCGTAAAATTCTACGATTATCTGGAGATCCAGCCGCTCGGAAACGACATGTTCATGCTGCGGGACGAGAAGAGCACGGTAAAGACGGTGGATGATCTCATGGACATCAACCGGAAGATCGTCTCCCTCGGCGAGCAGTTCAACAAGCCGGTCTGCGCGACCTGTGATGTGCATTTCATGGACCCGGACGACGCGATCTACCGGAAGATCCTGATGGCCGGAATGGGCTTTAAGGATGCGGACGAGCAGGCGCCGCTGTTCCTGCGGACGACGGAGGAGATGCTCTCAGAGTTCGAATATCTGGGCAGCGACAAGTGCTACGAGGTCGTTGTCACGAACACCAGGATGATCGCCGATATGTGTGAGCCGATCGCGCCGGTGCGCCCGGATAAGTGTCCGCCTGTCATCGAAAAGTCGGATGAGACGCTGCGAAATATCTGTTACAACCGTGCACACGAGATGTATGGCGAGAATCTTCCGAAGATCGTTGTGGACCGTCTGGAAAGAGAGCTGCACTCCATCATTTCCAACGGATTCGCGGTTATGTATATCATCGCGCAGAAGCTCGTGTGGAAGTCGAATGAGGACGGATATCTGGTCGGTTCCCGAGGATCGGTCGGTTCATCCTTTGTCGCAACGATGTCCGGTATCACGGAGGTAAATCCGTTAAGTCCGCATTATTCGTGCCCGAACTGTCATTATTATGATTTTGACTCGGACGAGGTGAAGAAGTATGCCGGAATGGCGGGATGTGATATGCCTGATAAGGTGTGCCCGGTCTGCGGACATCCGATGGTGAAGGACGGGTTTGACATCCCGTTCGAGACATTCCTGGGATTCAAGGGAGATAAGGAGCCGGATATCGACTTAAACTTCTCCGGTGAGTACCAGAGCCGTGCGCATGACTACACGGAGGTTATTTTCGGTAAGGGCCAGACGTTCCGCGCGGGGACGATCGGTACGTTGGCGGACAAGACGGCGTACGGTTATGTGAAGAATTATTTTGAGGAGCACGGAGAGCGGAAGAGAAACTGTGAGATCAACCGGATCGTTCAGGGTTGTGTCGGCGTCCGACGGACAACGGGACAGCATCCGGGCGGTATCGTTGTTCTTCCACTCGGCGAGATGATCTATTCGTTCACACCGGTCCAGCATCCGGCGAACGATATGACGACGAAGACGATCACGACGCATTTCGATTACCACTCGATCGACCACAACCTGTTAAAGCTTGATATTCTCGGGCACGATGATCCGACGATGATCCGTATGCTGCAGGACCTCACGGGACTTGATCCTGTTAAGGATATCCCTCTGGATTCGCGGGAGGTCATGAGTCTGTTCCAGAGTACGGATGCGCTGGGGATCAAGCCGGAGGATATCGGCGGTTGTAAGCTTGGCGCGCTCGGGGTTCCGGAGTTCGGTACGGATTTCGCGATGCAGATGTTGATTGACACGAAGCCGAAGTATTTTTCGGACCTTGTGCGTATCGCGGGTCTGGCCCATGGTACGGATGTATGGCTGGGGAATGCCCAGACGCTCATCCAGGAGGGCAAGGCGACGATTCAGACTGCGATCTGTACGCGTGATGATATCATGATCTATCTGATCCAGCAGGGGCTTGAGGAAGGCCTTGCGTTTACGATCATGGAGGCGGTCCGTAAGGGCAAAGGCTTAAAGCCTGAGTGGGAAGAGGAGATGACGAAGCACGGAGTTCCGGACTGGTATATCTGGTCGTGTAAGAAGATCAAATATATGTTCCCGAAGGCCCATGCAGCAGCTTATGTTATGATGGCATGGCGGATCGCTTATTGCAAGGTATTCTATCCGCTTGCGTATTATGCGGCGTTTTTCAGTATCCGCGCCAGTGCGTTTTCATACGAGATCATGTGTCTGGGGCGTGAGAAGCTGGAGTATCACCTGGCAGACTACAAGAAGAGGGCGGACACGCTTTCAAAGAAGGAGCAGGATACGCTGAGGGATATGAGGATCGTGCAGGAGATGTACGCCCGTGGGTTTGATTTTCTGCCGCTGGATATTTATACGGCGAAGGCCAGACATTTTCAGGTCGTGGGGGACAAGCTGATGCCTTCCATCAACAGTATTGACGGTCTGGGAGAAAAAGCGGCTGATTCCATCGAGGAGGCTGCAAAGGCCGGAAAATTCCTCTCCAAGGAGGATTTCCGGAACAGAACGAAGGTCAGTAAGACGATCTGTGATCTGATGGAGGAGCTGGGAATCCTGAAGGGACTTCCGGAGTCGAATCAGTTGTCGTTGTTTGATTTCTAAATTTCATAGTGGCTGGGGGTACGCGCCGGTGAGACTCCGGGCGCGAACGCTTAGTGGGATTCCGGGAGGGTTCCTCTATGCTCCCAGAAAAATGCTAAGGGCGGAGGCCCGGGGACACAACTCGCAACTTGCGTTGCTCAGACAAGTGTCCCCGGGCCTCCAACGCATTTTCCTGGGAGCCAAGAGGAAGCCAGCTCCCTCCACCCAGGCGGTTCGTGCCCGGAGTCTCACCGGCGCTGTGTGTTGGCGGGAGTGAGGGATGAAGGGAAGGTTGTGGTGGGAGAGAGGGGGGTGGCGGAAGCTGGACGATGCGCGGGGCCCTTTGGGCGCCGCGGCATCGCGAGGTTGTGGGTCGCGCATTGTTAAGCTGTAGCTTGATTTTTGGGGCTGATATGATAGAATGTAGGTGATGACGGAAAGAGTCGGATATTGGAGAGAGTATTTTTTAGGAAAATTAAAGATTTATTCAGGAGAGTTTTTTAAAGGGCAAGATTATGGCAAATTATAATGTTTATTTTAGTCCGACAGGCACGACAGAAAGAGCCGTAAAACATATGGGAGAAAGTTTTGGCAGTATGGAAAATATTGACCTGTCGAGACGGGATATGAAAAATCATGAAATGGAACAGGGGGATTTTTGTATTGTGGGAGTTCCGTCCTTTGGAGGACGTGTTCCGGGAATTGCGACCGAGAGACTTCGGAAAATAAAGGGTGACCGCACGCCGGCATTTTTGCTGGTTACATATGGCGGAAGAGCGTATGAGGATACTCTGGTGGAATTGAAGGATGTGCTTGAGGCTCAGGGCTTTGTCTGTATTGGGGCTGCTGCGATTGTGGCGGAACATTCGATCGCCCATCAGATCGAAGCGGGGCGTCCATCAGCGCAGGATTTCGATGAACTTGATACGTTTGCGGCTGAGGTGAAGGAGCGTCTGAAGGGGAATGTCTGTCCGGTCGAGGTGCCGGGAAACAGGCCTTATAAGGAATACAAGGTACTGCCGATGGACATCCAGGTGTCAGATGAATGTATGGGATGCGGAAGCTGCGTGGAGAGCTGTCCGGTTGGAGCGATACCGTTTGAGGATCCGAAGATGACGAACGGAGAAGTCTGCATTTCATGTATGAGATGTGTGGAGATCTGTCCGCAGAGTGCCAGAAGCGGGAATCCTGAAAAGGTCCAGATGATTTCGGAGAAACTGAAAATGATCTGTCAGCCGGATAAGGCGAATGAGTTTTTCTGATTTAGAGATAGTTGGGAGAAATGTTTTGAAGATATATGAATTTTCACAGTGTTGCAGGCCGGAGAAAGCGGGAAAAGAAAAAGATCATCGGCGTCAGGTAGGTTTTACATATAAGATTGCAGCAATGACAGGAGGAAAAATACTATGATTATCAAGAAGGATACATGTAAACTCGCTCTGGTGCAGGCAGCACCAGTCATGTTCGATAAGGACAAGTGTGTGGAGAAGATCATCGCCCTGATCGGGGAGGCGGCCGCTAAGGGAGCGGAACTGATCGTTTTTCCTGAACTTTTTATTCCGGGATACCCATATGGAATGACTTATGGATTTACCGTCGGAAGCCGCAGCAGGGCGGGAAGAGAGGACTGGAAGACTTACTATGACAATTCGATCCTGGCGGATGGAGCGGAGATGCAGAGTATCGTTGACTGCGCGAAGGAACATTCGGTATATGTGAGTGTTGGGTATTCGGAGCGGGACGCTGTGACGGCGACACTTTATAATTCCAATATCATGATCGCACCAGACGGACAGACGATGAATCACAGAAAGCTGAAGCCTACCGGCAGCGAACGTGTGATCTGGGGAGATGCGGATAAGGATTTTTTCCCGGTAATGGAGACACCTTGGGGACCGATGGGCAATCTGATCTGTTGGGAGAGCTACATGCCGCTTGCGAGAGTGGCGCTTTACCAGAAGGGAGTTGCGCTCTATATTTCCCCGAATACGAATGACAATGAGGAGTGGCAGAATACGATCCGCCATATCGCCATCGAGGGACACTGCTTCTTCATCAATGCGGATATGTATTTCACGAAGGATATGTACCCGAAGACCGCCAGCGGGGATGAGGAGATTGCGAAGTTAAATGATATCGTGTGCCGGGGAGGAAGCTGCGTGATCGATCCTTACGGGCATGCGGTGAGTGAGACTGTGTGGGATAAAGAGGAGATCATCTACGCGGACCTCGACATGCAGAAGGTCCCGGCGAGCCGGATGGAGCATGATGTCTGTGGACATTACGCGAGACCGGACGTGTTGAAATTGAGTGTGGAGGATAAATAATGAAAGTATTGATGATCAATGGAAGCCCGCGGGCGAATGGAAATACATCTATCGCGTTGAATGAGATGAAGACGGTGTTTGAAAAAGAGGGAGTCGATGCGGAGATCGTACAGGTCGGCAGTGAGGCGGTAAGAGGATGTATTGCCTGTAATCGATGCGCGGAGCTTGGGAAGTGTGTGTTCGACGATGTGGTGAATAAGCTGGCGGTGAAGCTTTCGGAGGCTGATGGACTGGTGGTCGCAACCCCTGTTTATTATGCGTCCGCAAATGCGACCCTGATCGCGGTTCTGGACCGGCTGTTTTATAGTACATCCTTTGATAAGACAATGAAAGTCGGGGCGAGCGTTGCCTGTGCGAGACGCGGGGGATGTTCGGCGACTTTTGACGAGTTAAATAAGTATTTTACGATCAGCAACATGCCGATCGCATCTAGTCAGTACTGGAACTCCATCCACGGGCGCGGACCGGGAGAAGCTGTGGGGGATGCGGAAGGTCTTCAGACGATGCGGGTTCTTGCGAGAAATATGACATTTCTCATGAAGAGCATTGAGCTTGGAAAAGAGAAGTATGGTCTTCCGGAGAAGGAAGAGGTCGTGCGGACACATTTTATCAGATAGAGAAGAATGATATTGGAAGGAAATTATGCGATGAATCGGCAGAAACTGGTAAGTCAGATCAGAAGGTATGTGCCTTATAATGAGCAGGAAGAGGCGGATAAGGCTTTGATCCTAAACTGGATCGAGAAGAATGATGACGCGTTCCTTAGGGATAATGTGGTGGCGCACATGACGGCTTCGGCCTGGGTGGTGGATAAGGACAGAAGTAAAGTCCTTATGGTGTATCACAATATTTATCATTCCTGGTCGTGGCTTGGCGGGCATGCGGATGGAGAGACAGATCTTCTGGCGGTTGCAATCCGGGAGGTAAAGGAAGAAGCAGGAATTTCCGATGTGCGGCCAGTGTCGGAGGAGATTTTTTCGCTGGAATCACTCACCGTTGACGGACATGTGAAAAAAGGACGGTATGTGTCCAGTCATCTGCATCTGAATGTGACGTATCTTCTGGAAGCGGATTCTGAGGAACAGGTGTCTGTGAAGGCGGATGAGAACAGTGGGGTCGCTTGGTTTACGCCGGAGGAGGCGTTAAAGAAATCTACGGAGCCGTGGTTTGTGGAGCGGGTGTATGCGAAGCTTGTCGAGAAGACGAAGTCCTGGAGATAAACGGAAACTAAATGGAAAGTCGGTCGATCGTATAAAGGGATGCATAAAGAAATTTTGAAAAAGATATAGGGAAATCAGGTTGAGATTACGGTTTAAGCGGAATACACTTGGGAAAATTCATGTGGTATAGTGAAAAGTACCAATAGAATGCCGGTAAAAGATTGTAAAAAATGCCTTTTGAATGTAATCTCTAAAATTATTATAATAAATATAGCACAAAATATATTTCTGTATTTCGATGATCATGAAATGTAGAATAGAGATGAGAGGTATTTACAATGAAAAGAATCAAGGCAGCCTGCATTACCCAGACGGTGTGTTTT
Organism: Clostridium sp. CM74B_53; assembly: GCF_036318045.1. Classification (NCBI taxonomy): domain Bacteria; kingdom Bacillati; phylum Bacillota; class Clostridia; order Eubacteriales; family Clostridiaceae; genus Clostridium; species Clostridium sp. CM74B_53. The sequence continues at coordinate 121,153 of NZ_JAWQDE010000002.1, read as the reverse complement.
TCAAATCATGACGGTGATACGAGTGAATATGCGAAGAAGATGATCTGTCAGGAATATGAAAAGTATAAGGTACAGTTGGACAGAAGTGGGACAAAGTATAAAATTTTATCCGAAAAGACGAATGAAGATGGAGCGATTGTGATCGAGATCAAAAAGCAGTACAATACATCTCCGGTGGGAGACTATCTGAGCTGATCCGGCGGTTTTAGAGGCAGAGATCAGATGTGTGAAACCTGAAGTCAGTGTTCAGCAAGGGGATGATTTCATGAGATATGAGATTGGAGATTTTGTCAGCAAGCCGGTCACAGGAGTGTGCAGGATAGAGGATATTTTGTATCTGGACGCGCAGGGGAAGAAGGACAATAAATTGTATTATCGGATGCATCCGGTGGAGGATGAAAAGGAAACGATATATGTGCCTGTGTCGAATTCGGACTCTGCTTTGAGACCATGCCTGACAGAAGAGAATGCGTGGAAATTGATCGAAAAGATCCCAGAAATTTCGACGCCATGGACGGAGAACGAGAAGATGCGGGAGCAGAAGTATAAAGAGGCGATCAGGGCGAATGACCCGAAGGCGTTGGTTGTGATCATAAAGATGATCTACCAGCGGAAGCAGCAGCGACTCGCGCAGGGAAAGAAATGCACAGCGACGGATACGAAATATTTCCAGATCGCGGAAAAGCTCTTGTATGAGGAACTGGGAACAGCCATCGGGAAGCCGAAGCAGGAGATCGTCGACACGATCGTTGAGCATATTGGACAAAATTCTGTTTGATTTTTTCGGAAAACAGGAAATATCATTGTTGATGAACGAGTAGCAGACTGGTGTAAATCCGGTTTTGTTGCTCGTTTTTTATTTCAGTCGAGAAGACTCCCACCATTTTTAGAAAATGATTCGGTTCTATGCCCCGGATTGGTGTTTCTTTTTATCGACTCGTTATAGGTTTTTCCTATATGTAACTATGTGGTGGATGCCCTGATCGAGAGGGCGGAGCATGGGATCTTTGGTTACAGTGATACCCAGGAGGAGTATTTTAATGCGGTGGCCGGATGGATGGAGCGCCATCACCACTGGAAAATCCGGGAGGAGTGGCTGATCAAGACGCCCGGTGTGGTATTTGCCCTCGCGATGGCAGTGAAAGCATTTACGGAACCTGGGGACAGTGTCCTGATCCAGCAGCCGGTCTACTATCCGTTTTCGGAGGTGATCCGGGACAATGACCGTGTGATCGTAAGCAGTGACCTGATTCTCGGTGAGGACAACCGGTATCACATTGATCTGGAAGACTTCGAAAAGCAGATCGTGGATCATGATGTGAAGTTGTTCCTTCTCTGCAACCCGCACAATCCGTCCGGAAGAGTGTTCACGAAGGAGGAGCTGACCGGGATGGGAGATCTCTGCGTGAAATACGGCGTCAAGGTAGTCAGCGATGAGATCCACAACGACTTCGTATTCCAGGGAGAGCATACGGTGTTCGCCTCTGTAAAGAAGGAATATGAGGATCTCTGCGTGGTCTGCACGTCTCCGAGCAAGACGTTCAATCTGGCCAGCATGCTGATCTCCAATATCTTCATCCCTGGTGAGAAGATGAGAAAGAAGTTCCAGCACGAAGTGGATGCCGCGGGGATCAGCCAGTTGAGCGCACTGGGGATCGTGGCAGCCCAGACGGCGTATGAAAAAGGCGATGAGTGGTATCATGCGATGCTTTCCTATGTGCGGGAGAATATCGCCTATGTAAAAGCATATATCGCAGATCATATGCCGGGCGTAAACGTCATCGACGGGGAAGGAACCTATCTTTTGTGGCTTGACTTCCGTAAGACAGGAATTGATCCGGACGAGCTTGACCGCAGGATTATCTATGATGCAAAGCTGTGGCTTGACAGCGGAAAGATCTTTGGAAAGACGGGAGCCGGATTCCAGCGGATCAACGTGGCAGCGCCTCGGAAGACGGTGGAGGAGTGTCTGGAGAGGATCAGGAGGATCCTGTAGACAGTAAGTGTACCGCCCGAAAAAACGGTTGACATTCATTTTGAATAGAGTTTTATATTGTCGGTTCAGGATTTGAACTGGTCAGACGCCCGTCCGGTGAATGAACACTGGGCGGGCGTCTTGTGATCAGCTTAATCGGTGGATAAATAATCCGCTTCGGAGCTTCGGCTCAAACCAGGTAGACTTCGGCGGCATCAGGAGTCCTGCGTCCGCCACGGAAAGAAGTTCTTCGATGGACGTCGGATACATGGAAAATGCGACTTCCATATCTTCGCCAACGCGGCGTTCCAGCTCCTTTAATCCGCGGATTCCGCCGATAAAGTCGATCCGTTTATCGGTTCTCGGATCACCGATCCCAAGAACCGGTGCAAGAAGATGATCCTGAAGGATCGAGACATCCAGTCCCTTTACCGGATCAGCGCTTCTGTACTGCGGAAGGATCTTTAACGCGTACCATGTCCCGTCAAGATACATGCCGAAGGTTCCTTTTTGAACCGGAGCATAAGGTTCTTTCCCGATTTCTTCCAGTTCGAATTTTTCTTTTAATTTCTCAAAAAACTGTTCCGTGCTCATCCCGTTCAGATCCCTGACCACCCGGTTATACGGGAGGATCATAAGTTCCTCATCCGGGAATAATACAGAGAGAAAATAGTTGAACGGTTCTTCACCCGTATAACCGGGATGCTTTGTACGGCGCTTCAGACCGACTTTTACGGCGGAGGCGGCTCTGTGATGCCCGTCTGCGATGTAGGTGGACGGAATCGCAGCAAATGCAGCTTCAATGGCGTCTGTCCGGTCTGCTCCGTCGATCCGCCATACCCGGTGGCGGATCCCGTCGTCGGACACAAAATCATAGAGAGCCGGTTTCGTTTTTTCTTCTGCAACGATCTCCTTTAAGGCTATATTTTGCCGGTAGGCCAGAAAAATAGGACCTGTCTGCGCATTGACGGTATCCACATGGCGGATGCGGTCCAGTTCTTTTTCCTCCCTGGTGTTTTCATGCTTTTTGATCACACCGTTCACATAATCATCAATGGAACAGCAGGCGACGATCCCTGTCTGGCTGTGTCCGTCCATCGTCAGCTCGTAAAGATAGTAGTGATCCCCTGCGTCTGTCACGTAGATCCCGTCCGCGATCTGCGAATCGAGCAGCTCTCTTGCCTTTTCGTATACACAGTCCGCATAGGTATCGACATCATCGGAAAACTGGGTCTCCGCCCGGTCGATATTTAAAAAAGAAAGAGGATTTCCTTTTACCGCCGCACATGCCTCTTTCCGGTTATACACATCATAGGGGAGAGCAGCTACTTCCGCTGCATGTTCCTTTGCTGGTCTGATGCATATAAATGGTTTTACAACTGCCATTTTAGTTCCTCCTGTTTGTTCTGATTCTGGTGTTCTTTAAGAGAAGAGTATTCCTGCATAATATTTTACGATCATTATAGAATAAAAGAATGGAATGTGCAAGAAGAGTACCGATGATACAGGACTTTGGCGGATTGCATGTATACGGATCAGTGACAAAAAATCTCAATAACAGCCCTTGACATTTCCGTATTCTATGTTACTATTTACATATACCCAGTATGGGTATACAGCAACAGAAAGGAACGACGATATGGAACAGTATACAGTTACAGGAATGAGCTGCGCTGCCTGCCAGACCCGCGTGGAAAAGGCGGTTTCCAAAGTGCCTGGCGTCACCTCGTGTTCTGTGAGTCTGCTCACGAACTCGATGGGAGTCGAAGGGACAGCTTCTTCCTCGGAAATTATTGCGGCGGTCCAGGCTGCCGGATACGGGGCGTCCGTAAAAGGTGCAGAAAAATCAGATGGAGACGGAGACAGCGCGCTCTACGATGAATCGGCCCTGGAAGACCATGAGACTCCGGTCCTGAAAAAAAGACTTGTCTCCTCCATCGGTTTTCTCCTGGTCCTCATGTATTTCTCCATGGGGCATATGATGTGGAACTGGCCGCTTCCGAAATTTTTCGATGGAAACCATGTGGCGATGGGGCTTACACAGCTTCTTCTCACCGTGATCGTCATGGTGATCAACCAGAAATTCTTCATCAGCGGCTTTAAGAGTCTGCTTCACGGCGCCCCGAATATGGACACTCTGGTCGCCCTTGGATCGAGTGCGTCCTTCGCGTGGAGCACATACGCGCTGTTCATGATGACGGATGTCCAGGTAAAGGGAAACATGGACGCGGTCATGGAATATATGCACGAGTTCTATTTTGAATCTGCTGCGATGATCCTGACGCTGATCACGGTCGGAAAAATGCTGGAAGCGAGATCAAAGGGCCGCACCACCGATGCCTTAAAGGGCTTAATGAAGCTGGCACCGAAGACTGCGGTGATCGAAAAGGACGGCGTGGAGACCACAGTCCCGATCGCACAGGTCAAGAAAGGTGATGTCTTTGTTGTCCGCCCGGGTGAAAATATACCCGTGGATGGTATCGTGCTGGAAGGAAACAGCGCGGTGAACGAGTCCGCCCTCACGGGTGAGAGCATTCCGGTCGATAAGGCAGCAGGCGATCTTGTTTCGGCAGCAACCTTAAACCAGTCCGGATTTATCCGCTGCGAGGCGTCCAGAGTCGGAGAGGACACGACGCTCTCCCAGATTATCAAAATGGTCAGCGATGCGGCAGCCACAAAAGCTCCGATCGCGAAGATCGCAGATAAAGTCTCCGGCGTGTTCGTGCCGGCAGTCATCACGATCGCAGTGATCACGACGATCGGCTGGCTCCTTGCGGGTGAGACGATGGCATTCGCTCTGGCGAGAGGAATTTCCGTTCTTGTGATCAGCTGCCCGTGTGCGTTAGGCCTTGCGACTCCGGTTGCCATCATGGTCGGCAACGGAATGGGAGCGAAGAACGGAATTCTCTTTAAGACAGCGGTTTCCCTTGAGGAGACGGGCAAAGTGGAGATCGTTGCCCTGGATAAGACGGGAACGATCACAAGCGGCGAACCCCGCGTGACAGACATTGTCCCGGCGGAGGGGATCACAGAGACAGAACTTTTATCGATGGCGTATGCGCTCGAGAAGAAGAGTGAACATCCGCTCGCAAAGGCAGTTCTCTTAAAAGGCGAGGAGATGGGACTTTCCGCAGCCGACGTGGCAGACTTTGCGGCTCTTCCGGGAAACGGACTTTCTGCGAAATTAAACGGAAATACGATCTACGGTGGAAACATGAACTTTATCGGAAGTCATGTGAATGTGCCGGAAGAGATGAAACAGAAATCGGAAACTCTCGCGGAGAGTGGAAAGACTCCGCTGTTCTTTGCAGAGAATGAGAGACTTATCGGCATCATCGCCGTTGCGGATATGATCAAGGAAGACAGCCCGCAGGCGATCAGGGAGCTTCAGAACATGGGAATCCATGTGGTCATGCTGACCGGAGACAATGAGCGCACCGCGAAGGCGGTCGGAAAAGAGGCCGGCGTCGACGAGGTCATCGCCGAAGTCCTTCCGGACGGCAAAGAGAGCGTGATCCGGAAGCTGAAAGAAAAAGGCAAGGTTGCCATGGTCGGTGACGGGATCAACGATGCCCCGGCGCTCACGAGAGCCGATATGGGAATTGCGATCGGAGCGGGAACGGATGTCGCAATCGATGCGGCGGATGTGGTCCTCATGAAGAGCCGCCTGTCAGATGTTCCGGCAGCGATCCGCCTGAGCCGCGCGACACTCACAAATATCCACGAGAATCTGTTCTGGGCATTTTTCTACAATGTGATCGGAATTCCGCTCGCGATGGGACTCTGGATCCCGGTATTCGGGTGGAAGTTAAATCCGATGTTCGGCGCTGCGGCGATGAGCTTATCGAGCTTTTGCGTCGTATCAAACGCCCTGCGTTTAAATTTCTTTGATATCCGGCGTTCCGACAGGGACAAAAAGATAAAAACAAAATCTCATAAGAAAGAGAAGGAGAGTAAAACTATGGAAAAAACACTGAAAGTAGAAGGTATGATGTGCGGTCACTGTGAGGCAACTGTAAAGAAGGCGCTCGAGGCGATCGACGGCGTATCTGCTGCAGAGGCAGATCACGTAAAAGGAACTGCGACTGTGACACTTACAAAGGATGTTCCGACAGAAGTGTTAAAGAAAGCGATCGAGGATAAGGATTATAAGGTGATCGGCTGATCAGTTTTTCAGACGGATCATGGCATTTTCTCAGATGTCGAAGATGTACTGTCCCGGGATGAAATACTTCCGGGGCGGCTTTTCCTGCTATCATGGACATATAAAAATTTGGGAGGTCGCACATGGAAAAACGATCATGTTGTTGTTCCGGGGGAGACGGGGCAATGAACATAAATATGGAAACAGGCGCAGAAGCGGCAGAAAACGCGGCAGCTGCAGATGCAGGGACCGGTGATGCAGTCTGTCACTGCCGCCACAAACACAGGACAGAAAAAGAAGAGAAGGACCTTTTAAACCGTTTGAGCCGGATCGAAGGACAGGTCCGCGGCATCAAAGCCATGGTCCAGGACGAGCGCTACTGCCCGGATATCCTGGTCCAGGTATCGGCGGTGCAGTCTGCACTGAATGGCTTCTGCAAGGTCCTGCTGTCAAATCATATCAAAACCTGTGTGGTGGAAGATATCCGGAATGGGAATGAGGAGACTGCGGTGGCAGAGCTCTGTGAGACGATCAAGAAGATGATGTAAAAAATATATTTGTAGTGAAGTGCCGCCTGAGTTGCTGTCAGTCATGCAATCGGAAAACGGGCAGTCTGTGGTGAGCATGCCCGCATAGTATCTATTATAAAAGCCAGGCATCATATATGCGATGCCAGGCTTTTGCGATTTATGAACATTTATCCGATCGTGCGGTAAGTAAAAAACGCGAATCCCAGAATAAAGAGGGATGCGATGATCTCACTGATAATGCGGACGACTGTGTGCGGGGTGTCATTGCTGATGATCCTGCGGGTGATGCGGATACAGACCGTAACGGCAACGAGAATGATCAGTGTGAAATATGCGGTCCGAAGCGGGATCACATTGAATGCGCCGAGACCGGCAGTGACCAGCATTGCGATAGAAAGAATGATTCTGATTGCCTTCATAAGAACGCCCCCTCTGATGAATATATTTGTGTACAGATATTATACCACAATTTTGATAAAATGGAAAACTTTTCTGTTAATTTCTTTGCGGAAATTCAGGCTAATGAAAAGGTGATCCGCAAGAAGAGTGAAAATAGTATACAAAACCTTTGATAGCAGCTTGTGGGAGAGGGAGCGGAGTCCAGAGACTCCCTGGCAGGAGGCTGTTTTACAGTGAAGAAACGCCAAAAGTGTAGCTAATGTAGAAAAAATGCAAAAAATAGAAAAAAATCAAAAAAAGCTGTTGACATTTCCGTAAATCTGTATTATACTTACGTACGTAATCGAGGCGTGGCTCAGTTTGGTAGAGCGCTGCGTTCGGGACGCAGAGGTCGCAAGTTCGAATCTTGTCGCCTCGACTTATACAAATCAAGGCCTGTTGGTCAAGCGGTCAAGACGACGCCCTCTCACGGCGTAAACCCGGGTTCGATTCCCGGACAGGTCACTTGCTGTTGCGTAAGCAGCAGCATTTTTTAAAGGTGCTTCCGTGGCTCAGTTGGTAGAGCAACGCATTCGTAATGCGTAGGTCGCCGGTTCGAGTCCGGCCGGGAGCTGATTACAAAACCCCTTGAGAAATCAAGGGGTTTTCGTGTTTTTACAGGTTTGAAAAGTAGGTCCGAAAGAGGGCAAAAAAGGTGATTTGTCTACTATTTGTCTACTGTTGAATTTTTACCTGTGATTGATAACTACAGGATCATTCAGAAGCGTGTCTGACATGATGTTTGCCACCTCTTCCGTGCTTTGACGTATGCTTTTTGTACCGGATTGCAATGGGATGATCAAGGATCCATAAAAAATGTCGGCCCTGCTTGGATTTGTATTCTTGCTTGGTCTTGCCGTGATGATACTTTTTTACTGTTTAATGTTATACATTGGCAAAGGTCAAACATAATATTATAATACAAATAAGATAACTTGTGAAGGATTAACACTGGGTCCCAAAATGGGGTAGGCGCTTAGTACTGAGCATTCCTATGTGCCTGGGGTTATCTTTTTTCTTTGCCTTTTTTAGACTTTCCACAAAATACGCACGAAGTTTCACGTGTGTTCGATCCATATAAAAAGGACATGGACCATCAGTTATTGGATGGTTCCATGTCTTTTTTTATACGAATCTTTGCTCTTATTCTGTCAGTCTCTCCAGTTCCTCGTAAAACGCCGGATAGGAGATATTCACGCAGTCTGCGTCATGGATTTCCGTCTCCCCCTCAGCGGCCAGCGCGGCAACTGCGAAGGTCATTGCGATCCGGTGATCTTTATGGCTGTCAATGACAGCGCCGTGGAGCGGTTTTCCACCGTGGATGATCATGCCGTCTTCCGTCTCTTCGACATCAGCGCCCATCGCACGCAGGTTTTCGACCATGATGGCGATCCGGTTGGATTCCTTTACTTTCAATTCGGCGGCGTCGCGGATCACGGTGGTACCTTCTGCAAAACATGCCATCATGGCGATCGTCGGAAGTTCGTCGATGAGCGTCGGGATGATATCCCCTTCGATGGTGCAGGCTTTTAAGCTGCTGGTACGGACGAGGAGATCGGCCGTTGGCTCTGCGTTCCCGTGGTTCTCATTTAAGAGCGTCAGATCAGCGCCCATCGCCTCACAGACTTTGATGAGTCCGGCTCTTGTCGGATTGATCCCGACATTTTTTATCAGGACTTCGGAATTTGGCAGGATGAGGCCGGCTGCGACAAAATAGACGGATGAGGAGATGTCACCCGGGACATCGATCCGGTTGCCGAAAAGCTCCGTTGCCGGCCAGATCGTCACGGAAGTTTCTTTGGACTCCAGTTCAGCTCCGAAAAATTTCAGCATGAGTTCCGTGTGGTTTCTCGATACCTGCGGCTCAGTGACGGTCGTGAGACCGTCTGCATAGAGACCTGCGAGAAGAATGGCGGATTTCACCTGGGCGGAGGCAACTTTTGATGTGTAGTGGATGCCTGCGAGCGGCATTCCACAGATTTTAAGCGGCGCACAGTCATTGCCGCGGATGCTCTTGATGTCAGCGCCCATCATGGACAGTGGTTCGATGATCCGCTTCATAGGGCGCTTCTGGATCGATTCGTCACCGGTCAGTGTTACATCAAAATTCTGAGGAGCAAGAATGCCGGAGATGAGTCTCGTTGTCGTTCCGGAATTTCCACAGTCAAGCGTCCCGGACGGGGCGGTCAGCCCGTGCATGCCCTTTCCGTGGACGATTACGGTACCGTTTTTATTTTCAATCTCGATCCCCATGCGGCGGAAACAGCCGATGGTCGAAAGGCAGTCAGCGCCCTCTAAGAAATTGTGGATCTCCGTAGTCCCCTTCGCAATGGAGCCGAACATGACGCTGCGGTGGGAGATGGATTTATCACCCGGGACAGTGATCTCGCCCCGGATATGAGCTGCTTTATGGAGTTTCATGGTAAATACCTCGATGTTTTTATTTGCGTGAACAACGAGCCAAAGTCCGCGCTTGCGCGAGGCCTTGGCGACTGTCGCGATAACAAGGGGAAACTTGCGAAGCGTGTTTTCACTTGTTATTTTGTCAGAACGTAGTTGTGACTCTTCAGGAGACTTGCTGCCTCATTTTTCTGTTCTTCTTTATAAAAGGAAATGCGGAGAGCGCCTTCCCCTTCCTCACGGCTGTGATTGATGCCCATGTTTTTGACACTGATGCCCTTTGCGGCAAGGATCGCGGAGAGGACGGAGATGGATCCCGGTTCATCGAGAACATCGACACTGAAGGAATAATCGCGCTCGATCGGACCGCGGCCGCGGTTCGGGAAGGAAGAACGGTATTTTCCTGATTCCTCGAACATCCGGTAGATTGCACTTCCGTCATGGTGCTCGAGCGTATCACAGATGGACTCCAGGGACGCGATGTAGCGCTTCAGGAGGGTCAGGATATTTTCAGTATTTGTCATGCAGATCTGCTCCCACATGACAGGGGAGGAGGAGGCGATCCTCGTGATATCTTTAAAACCGCCGGCCGCCAGCCGCTTCATGATCTCGTCCTTCGAATCATTGTCATGGACAAGATTGACGAGACTGGACGCAACAAGGTGCGGGAGATGACTGATCGCGGCGACAGAAAAATCGTGCTCATGGTAATCCAGAACAAGCGGCAGGGCACCGATCGCCAGGGCGACTTCGCGGATCCGGTCGATCTGTTCCGGAGTCGATCTTGCGGTCGGAGTAATAACATAGTAGGCATTTTCGAGAAGATGGTCAGTTGAACTCTCATAACCGGTCTTTTCAGAGCCTGCCATCGGATGACCGCCAACGAAGACATCCTCATATCCGAGACGTTCCACAGCCTTGTGGATGTCGGTCTTTGTGCTGCCGATATCCGTGATAATGGCACCCGGTTTTAAGAACGGACGGACCTTTTCCAGATACATGGCATTGTACTCCACCGGGGTACAGAGAAAGATGATGTCACATGCGGAGAGCGTCTCATCGATCCCGTCAAGGATGATATCGATCGTCCCCTCTTTCTTTGCCTGCTCAAGCTTCGAGCGGGTCCGCATGTACGCCATAATGGTAATATCTTTATTTGCGCGGCGCAGGCCTCTGGCGATCGAACCGCCGATGAGACCAAGACCGATAAAACCAAAAGTAGAATCAGACATTTTGTAATCCCTCCTTTATCTCTTCGATTTTATAACATGGGTGTGGGAATGTCAACAGAAAAAAATCAACACTTTAAAGTGGCAAAATCAAAACCCGGATCATCGATGTATTTCTTATCTTTTTTCTGACTTAGAAAACTGCACGGCACTGTAACGACTGCGGAGGAGAGATCCTATTCACATTCTATAAAACTTTATAAATTGAAAACCCCGCGCTGCCATTCCATTCGCGGGCGGTGAGTTTCCGGGTGGGAGTGCTTGATCCCGGCACTCCCACCCGGAAACTCACCGCAAAACAAATCTTTCCTCAATCTCAAAAATATCGCAGAAAATAAGAAACCCACCCAGATTTTTAAAAGCTTTTCCGCCAAAACGCCCATGTTTTCCGCAATATCCCAAAAACAATCGAAAATATTTTGTGCAATTTCGATATTTAGCTTGAAAAATTCGAAAAGTTTTGGTAAAATATGACCATAGGCAATAAGCAGTATCGCCAGAACATCTGAACTCCGTAATTTGCGGAAGTCTTTTGAAAAAATGGCAAAAAAACATATACGGGAGGGATTCATATGGATATTTATGGAACAAAACAGATCCGAAATGTTGTACTTTTAGGGCACGGCGGCGCCGGTAAGACGACGGTAGCCGAGGCACTGGCTTATCTGACCGGCGTTACAAAGAGAATGGGCAAGGTTGCTGACGGAAATACGATCAGTGACTATGATAAAGAAGAGATCAAGAGACAGTTCTCGATCTCCACTACAATGGTTCCGATCGAGTACGAGGGAGCAGAAGGAAAGATCAAGATCAACCTTCTTGATACCCCGGGTTACTTCGATTTCGTTGGTGAAGTGGAAGAGGCTGTCAGCGCCGCTGACGCAGCGATCATTGTTGTAAACTGCAAGGCAGGGATCGAAGTTGGTACAGAAAAAGCATGGGATCTGTGTGAAGAATATAAACTCCCGAGAATCATATTTGTCACAAACATGGATGATGATCACGCATCCTTCCGTGAACTGATCTTAAAACTTGAGAAGAAGTTCGGAAGAAAGATCGCTCCGTTCCAGGTGCCGATCCGCGAAAACGAGAAATTCGTCGGTTTCGTAAACGCAGTCAAGATGCAGGGCCGCCGCTTTACGAACCTGTCCGATTATGAGGACTGCGAGATCCCGGAGTACACAAAGAAAAACCTCGGAATTATCCGTGACGCCCTGATCGAGGCGGTTGCCGAGACGAGTGAAGAGTACATGGAACGTTACTTCTCCGGCGAAGAATTCACGCAGGATGAGATTTATACCGCAGTACAGACTCATGTGTGCGACGGTTCGATCGTTCCGGTCATGATGGGTTCCGGAACCAACTGCCAGGGCTTCAATGCGCTGTTAAATGCGATCGACCGCTACTTCCCGTCACCGGATAAGGGCGAGTGCGTCGGCGTTGACGTATCAAACGGCGAGCATTTCACCGCAAAATACAATGACGAGGTTTCCCTCTCTGCGAGAGTATTCAAGACCATCGTTGACCCGTTTATCGGAAAATATTCCTTAATGAAGGTATGCACCGGAACATTAAAACCGGACAGCACCCTTTACAATGTAAATAAAGACGCAGAAGAAAAGATCGCAAAAGTCTACGTGCTGAGAGGCAAGGACGTGATCGAGGTTCCGGAGTTAAGGGCCGGTGATATCGGTGCTGTAGCGAAACTCTCCGTGACACAGACCGGCGATACGATCGCCCTCAGATCTGCTCCGATCGTATACCACAAACCGAAGATCTCCACACCGTACACTTATATGCGGTTTGCAGCCAAGACAAAGGGAGACGAGGACAAGATCTCCAGCGCACTCGCAAGAATGATGGAGGAGGATCTGACACTCCGCGTTGTGAACGATACGGAGAATCGTCAGAGCTTACTCTACGGAATCGGTGACCAGCAGCTCGAAGTTACAGTCAGCAAGCTTCTCGGCCGCTACAAAGTCGATGTGGAACTCTCCAAACCGAAATTTGCGTTCCGCGAGACGATCCGCAAGAAAGTGGAAGCTCCTGGCCGCTATAAGAAACAGTCCGGCGGACATGGACAGTTCGGTGATGTCAAGATGTCCTTTGAACCGTCCGGCGACCTTGAGACCCCGTATATTTTTGAAGAGAAAGTATTCGGCGGAGCGGTTCCGAAGAACTACTTCCCAGCAGTTGAAAAAGGCGTGCAGGAATGCTGCTTAAAGGGACCTCTGGCAGGATACCCGGTAGTCGGCATCAAGGCAACTCTTCTCGATGGCTCCTACCATCCGGTAGACTCCTCCGAGATGGCGTTCAAGATGGCATCAACAATGGCATTCAAGAAAGGATTTATGGAAGCAAATCCTGTTCTTTTAGAGCCGATCGCCTCTGTGAAAGTCGTTGTTCCGGATAAGTTCACCGGCGATGTTATGGGTGATTTGAACAGAAGAAGAGGACGTGTTCTCGGAATGAACTCTCTCCATAGCGGAAAACAGGAGATCGTGGCGGATGTCCCGATGTCCGAGATGTTCGGCTACAATACGGATCTCCGCTCCATGACTGGCGGTATCGGAGAATTCTCCTATGAATTCAGCCGTTACGAGCAGGCTCCTGGCGATGTACAGAAGAAAGAAGTGGAAGCGAGAACTGCAGGCGGAGAAGTGGACGCTTAAAGTTTTTGAAAGATAAGAATAGAGGTAACTATTCAGTAGGTCTGCTCACTTGCTGCGCTGACCGTAATAAAACATGGGACGGAAGGCAAAAATCCCATCGGCGGAGCTGATTTGGAATGGATTTTTGCACGTAACTTGCCATGCATCCGAAGGAAATCTCCGGGGGAGGTTTCTGTAGGTGTGAGGACACTGAACAGTTACGAACAGACTACGAATTCAGGGATCAGCCGCAAGGCTGGTCCCTTTTTTACGCGAACAACGAGCCAAAGTCCGCTCTTGCGCGAGACCTTGGCGACTGTCGCGATAACAAGGGGAAACTCGCGAAGCGTGTTTTCACTTGTTGAGGTCAAAAAATATTTACGTTCCGCATGATACAGGCAAATTCCATTCCCTGCCTATTACCTTGCAGAAGAGGTAAGAGACTTCCGTGGTCTTGTTAAAATACAGACTTCCTGACCGGAGTGAGGAGATTTCCCGGAACGTTCACAGTTTTGCCGAACTTATGCCATAGTTTTCCATTGACTTCTATCTGGACAGAAAGAGAGAAAAATGGTATAGTTATTAACTGATAAGCTATAAATGCAGACGAATGAACGGAAAAATCGTTACAGTTTATGGATGATCGTTTTATGAACAAAGACTGGAACGTGACAGCCTGCTGATCGGATAAAAGATTTCCGGGATGCAGAATGCTCCGACAGAAAATGAGGAATTAGAATGAGAAAATGGTTTTTGATCATGGCCGCGGCGCTTGTACTCTGCTCCGCGTGCGGAAAGAAAGACACTTCGGTGAACGGTGTGACCCAGGAAGCGCAGGCAAGTTCAACAGAAGCGGAGAGCCTTTATAAGGAAGGAACCGGGTATGTTGGAGAAGAAGATTATGAGAGTGCGATCGAATCACTGTTAAAATGTATTGAACTCGATCCGAATTACAGCAAAGCTTATATCCAGCTTTCCAAGGCATATATCGGAAATGAGGAATATGACGAGGCGGAGGCAATCTTAAAACAGGGATATGAAAAGACGAAAGATCCGTCCCTGGAGAAAGAGCAGGAGAACTGCATCCGCTCGATCTGCCAGGTCCTGACAGACAATGAAGACTATGAGACTGCGATCCCGTGGCTCTTAAAGCTTCAGGAGATCGACGGGGTTACCGTGGAGAACTCCTTACAGCTCTCAGAAGCGTACTCCATGATGGATGACTACGAAAACGCAGTGGCAGTCCTCCAGAAAGCGGATCAGAACGATGAGAGTATTAAAAGTGCTCTGCTGGAGGCGAGAATTTCCTACGGGCAGTATTGTTATGACGAAGGGAAAAATGACCAGGCGATTGAGACTTTAAAGGCCGTGATCGATGAGGCTCCGGACCGGATCGATGCGTATTCCATGCTGATCACCGTGTATGTTGATACCGGAAAGGCAAAAGAGGCGGAGAGCATCGTCCAGAGCGGACTGGAGCGCTTTGTCAACCAGAATTCCACGGTGACGGATGAGCAGCTGGATGAATTCTTAAATTCAGCATCCTCCTATTATATGGAACTTGAGGATATGGATGCATGCCTGAAATTCTGGGAGAAGGCAGCTTCCATGAGACCTGGAAATAAGAGCTATAAAGAGGAACTGGACAGTTATCGTTCTTCCGCAGCGGATGAGGCATATGCGAAAGCAGATGAACTCCTGGAGGCCGGAGATGTGGAAGGCGCTTCCAAATATTACAAACGTGCGTTCGCACTGGCTCCGTCCAACTATGACGCGGGCGTGATCAGCGGTGGAGATTATACATATTGCCTTAACAAGGACGGTTCCTGGAGACTTGGATGGTATACGGATGAGACCGGCGGCTCTTATTACTTCAGCTCGGCGGCCGGACGCCTCTATGCGAGTGCAGTGACAGGATACCAGCAGCTTGACGGCGCGGTATATTACTTCGAGGATGACGGAAGAATGCTGGTGGACGACACGACTCCGGACGGACGTTTCGCGGATGTGGACGGAAAATTGTTGGATCACAATTCATATGAGGATGATGAGACAGCCGGCGATGAGACGGATGCTGCAGATGAAACGGAAGAAGAAACGGCGGCAGAGACCGAAGAGGAAACTTCCGCTGCGGCAAAGGAGACGACAGCGGCGGTAAAAGAAACTGTGAAGGAGACCACAAAGGCAAATCCGCAGCCGACACAGGCAGCAGCCGTAAATTCCGGAAATCTGAAACTGAATGCCGATACGCTCCAGGAGGCAAGCGACAAGGGCGGAACAAACACTTACGAGAAGACGGAACTCTTTGACGGATCGACTGGAAAACTTACGATGGGCGATGTATATAACTGTCTGTCCAAATACGGAAAGACCGAGTGGGTATCCCAGAAGCTTCCGTATGAGCTGAAAGTTGCAAACGTAAAGGTATGGATCCTTCCGGGCGACAACTGGAATACAACAGGACTTGTCATCAAGGATGCATCCCAGTACTTCGAGGTCCTGAAGAAGAAAGCACTTCCTGACAATGTACAGTTTGCGGTCGAGTTTGACTCCTCCGCAGCCGATAAGCTGGATATCAGCAAGGTGAGACGTACGAACGGAAACTAAAAATTGCAATAATATAAGAAGGGGCGGGAATCCCGGCAGAAGTGTCAGGGTTCCCGCCCTTTTTCCAGTTTGCGCGAACAGCGAGCCAAAGTCCGCCCTTTCTTATGAAACTAAAAAGCGCCGCCTGGGATCCATAATAGAAACCGGGCGGCGTAAAAGATTTTCTGAAATTCAGGATTACAGAAGTCCCTCGTTGTACTTTCTGATGAGCTTCTGGATCTTGTCTGTCGGGGACAGGGAGTTTCCGATGGAAACGTCGTGGTTTAAGGAGTTGATGATGGCAGCAATGTACTTGCTCATATCAGCTTCCACATACCATTCCTTTGTGAAGAGTTCCGGGGAACGGTAGTTTAAGTTTGTTGTGACAACGCTGTCGATATAACCCTTCTGGTAGAACTCGTCGAATTTGTCGAAGCCTGCAGTGAAGAGACCGAAGGTACAGCATACAACAACCTTCTCAGCTTTGCGCTCCTTTAACTCTTTTGCGGTGTCGAGCATGCTCTCGCCGGATGCGATCATATCGTCGACAACGATCACAGTCTTTCCTTCTACAGAGCTTCCGAGGAACTCATGGGCAACGATCGGGTTTCTTCCGTTGATGACCTTGGAGTAGTCTCTTCTCTTGTAGAACATACCCATATCAACGCCGAGGTTGTTGGCGAGGTATACGGCACGGCTCATAGCACCCTCATCCGGGCTGATGACCATTAAGTGGTCTTTATCGATCTTTAAGGTATTGTCATGTTTAAACAGTGCTTTTACGAACTGGTAGGTCGGCATGAAATTGTCGAGACCGGATAACGGGATCGCATTCTGTACACGCGGGTCGTGTGCATCAAATGTGATGATGTTGGACACGCCCATGCTTACTAACTCTTCAAGCGCCATTGCGCAGTCTAAAGACTCTCTGTGAGTACGCTTATGCTGACGGCTCTCGTAAAGGAACGGCATGATCACGTTGATGCGGTGTGCAGTTGATGCGGTCGCACCGATGATCCTCTTTAAGTCCTGGTAGTGGTCATCCGGGGACATGTGGTTTACATATCCGGACATCTTGTAGGTGAGAGAGTGGTTTGTCACATCGACCATGCAGAAAATATCGGTTCCGCGAACAGACTCATTTACGATTCCCTTTGCTTCACCGCTTCCGAAACGCGGGCATGCGCAGTCGAGAAGGTAGGAGTCAACATCGTAGCCGCGGTACTGTAAATTGCCCTGACGGCGAATTAATTCTTCCGTATCGTTGCGGCGGAAGTTTACGATGTGGTCATTGACTTTCTGCGCAAGATCACGGCAGCTCTCAAGAGCAGCGATCTTAAGCGGTGCGAGCGGCAGACGGTCGTTGAAAACGTACTGATTAGACATGTCAGATAATCCTCCGATTTTTAGTGGTGCGGTCTGATCTCTTGTCAGGTCAGACTGTCCGATCATATTTTTGACCTGCATTTCCTTATTATACGGGATGAGCAGGCATTCCACGCCGAGTATACCATTTTCGGACATTTTTCGTCAATAGTTTCGCATGAAAATTCGTCAGAACATTCCTTTACAAATTGGAGGAAGATTGGTATGATTGTGTTTAGAACCATGCAGGAAGGGAAAATAAAGTGAAATATCAGGGACATAAAATTACGGCAGTCGCTCCCGGTTCCATCGCAGAAGAACTGGAACTGGAGCCGGGCGATGTGCTTCTTACCATAGACGGGGAGGAACTGGAAGATATCTTCGACTATGATTATATGACGGACGCTGAGAGCTTCGTGATGGTCGTCCGGAAAGCAGACGGCGAAGAGTGGGAACTTGAGATCGAGAGCGGCGGGGAGGACTTAGGACTCACCTTCGAGAACGGACTCATGAGTGACTACAAGTCATGTTCCAACAAGTGCATATTCTGCTTTATCGACCAGATGCCGCCGGGAATGCGTGAAACTCTCTACTTTAAGGACGATGACTCGAGACTTTCGTTCCTCCAGGGAAACTACATCACCCTGACAAATATGAAGGACAAGGATATCGAGCGTATCATCCGTTTCCATCTGGCTCCGATCAATATCTCGGTCCAGACGATGAACCCGGAGCTGCGCTGCAAAATGCTCCACAACCGGTTTGCGGGGGAGGCGTTAAAGAAGATCGACCGGCTTTACGAGGCGGAGACGGAGATGAACGGGCAGATCGTTCTCTGCAAAGGCGTCAATGACGGAAAGGAACTGGCGTACACGATCGAGCAGCTCTCAAAGTATGCGCCGGTAATGCAGAGTGTGTCGGTTGTTCCGGTCGGACTCTCGAAATACCGTGACGGCCTTTATCCGCTGGAACCGTTTACAAAGGAAGATGCCTGTGAGGTCATCGACCTGATCGAAAAATGGCAGAAGATCAATTATGAGCGCCACGGGATCCATTTTATCCATGCAAGCGACGAGTGGTATATTCTGGCGGAACGGGAGATGCCGGAGGAAGGACGCTATGACGGATATATCCAGCTGGAAAATGGCGTCGGCATGCTGCGCCTCCTTCAGGAAGAGGTGATGGACGCCCTGGACGGGAAGAAGGACGACGGGGTGAAGGAAGAACTCTCGATCGCGACGGGATACCTGCCGTACCCGTATCTGGAAAAGCTTGTGAGGGAGATCGAAAAGGTCTATCCGGGACGAAACGTCCATGTATATCGGATCCGGAATGACTTCTTCGGGGAGAAGATCACGGTGGCCGGCCTCATCACGGGGCAGGATCTGATCGCACAGCTGAAAGAAAGACCGCTGGGAGAGAGATTGCTTCTTCCGGCCGTCATGTTCAAAAGCGGAGAAGAAGTTTTCCTGGATGACATCACAAAGACCCAGGCGGAAGATGCTTTACAGATTCCGATAAATATAGTAAAATCAAGCGGATATGACCTTGTCGATGCGATCCTCGATCCGGAAGCGGCGAGAGAGCAGACTGCGGAACACGGGGCATATGAGCTTACAATGAAAGATGCCGGACTCACGGAAGACGGAGAAGTCATTCCGGACTGGGACGGCGAAGTATAGAAATGAGGAAAAAATATGAGTAAACCAGTAGTGGCGATCGTCGGCAGACCGAATGTGGGAAAATCCACACTCTTTAATGTACTTGCCGGCAGCACGATCTCGATCGTAAAAGATACTCCGGGTGTGACAAGAGACCGTATCTATGCGGACTGCACCTGGTTAAACAACAACTTTACCCTGATCGATACAGGCGGAATCGAGCCGGATTCCAAGGACATCATCCTTGCCCAGATGCGGGAACAGGCTCAGATCGCGATCGATACCGCGGACGTGATCATTTTCATCGTCGATGTCCGCCAGGGACTTGTTGACGCGGATTCCAAGGTTGCGGACATGCTCAGAAAGTCCAAGAAACCGGTCGTTCTTGCGGTCAACAAAGTGGACAGTATGGCAAAATTCGGAAATGATGTATACGAATTCTACAACCTCGGAATCGGCGATCCGGTTCCGGTATCCGCAGCGTCGAGACTCGGTCTCGGTGAGCTCCTTGACGAGGTAGTAAAATACTTCCGTGAGGACCAGTATGACGACAGCGAGGACGACCGTCCGAGGATCGCGATCGTCGGAAAACCGAATGTCGGAAAATCTTCCATTATCAATAAGCTTCTCGGCGAGAACCGTGTGATCGTGTCCAACATCGCCGGAACAACGAGAGATGCCGTTGATACGGAGATCGTGAGAAACGGCACGGAATATATCTTTATCGATACGGCCGGTCTCAGAAGAAAGAGCAAGATCAAAGAGGATATCGAGCGCTACAGCATCATCCGCACGGTAACAGCCGTTGAGCGCGCTGACGTGGTCCTCATGGTCATCGACGCCGTTGAGGGGATCACCGAGCAGGATGCGAAGATCGCCGGGATCGCCCATGACCGCGGAAAAGGCGTGATCGTTGTTGTCAACAAGTGGGATGCGATCGAGAAGAATGATAAGACGATCTATGAGTACACAAGAAAATTAAAAGAGACCCTGTCCTATATGCCGTATGCGGAGTATATCTTCGTGTCCGCCCTGACCGGACAGAGAATGGAAAAACTCTTTGAGCTGATCGATATGGTCCGCGAGAACCAGACGCTCCGTGTGGCGACCGGCGTCTTAAACGAGATCGTGACAGAAGCTGTCGCGATGCAGCAGCCGCCGTCCGATAAGGGCAAACGCTTAAAGATCTACTATGTGACCCAGGTTGCGGTAAAACCGCCGACCTTCGTAATTTTCGTGAACGATAAGGAGTTAATGCATTTCTCCTACACGAGATACCTGGAAAACAAGATCCGTGAGGCCTTTGGCTTCCGCGGAACATCCCTGAAATTCATCATCCGTGAGAGGAAGGAGAAGGATTAAGCGATGGGCAGAGTGCTTTGTCTTGTTATAGGTTATGTGTTCGGATTATTCCAGACAGGATATCTTTACGGGAAGATGAACCATATCGATATCAGAAATTACGGCAGCGGAAACTCCGGAACGACAAACGCGCTCCGGGTTCTCGGAAAGAAGGCGGGACTCATCGTCTTTGCGGGCGACTTTTTAAAGACTGTTTTCGCATGTTTTGCAGCCCGGATCATCTTTAAAGCAAGCCCGGATACAGACCTCTACGTGCTCTATGCGGGTCTCGGAGTTGTCCTTGGACATAATTTCCCGTGCTATCTGCACTTTAAAGGCGGAAAAGGGATCGCATCCATGGCAGGGATCCTCGTGTCCATGGACTGGCGCGTGACGCTCGTCTGTGCGGCTCTGTTCCTCGGCGCTGTGATCATCACAAGATATGTGTCCCTGGGATCGATCCTGGTCGTGATCTCATTCTTCATCCAGATGCTGATCTATGGATCACGGGGGGATTACCGTGTGTCCGAAGGAAGTCTCATGGAGTTTTTTGCCATCTCCTTTATTCTGATGGCGATGGCGATCTGGAGACACAGGGCAAATATTAAACGACTGCTATCCGGTACGGAGAATAAGCTCTGGGGCGGAAAGAAATAAACCGGCATCAGGTGCGTACATAAGAAAATCAACCTTAGGGCGTAGAAAAAGGAGTTCCTGAACATGGAAAAGATTGGTATTATCGGTTCCGGTACATGGGGAACCGCAATTGCGGTACTGCTGGTAAATAACGGACATGAGGTGACACTCTGGTCCGCGATCCCGGCAGAGATCGAGGAGATGGCAAAGACAAGGACCCACAGGAATCTTCCGGGTGTGACACTTCCGGAAGGACTCATCTATACTGCGGATCTTGAAAAGGCGATGGCGGATAAAGATCTTCTTGTGATGGCAGTCCCGTCTGTTTTCGTGCGCAGTACGGCGCAGAAGATGAAACCGTTCTGTAAGGATGGCCAGCTCATTGTCGATGTCGCAAAGGGGATCGAGGAGAATACTCTCGATACAATGACACAGATCATCAAAGAGGAGCTCCCGATGGCTGAGACGGCCGTTCTCTCCGGACCGAGCCACGCGGAAGAGGTAAGCCGCGGACTCCCAACGCTCTGTGTTGCGGGATCCCACAAAAAGAAGATCGCGGAGTATATCCAGTCTACCTTCATCAGTCCGGTATTCCGTGTATACACGAGTCCGGATGTCCTGGGGATCGAGACAGGAGCAGCGTTGAAGAACGTTGTTGCCCTGGCGGCCGGGATCGCTGACGGTCTTGGTTACGGGGACAATGCAAAAGCGGCCCTCATCACCCGCGGAATGGCGGAGATCGCGAGACTTGGCGTTGCCATGGGCGGAAAATATCAGACTTACACAGGACTCTCCGGGATCGGAGACCTGATCGTGACATGTGCAAGCATGCACAGCAGAAACCGCCGTGCCGGGATCCTCATCGGAAAAGGATACACGATGGAGGAAGCCATGAAGGAAGTCCAGATGGTGGTGGAAGGCGTTTATTCCGCAAAGGCTGCGAGAGCGCTTGCAAAGAAATATAACGTCTCCATGCCGATCGTTGAACAGGTCAACGAGGTCCTGTTTGAAGGAAAACCGGCGAAAGAGGCCGTTGCTGACCTGATGCTCCGCGACAAGCGCATCGAGCACAGCGACCTTCCGTGGGAATAAAGATCCGGACAGACCTGCCGCATGAGTGAATAAAAACATCCCCCTTGCGCATACACTGAAACAGTATATGCGAGGGGGTATTTTTATGGATGATTTCCATGTATACAAGGATATCGAGGCGAGGACGGGCGGCGAGATCTATGTGGGCGTCGTGGGACCCGTGCGCACCGGGAAATCTACGTTTATCAAGCGGTTTATGGAACTTCTCGTTCTCCCGAACCTTCCGGACGGGCAGAAAAAGTCGCAGACCAGGGATGAACTCCCGCAGAGCGCCGCTGGGAAGACGATCATGACCACGGAGCCGAAGTTTATCCCGAAGGAGGCGGCGGAGCTGGAACTCGCGGAGGGGATCCGGGCGAAGGTGCGGCTCATCGACTGCGTGGGATTTATGGTGGAAGGCGCCGCAGGACACACGGAAAACGGGGAGGAACGGCTTGTGAAGACTCCCTGGTACGACTACGAGATCCCCTTTACCCAGGCGGCGGAGATCGGGACGAGAAAGGTGATCCGGGACCATTCCACCATCGGTATTGTCGTGGCCTGCGACGGGAGCTTCGGGGAGCTTACCAGGGAGGACTTCCGGGAAGCGGAAGAGCAGACAATCTCAGAGCTAAAGGAGATCGGAAAGCCGTTCCTGATCGTGCTCAATTCCACGAGACCGTATGCGGCGGATACGAAAGCGCTGGCGCTTAAGATGGAAAACCAGTACGGAGTTCCGGTCCGGGCGGCAAACTGTGAGCAGTTAAAGAAGGAGGACATTGAGGAGATCCTGGGGACAGTCCTTCTGGAGTTCCCCGTGACGGAACTCGACCTCGAGATCCCGAAGTGGGCGGAGATCCTGCCGGATACCCATGCGATCAAGGCGGACATGATCGCGGAGGCGGAAAAGCTTTTAAAACGTTCTGTTCAGATGAAAGATGTGCCGAAGGAGACGGTCCCGGAAGAAGACCGGGCGGTGAAAAAGCTGATCGCGGATGAACTCGATCTTGCGAGCGGGCGCGTGACGATCCGGGTCGTCGTCGACGAGAATGCGTACTTTGAGGTCCTGAGCGACATCTCCGGACTGCCGGTGCGCGATGAATACAGCCTGTTTAAGATCCTAAAAGATTCAGCGGAGATGCAGGGCGAGTATGAGAAGGTGAAAAATGCCCTGGCGGAGGTCCGGCAGAAAGGATACGGCATCGTCCTGCCGGATAAGACGGAGATTTCCCTGGATGAGCCGGAGCTGATCCGCCACGGCAGCAAATACGGGGTGAAGATCCATGCCCAGGCTCCGTCCATCAATCTTATCAAAGCGCGGATCGAGACGGAGATCGCCCCGATCGTCGGAAACGAGCAGCAGGCGAAGGATCTGATCGCGTACATAAAGGACGGGGAAGCGACGGAGGACGGCGTCTGGGATACGAATATCTTTGGAAAATCTGTGGAACAGATCGTGGAGGACGGCATGCAGGCGAAGATCTCCCAGATGACAGAGGATTGCCAGATGAAACTCCAGGATACGCTACAGAAAATTATCAATGACAGTAATGGAGGAATGATTTGCATAATTATCTGAAATTTGCTATAATAGATGCAAATAATACAGCTGATTTGCAGCGCGAGGAGGGGTTCCATGAAACTGACATTTATCGGCGCGGATCATGAAGTGACTGGCAGCTGCCATTATCTCAATGCGGCTGGAAAAAACATCCTGATCGATTATGGTATGGAACAGGGCGGAAACGTCTATGAGAATGCGGATCTTCCAATCCCGTTTTCCGATGTGGATTACATCTTTATCACCCACGCCCATATCGACCACACGGGCCTTTTGCCGTTGATCTACGCGAAGGGCTTCAAGGGTCAGATCTTTGCGACCCAGGCGACCTGTGATCTCTGCAACATTATGTTAAAGGACAGTGCCCACATCCAGGAGATGGAGGCAGAGTGGAAGAACAGAAAGGCGAGACGTGCCGGAAATCCGGAAGTTCAGGCACTCTACACGGTCAATGACGCTGAGGGCGTCTTAAAGCACTTTGTCCCGTGCCACTACGGCGATATCCTGACGATCTGTGAAGGGATCGAGGTACGCTTTACTGATGTCGGCCATCTGCTCGGCTCCGCGTCCATCGAGATCTGGATCGACGAGGACGGCGTAAAGAAAAAGATCGTGTTCTCCGGCGATATCGGAAACAAGAATAAGCCGCTGATCAAGGACCCGCAGTATACGGATGAGGCGGATTATGTGGTGATGGAGTGCACTTACGGCGACCGCTCCCATGACAGGACCCATGAGCACATCGAGGAGTTCGCGAAGATCATCCAGAGAACTTTGGACCGCGGAGGAAATGTTGTGGTCCCGGCCTTTGCGGTGGGCAGGACTCAGGAGATCCTTTACTTTATCCGTAAGATCAAGGAAGAGGGACTCGTCACCGGACATGACGGATTCCCGGTCTATGTGGACAGCCCGCTGGCTGTCGAGGCGACCCATGTGTTCAATAAAAACATTTCCGAGTGCTTTGACGAGGAGGCAATGGATCTTGTGAACCGGGGTATCAATCCGATCGGATTCCCCGGACTGAAACTTTCCGTCAGCAGTGACGATTCCAAGGCTATAAACTTCAATTCAGAGCCGAAGGTCATTGTTTCCGCGGCAGGTATGTGTGATGCCGGACGAATCCGCCACCACTTAAAACATAACCTCTGGAGGCAGGAATGTACGATCGTATTCGCCGGATATCAGGCTATCGGAACGCTTGGGCGAAGCCTGATTGATGGTGCGGAGGTCGTAAAGCTCTTCGGTGAGACGATCGACGTGGAAGCGGAGATCGTGAGGTTAGACGGACTTTCCGGTCACGCGGACAGGGAGGGACTTCTCACCTGGATCAATGCATTCAAGAAGAAACCGGGCCGCGTGTTTATGGTACACGGCGATGACCTTGTGTGCACGAAGTTCGCGAATCTCCTGCGGTCAGACTACGACCTTGTGGCGGACGCCCCGTTCTCGGGATCGGAGTTCGATCTGGCAGCGGGTGTATGGCTCAAACAGACCGTCGGCGTTCCGATCCAGAAGGAGACTGCAAGACAGAAGGAGAACAAGTCGATCTTCGCTCTTCTCGTGGCTGCAGGAGAACGTCTGGTGCGGATCATCCAGAAGAACCGCGACTGTGCAAACAAGGATATCAAGAAGTTTACGGCGGAGGTCAATGCACTCTGCGAAAAATGGGATCTCTGACTGCGGCTTATGACTGAGTGAGCCCGGAATATCATGAAATAAGACATCCTGAGAGGAAACAATACGACATGAAAGTGACACTTTATACAGACGGAGCGGCCCGCGGAAACCCGGACGGGCCGGGCGGATACGGAGCAGTGCTCCAGTTTATCGATAAAAACGGGGTTCTCCACGAGAAGGAGCTGTCCGCGGGATATGTGCGGACCACCAATAACCGGATGGAGCTGATGGCCGCGATCGCGGGACTTGAGGCGTTAAACAGGTCTTGTGAGGTGGACCTCTATTCGGATTCGAAATATCTGGTGGATGCCTTCAACCAGAAATGGATCGATGGCTGGGTGAGAAACAACTGGGTCCGCCCGAAGACAGGACCGGTGAAGAACTCGGACCTCTGGAAACGGCTGCTTGCCGCGATGAACCCGCATAAAGTGACGTTCCACTGGGTCAAAGGCCACGACGGACATCCCGGAAACGAGCGCTGTGACCGGCTGGCCACCGGCGCCGCGGACGGAGGGAATCTGCTGGTGGATGAAGGAGTAGGAAACTAGGACTGTCAAATGCCCGGGTATTCCAGCATGAAAGTCCGCTGGTCTGCACGGTCGCTTGATGACACTTTTTACAAAAGTCTTACAATCTATTACTAATTTGCGTTTTTTGTTCACAAAGATCTTCCGATATGGTATCTTTTTAGTAGAATGACAGCAGCTGTAAAAGGGGCTGTAACTGTGAGAGTACCGAACAGTTACAAGAGACTGAAAAGAGCGGGAGAGAGCATGTATGGGCAGACGCAGAATATGGTTGATCATTATCGGGATCCTGATAGCCGGGGTATCCATCACGTGGGCAGTGGAACGGTTTGTTTCCTCACGGGGAGTGGATACCGCGGCTGTCGTTGGTTTTGAGGCGGATGCCCTGCCGCAGGGGCCTGTGGACGCGGGAAATCCCTATGCGGTAGAAAACAGGATGAAGGCGGCGGGAACGCCGGATCCACAGACTCCGGAAGATGCGGAAGTCAGTGCCCTTGCAATGGCAGAGAATGAGATGGCAGTGGAGGAGAGCGAAACAGGGGCAGCGGCGGAGAACGCAGCAAAAGATCTGCAGGCTTCTGAGGAGACCGTGAAATCCCCGCTGGAAACAGGCAGTGCCGTTTCGGAGGCACAGAAGAACGAGAAATCTGCGGCGGAATATACGCTCTCAGACTTTAAAGAACGTCTTGAGACGGCGCGGACCGAGGCGGAAAAATACCAGGATGATCCGTCGATGAGCCAGACTTCCCGGTATGCTGCGGCGGAGTATGTGCGGAATCTCTGGGACCGGGAGCTGAATATAATCTACGCAGAGATCCACAAAGCGATGGACGAGAATGCGGCGGAATCGCTCCGGCACGAGGAGGTGGAGTGGATCAAAAAGAGGGATCTTGCGGCAGATAAGGCCAGCGCAAAAAGATCCGGTACACCTGCCCAGAGCGTCGAGTATGTTCGGACATCGGCCAATATGACAATGGACCGGTGCTATGAACTCTTAAAGAGCTATGGGGACTATCTGGAACCTGGGGAAAAGTAAAAAACATCTTGCCAACCGAACAAGAAACGATTATAGTATAAGTTATGAGAATCTGCGCCAAAGACCGTACCACCGGCTTTACGGGCAGATTCCGAAAAAATAATATTATAGAAACTGTACAAATGTGTCATTTTAAACACAGGCGTCTGAATTTTGGACAGCCGGAAAAGGAGGCGTTTTTATGTCCGCATTTTTCGCATCATTTGTTTCAACAGCCGTCAAAGCTGTGATTCTGGCCGCAGTTGCCCTGGCGGGAATCGTTCTGGGTAAGAAATTCAGAGATAAAAAAAGTACACAACAGTAACCAGGAGGCAGTACCATGCAGAAATATGGTGTAAACGAACTGAGGAGAATGTTCCTTGAATTCTTCGAGAGCAAGGGACATCTTGCGATGAAGAGTTTCTCCCTCGTTCCGCACAACGATAACAGCTTACTTTTGATCAACTCCGGTATGGCACCGTTAAAGCCGTACTTCACAGGACAGGAGATCCCGCCGAGACGCAGAGTCACCACATGTCAGAAATGTATCCGTACCGGCGATATCGAGAATATCGGTAAGACAGCCCGCCACGGCACATTCTTTGAGATGCTGGGCAACTTCTCCTTTGGCGATTACTTCAAGACAGAAGCGATCCACTGGGCATGGGAGTTCCTGACAGAGTGCGTGGGAATCCCGGCTGACCGTCTCTACCCGTCTGTTTATCTTGATGACGATGAGGCCTTCCGTATCTGGAATGAGGAGATCGGTATCCCGAAAGAGCGGATCTATCGTTTCGGCAAGGAAGACAACTTCTGGGAACATGGCGCAGGTCCGTGCGGTCCGTGTTCTGAGATCTACTATGACCGCGGAGAGAAGTATGGAACAGGTCCGGAGGACGTTATGGGCGGCGAAGGAGACCGTTTCATGGAAGTATGGAATGTTGTATTCTCCCAGTTCAACAATGACGGACACGGAAATTACACCGATCTGATCCAGAAGAACATCGATACTGGTATGGGACTTGAGAGACTGGCTGTTGTCTGCCAGGATGTTGCATCCCTTTTCGACGTAGATACAAACCGCGCTCTGATGGACGAGGTGGGCACTCTGGCTCACTGCAGATACGAGGAGGACGACAAGAAAGACGTTTCCCTCCGTATCATCGCTGACCACGTAAAGAGCTGCACATTTATGGCATCTGACGGGATCATGCCGTCCAACGAGGGCAGAGGCTATGTATTCCGCAGACTTTTAAGAAGAGCTGCACGTCACGGACGTATCCTCGGGATCGAAGGAAACTTCATGACAAAGCTCGCCCAGGTTGTGATCGACCTCTCCAAGGACGGTTATCCGGAACTGGAAGAGAAGAAAGATATGATCCTCCGCGTCATCGACCAGGAGGAGGAGCGCTTCGCAAACACGATCGACAAAGGACTTGAGATTCTTGCTGACCTTGAAAAAGACATGGAAGCAAAGGGAACAAAAGTCCTTGCAGGTGAGGATGCGTTCAAACTTTACGATACTTACGGATTCCCGATCGATCTGACAAAGGAGATCCTTGACGATAAGGGACTCACTGTCGATGAGGAAGGTTTCCACAAGGCAATGCAGGTTCAGAGAGAGACTGCGAGAAGCGCCAGAAAGACTACAAACTACATGGGACGCGACGATATCTACCAGAAACTCGACGCATCCTTAACATCCGCTTTTGTCGGATATGATAAGCTCGAAGCTGAGTCCAGACTGACAGCTCTTGTAAGACTTGCTTCCGATGAAGAGGGCGAGGATGAGATCACAGACGCAGTGACAGACGGCGAGAAGGCATGTGTCATCACATCCGAGACTCCGTTCTACGGAACCATGGGTGGTCAGGTCGGCGACCGCGGCGTGATCGAGAGCGCAAACGGCAAGTTCGAGGTAGAAGATACGATCCACCTTCAGGGCGGAAAGATCGGACACATCGGACACATGGTAAGCGGTATGTTCCAGACAGGCGAGGCGGTAACTCTGAAGGTAGATGAGGAGAACCGTGCCCTGATCGGAAGAAACCACAGTGCGACCCACATCCTCCATAAGGCTCTGAGAACCGTTCTCGGAACTCATGTTGAGCAGGCTGGCTCCCTTGTGACAAGAGACAGACTTCGTTTCGACTTCACTCATTTCTCCGCGATGACTCCGGCTGAGATCAAGGAAGTAGAAGCGATCGTAAATAAAGAAATCCGTGCGGCACTTCCGGTGGTTACAGACGTTATGGGTCTGGAGGACGCGAAGAAGACAGGCGCGATGGCGCTCTTCGGCGAGAAGTACGGCGATAAGGTCCGTGTCGTAAGAATGGGAGACTTCTCCACAGAGCTCTGCGGCGGAACTCATGTAAAGAATACTTCTGAGATCAGCTGTTTCAAGATCCTCTCTGAGGCTGGCGTTGCAGCAGGTGTGAGACGTATCGAGGCACTGACCTCCGACGGTCTGATCCATCATTATGAGAATGTGGAGCAGGAGCTTCATGCGGCAGCGGCTGCAGCAAAATCCACTCCGGCAGACTTACAGACAAAGATCGAGTCCATGATGGAGGAGATCAAGGCGCTTCACTCTGAGAATGAGAAGTTAAAGAGCAAACTTGCCAAAGAGGCAATGGGCGATGTTATGGATCAGGTTCAGGATGTGAAGGGCGTAAAAGTTCTCGCAGTCCGCGCAGACGGCGTTGATATGAATGGTCTGAGAAACTTGGGCGACCAGTTAAAGGAGAAGCTTGGCGAGGGCGTTGTTGTGATCGCATCTGTTCTCGACGGCAAGGTAAACCTGATGGCTGCTGTGACCGATGAGGCCCAGAAGAAGGGCGCTCATGCAGGAAACCTCATCAAGGCGATCGCAGGCCTTGTAGGCGGCGGCGGCGGTGGACGTCCGAACATGGCGCAGGCCGGCGGAAAGAAACCGGAGGGCGTTGCGGACGCACTCGCAAAGGTTGCGGAAGTCGTTTCTGAGCAGGTAAAATAGTTAAAATCGTAATATAATCAAAAAAATTTAAAAAAATGTATTTTTCCGGTAAAAACGGGTTGACGAATGTGTAATTTATGATATAATCATACCAGTGCTAAAAAATACCCAAACAGTTGTATTATGCACAATTACACAACTGGAGGGAGGTTAGGTGTGAGCTATGTCAAACGTAATCGTTAAAGATAACGAAAGCCTGGACAGCGCTTTACGCAGATTCAAAAGAAACTGCGCAAAGGCAGGTATTCAGCAGGAGATTCGTAAAAGAGAGCATTATGAGAAGCCGAGCGTAAGACGTAAAAAGAAGTCTGAAGCGGCAAGAAAGCGCAAGTACAACTAATAAGCGTACAGGGGCTGTTCCTTTAGGGACGGCTCCTTTTTCTTTTTTATACGCAGGCTCTTGCCGAAGTCTCAAAATAAAGGGATGTGGTGATGAAAACGAAACGGATCAGGGGTTAAAAATTGGTTGCGGGATAAACGAGGACGTATTATACTATGGGAAACTTGCGGTGTTCGGCCTCTGTATCATCGCGAGTATCTCCGGCGAGAATATGGCAAAGGGCCTGATCTGCGGATTCTTAGGAATCTTAACAGCTACTGTCAGTATCGACAGCGTAACAAGCTACATCCGTTTCACAGACAACGCAAACCTTCTCTCCGGTATCCAGTACATCCCGGTTATGATCGGTCTCTTCGCGATGAGCCAGGCTTTCGAGACCATCGAGGATATCTACAGCACCGATGAGATCGATGCGAGCGTAACAAGACTTCTTCCGACAAAGGAGGATGTGAAGACGATCCTTCGCGTTGCTCCGGTTACCGGTCTCATCGGAACCATGATCGGTATCATCCCTGGTGCAGGTGCCGATATCGGATCCTTCGTTGGATACAACACAGCCCGCGGAATGTCAAAACATCCGGAACTGTTCGGTAAAGGAAGCCCGGAGGCCGTTGCTGCTTCCGAGGGCGGAAACAACGGTGTTACCGGCGGTGCAATGATCCCGATGCTGACACTCGGTGTTCCTGGTGATGCCGTAGCAGCGATCATGATCGGCGCACTGACGATCCAGGGTCTTACCCCGGGACCGATGCTCTTCAAGACAAACAAGGTTCTTGTATACACGATCTTCCTTGGAATGTTCGTTGCCAACACGATCATGGTACTCCTTGGATTCTCCTGCATCCGCCTTTTCACAAAGGTACTCAGCGTTCCGAAGACGATCTTAACTCCGATCATCTTCATCCTCTGCGTAGTCGGAAGCTATGCGATGAGAAGCAACTTCTACGATGTAGGAACGATGCTGATCGCAGGTGTCATCGGCTGGCTCATGGGTAAAGTAAAGATCCCGACAAGCCCGGCGATCCTCGGTCTGATCCTTGGACCGATGGCGGAGAAGAACTTCCGTACCGCACTCTTAAAGTCCAGCGGTAATCCGGTCGTATTCTTCAACACCCCGATCTGCTGGTTCTTCCTGGCGCTGATCGCATTCACACTTTTTGGTGCAGTGCGCGGACAGCTCAAGAAGAAAAACTAACGGAAAAACCGCATTTTACGGTTGAAAATGAACATTATAACCGCATCTGCTTTTCGGCTATGTGCCGGAGGGTGGGTGCGGTTTTTTTATTTAACAGGAAATTCCGATGGAACTTCCTGTTAAACAAAAAGGCACTGCGTGCCTAAGATGCGCACTCGCGCGAAGATGAAGGTTGTCGCAAGCGACCGCGCTCGGCGCGAGAATGTGCCAAGGCACATTCTTATTTAGGAACATTCTTTGTTCTCCTGGAATAATAAAAAGGAACTGTACATAAACTTCTGTAAGGCATGATTCGGCGGAGCATGGTATGAGAGAGCAGAAAAAGCGCGGCTTTCCCCGGCTGGACTCCGCGGGTGTGTTCGCGGATGCGGTGGGCGGGGAGACACTCCTGACGTTCATAGGGACACGGGCAGTACATATTGAAAATTACAGGAGTATTCTCGTCTATACCGATACGGAGATCCGGATCCGGTGCAGACATGATATCCTTTCTGTTTCGGGAAAAAAATTAAAGATCTGCTATTATGATAAAGATGAGATGAAGATATCCGGCCGCCTGGAGGTGATCCGGTTTGAATAAGATCAGAGATATGCGGGAGGGAAGCGTGAAAGTCCGGATCGAGGGGAGAGGGATGGAGCGCTTTTTTAATATTGCGGCCCAGAGAGAAATTGAGATCTGGGACATCGAGACTGAAGAAAGAGAGAAGAAGTGCGGAGGAAAACGGTCCGTGTACTTTAAGATCATGCCTCGGGATTTTAAACACTTAAAATCTATTGCCGAAAAGACCGGGGTTCGCCTGAGGATCACAGAGAAACACGGACTTCCCTTCTGGATGATCACCGGACGCCGCCGGAGCCTCTGGGTCGGAGGACTTGCTACTTTTTTTCTGCTGATCTTCGTCTCATCTTTTTATGTGTGGGACATCTCCTTTGACGGAAACTGCCGGTTTACGGATGAGACACTGCTGCACTTCATAGACGCGGTCCCGGTCCGGTGCGGGATGAGAAAGAGCGAAATCTCCTGTGCGGACCTGGAAAACAGGATCCGGAACGCTTTTCCGGAGATCAGCTGGGTGTCCGCGGAACTCACCGGCACAAGACTTACCGTCCATATCCGGGAAAATGACGGGATCCTGAAAGCAGAAAAAGAGCCGGAGACGCCCTGTAATCTTGCGGCGAAAGCGGACGGTACCGTGATAAAAATGATCGTGCGAAACGGGATCGCGTGCGTGAAAGCCGGTGACACGGTGGCGGCTGGTGATATCCTGGTATCGGGGAAACTTCCGATCTACGACGACTCGGAGACGCTCGTAAAGACAAATAAGGTGCATGCGGATGCGGAAATATATGCTGAGACGACAAAGACTGCCGGGTGGACGATCCCGGAGACGGAGGAGATCCGTGCAGCGACGGGAAAGAAACGCCGGGGACTCTTTTTGAAATTTGCCGGCGCAGAATTTTATTTTCTGATGCCGGACTTAAAAAAAGAAAGCACCTGGGAACTTTTTATGGAGGAGACCCAGCTCAGACTTTCAGAAAATTTTTACCTTCCGGTCTACGTCGGGATCCTCACCGCCAGGGAATATGTCCCCTATGAAAAAGTCCTCACAAAAACGGAAGTATCAGACGCTGCGGACCGTTATTTGAACGAATATATGCAAAATCTTACGGAAAAAGGTATACAAATCCTTGGTAGTGATGTTAGAATAGAGAGAAGTGAATCGCACTGGACGATTCATGGAACACTGACGGTGGTGGAGGACATCGCGAAGGAATCCCCCATCCCGGAAGATCAGGAGGAGATTCAGACATTAGATGAGCATCATTGAGACAATCATAGACATTCCGGCAGAACATGAACGGAAAGTCTGCGGACAGTTTGACAGTTATCTGAAAAAAATTGAGCGGACACTTCACGTATCCATGGTGGCGCGGGATGGGGAGATCAAGGTCATTGGACCGGATCATGCCGTAAAACGTGCCAAGAGCGTGTTTTCGACGCTTCTGGAGCTTTCGAAGCGGGGCGAAGAGATCGGGGAACAGAACGTGGACTACGCTCTGGCGCTCTCCTTTGACGATAAGGATACGGAAATGCTTTCCCTGGACCGCGATATCATCTGCCATACCATAAACGGAAAACCGGTAAAACCGAAGACATTGGGACAGAAACAGTATATCGACCTGATCAGGAAAAAGATGATCGTGTTCGGCGTCGGCCCTGCGGGAACCGGAAAGACATACCTCGGTATGTCCATGGCGATCCAGGCCTTCAAAAACGGGGAGGTTGGCAGGATCATCCTGACGCGCCCGGCGATCGAGGCGGGAGAGAAGCTTGGCTTTCTTCCGGGCGACCTGCAGAGTAAGATCGACCCGTATCTGCGCCCGCTCTACGACGCTCTTTATCAGATCATGGGCGCGGACAGCTACCTCCACAATTCGGAGAAAGGCCTGATCGAAGTGGCGCCTCTCGCGTACATGCGCGGACGAACCCTGGACAACGCGTTCATCATCCTGGATGAGGCCCAGAACACGACCCAGGCCCAGATGAAGATGTTCCTGACGAGGATCGGTTTCGGTTCCAAAGTCATCATCACCGGCGACCAGTCCCAGAAAGACCTGCCTGCCGGTCAGGTGTCGGGGCTTGATGTGGCGCTTAAAGTATTAAAGAATATCGACGATATCGGGATCTGCCGTTTCTCAAACGAGGACGTGGTCAGACATCCGCTTGTTCAGAAGATCGTAAAAGCATATGATGAATATGAAGGCCGTGAGAAACCGGAGAGAAGATCTCGCGGGGAACATCAGAAGGACGGCCGGGAAGGACGGGAACAGAGATGACAGTGACAGTGGAGTACGAAGCGGAAGAAAAGCTGGATCTCCCGTACGAGGAGATCATAAAAAATGTGATCGAGGAA
Source organism: Clostridium sp. CM74B_53 (assembly GCF_036318045.1). NCBI lineage: Bacteria > Bacillati > Bacillota > Clostridia > Eubacteriales > Clostridiaceae > Clostridium > Clostridium sp. CM74B_53. Next base: position 86,901 of record NZ_JAWQDE010000002.1, on the reverse strand, counting down.
TCCCTGGATTACGTGGAATGCCCGTATGACGCGGAGGTGAATGTCCTCCTGACGGACAACGCCGGGATCCACCAGATCAATCTTGACATGCGCGGGATCGACAACCCGACCGATGTGCTGTCGTTCCCGATGTGTGATTTTGAGACACCGGGCGACTTTTCCCATCTGGAAGAGACGCCGGAGGAATACTTCGACCCGGATACAGGGGAATTACTTATGGGGGATATTGTAATTTCCGTGGATAAGGTGAAAGAGCAGGCTGAGAAGTATGGCCACTCTCAGACGAGAGAACTGGCATTCTTAGTCGCGCACAGTATGCTTCATCTGTCCGGCTACGACCATGTGGAGGACGAAGAGCGGATCCAGATGGAGGATATGCAGAGAGAAATTCTGGAACGGAGGGGTTACAGGAGATGAGAAAACGGGGCAGAGCATTTATTATCAGTATTGGGATCATGATGGCGGCAGCAGTGCTTTCCGGCTGTGGAAAGAAGGCAGAGGAAGCGGCTGTGACAACGGAGGCGTCGGTGGAGACGCCGGAAGAGACGAAGACGATCGTCCTTGAGACAGAACCGACGACGGAGGCGGAAACGGAACCGCAGGGTCCGGAGGAGCGCAAAGAAGTCGACGGAAAGATCCAGAGTTACCTGACCGGTGAGATGGTGGATGTGGCGAAAGCCAACAGACGTCCGGTCGCGGTCATGATGAGCAATGATAAGGCATCTCTGCCCCAGTACGGGATTAACCGGGCGGATGTAGTCTATGAGGCACCGGTGGAAGGCGATATGAACCGGTTTATGTCGATCTTTGAGGACTACGACGATCTTGAGAGGATCGGCTCCGTCAGAAGCTGCCGTACTTACTATACATACTTCGCAAGAGAGTATGACGCGATCTATGCCCACTATGGGCAGAGTACCTTCGCGGTTCCGTACCTCAAAAATGTGGACAATATCAACGGAATTGACAGTACAGGCGGAAACGCATATTACCGCACGAAGGACAAAAAGGCACCGCACAACGCGTATACGAGCGGGGCAAAGTTAAACAAGACGATCGGCCAGCTCGGTTACCGGACCTCCTACAGCGATACCTACACAGGACATTTTCAGTTCGCGGGAGGGACAGGCACTTATGTTCCGGCGGAATCCGACGCGAAGGATGCGTATAAGATGTATCCGTCCTATACGATGAACAATCCCTGGTTTGAGTACAATGAGAGTGATGGAAAATATTACCGCTTCCAGTACGGCGGAAAACACAACGGCGACAGCGGACAGATCGCTGTCAGAAATGTCATCTTCCAGTACGTGGAGTGGGGACATTATGCCAGCACCGATTACCTCAACATCAACGTCCACAAAGGCGGAGCGGGTTATGTCTTTACAGGCGGAAAGTGCGTTCCGGTCTCCTGGAAAAAGGATGGGGACTTCGGACCGACCCGCTACTATGACTCTGAAGGAAAGGAAGTTATGCTTAACAAAGGAAAGACCTGGATCTGCATTGTAGGAGCAGACAGGTTCGATAAAGCTGAAATTTATGGAAAGTAACAGACAGAAAAAGAAGAAGGAATCCAATTTCGTCGTCCAGGGAAGTATCCTGGCGGTGGCGTCCATCGTGGTGAGGATCATCGGTATCGCGTACCGCATCCCGATGATCAACATCATCGGTGATGAGGGAATGGGGTATTATGGAACTGCGTTTAATGTATACAATATTGCGCTGCTCCTGTCTTCCTACAGCCTGCCGCTCGCCGTGTCGAAGATGGTTTCCGCGAGACTTGCAGGAAAACAATACCGGAACGCCGCGAGGATCCTGCGCGCGGCACTCTGCTATGCAACGATCGTTGGTGCATTTGCGGCCGCAGTGATCTGGTTCGGCGCTGATTTCTTTGCGAGAGACGTATTCTTTATGCCTTATGCGGCATTTGCATTAAAGACATTAGCCCCGACGGTCTGGATCATGGCGTATCTCGGTGTGTTCCGCGGATATTTCCAGGGACAGGGAACCATGGTGCCAACGGCCTTTTCCCAGGTCTTTGAACAGATCGTAAATGCCATCATCAGCGTGGCTGCAGGAAGCTTTCTCTTTAACGAGGCGTTAAAGACAGAAGTATTAAAGAACCAGACAGGAACCGGCTATTCCAACGCCTGGGGAGCTGCCGGAGGAACGATCGGTACAGGTGCGGGCGCCTTCACGGCGCTGATCTTTCTGCTTTTCCTCTTTGCAATCAGCAGAAACGTCCGCAGACGTCAGATCCGCAGGGATCAGACGGAATTTGTGGAGAGCTATAAGGAGATCACGAGAGTCCTGTTCTTCACGGTCGTTCCGGTTATCCTGAGTTCCGCGATCTACAACTTAAACAGCGTGCTGGATAACGGGATTCTCGCATACAACTTTAAGACTCTCGGACAGGGAGATGAATTTGCCTCCATCTGGGGAGTGTATACAGGAAAATACCATCTGCTGATCAATGTGCCGATGGCGATTTCCAATGCCCTTTCGTCCTCCCTGATCCCGTCCGTATCCAGGGCAGTGGCGATGGGAGACAAAAAGCTTGTGAGAGAGCGCGTGGCATCTGCGATCCGTTTCTCCTGCTTTGTGGCGATCCCGTCCACTGTGGGACTTACGGTACTTGCGGGACCGGTGAATAACCTGCTGTTCTCTGGAGATAATACCCTGGCGATCCGGATGACGATCTACGGTTCTCTTGCGGTCGTATTTTACTCCGTCTCTACGGTGACGAACGCGATCCTTCAGGGAATCGACAAAATGCGTCTTCCGATCTTTCACGCGGTGATCTCCCTTGTCCTCCATCTGATCGCACTTGAGATCATGGCGCTGGGATTCCATATGGGAATCTACAGCATGGTATTTGCGAATATCCTGTTCGCGGTGTTCATGTGCCTGATGAATGCGAGATCCATCCGGAATCTTCTCGGTTACCGGCAGGAGATGAAAAAGACCGTTGTGATCCCGGTGATCGCTTCTGCAGTGATGGGACTCTTTGCGTTTGGCTCCTATCAGCTTGTGCATCTCGCGGTAAAGAGCAATGCGCTTTCTACGATGTTTGCGATGATGGTTGCAGTGATCGTTTACGGTGTGCTCCTGATCAAGCTTGGCGCCCTGTCTGCGGCGGAACTTAAGACCATGCCGGGCGGAACGAAACTTCTCAGGGTGTTCAGAAAGCTTCATTTAATGTAAAATTTTTATTTAACGGGAAGTTCCATCGGAATTTCCTGTTAAATAAAAATATATGTTTAAAAAAGAAAAAGAAAGCAGATACTTTCATAAAAGGAGGAATATTCCTATGAAAAAGTATGTATCCTGCTTTCTTTTCTTTTTCTTTCTGACATCCGCCAGCCTGATCACGCTGTTCCTTATGACTGCGGGGGAGGAAGCCCGGGGAACAGAGGAGGTACAGATGCAGCAGTCTGTGGAAGAGCCGGTCTTCGCGAAGGAGACGGAGGAGATCCATGTGGTCTTAAACCAGGAACAGGTGGAACATGAGACGATGGCGGAGGAGGAAGAACGATATTTTCTTGTTGCCGAGGAAGGATATCTGATCGTATACGATAAGGGAAAGGAGACCACGGATCTCTTTACCCACATGCCGCTCGCAGAATTTCCGGAGGAAGAACAGGAACGGCTGATGACCGGGATCTGGTTTCCGACAATGGCAGAAATATTCAGTTATCTGGAATCTTACAGCAGTTGATACTTGAAATTTTGCGTTCAGGTCGATATACTAATATAAATTGTAACCGTTCGGCGGGATGATCCCCGGATGATCTGTGATCGGGTTCCATGCGCGGATCATCGCACAGATGAACGGTTGCCGTAAATCAGGTACAGGGGAGAGATAGAATGGCGGAAAGTTTCAGAGGACGGAAAGGGATCATCATCGGCGGCGGTGCATCAGGACTTATGGCCGCGATCACTGCGGCAAAACAGGGTGCGGATGTGACGGTCCTGGAGCACACGGCCCGACCGGGAAAAAAGATCCTGTCAACGGGAAACGGCAAGTGCAACCTGACAAACCTCTATATGGATCCGTCCTGCTACAGGAGTGATCAGAGCGGATTTGAAACAGCTGCCATCCGGAATTTTCCACCGTCCGCCGCGACAGCGTTCTTCCGGGAACTTGGTGTCCTGACGATGGACCGCGGCGGCTATATATATCCGATGTCCGGTCAGGCGCAGACGGTCTTCGATGCACTGCTCCGGGGAGCGGACCGTGCGGGAGTCCGGATCATTACGGAATGTGAAGTCCGGAACGCGAAAAGACAGAAAGACCGTTTTTCGGTCGAGACAGACCGTGGGATCTATACAGGTGATTTCCTGATCTTGGCGTGCGGTTCCATGGCGGCGAAAGGAACAGGATCCGACGGAAGCGGCTATGAGCTCGCGAGACAGTTTGGACACCGGATCATCAAGCCGCTCCCGGCGCTTGTCCAGCTGAAATGCGAAGGAAATCTCCTCCCGAAAGCCTCCGGAGTCCGGACGGACTGCCTTGTGGAGATCCGGACCGGGGACGGAAAGACAGCGGCAAAAGACCGGGGAGAACTCCAGATCACGGACTACGGGATCTCGGGCATCCCGGTATTCCAGGTGAGCAGGTATGCGGCGAAGCTTTTGGATCGGAAGCAGAAGGTGTCTGCAGTCCTGAACTTTCTGCCGGATCTGGATGAAGAAGAAGTCCAGGATCTTTTGAAGGAGCAGAGATCCTGCCTTTCGGGGGAAACTGCCGAGACATTTTTAAACGGTATTTTTAATAAGAAACTCGCGTCGGTGCTCTTAAAAGCGGCAAAGATCCGGCCCGAAAGACAGGCGGGACTCTTGACGAAAGAGGAGCTGAACAGTCTGGTTTCTGTGATTCGGGAGTTTGTGATCCCGGTGAAGGAGACAAATCCTTTTGAACAGGCCCAGATCTGTGCAGGCGGTGTCGATACAACAGAGATAGAAGCGGAAACTATGCAGTCAAAACGCGTTCCCGGACTTTACATGGTCGGGGAGCTTCTGGATGTCGATGGGATCTGCGGCGGATACAACCTGCAGTGGGCATGGTCATCCGGATATGCAGCCGGATCTCATGCAGCCGCAGGGGTCGTCCAAGGATACAGAAAAACTGTCCGGGGACAGGAAAAACAGGTGAAATTCTCCGGATCGGAAGGGAACAGAGCCCGGGGAAGACAGGAAAGGAAAAAACATACATATGATCCGGATCAATCAGCTCACACTTCCCGTGGATCACGCGGAAGAGGCGATAAAGAAAAAGGCGGCAAAGCTCTTAAAAATCGATGAATCGGCGATCGGGGAGATCCAGATCGTCCACCGCTCCATCGACGCGAGAAAGAAGCCGAATCTGCTGTTCAGTTATATTGTGGATGTGACACTTGCAGGCGGAAAAAAAGAGGCAGCAGTCATCAAAAAGGCGGCAAACCAGAATGTCCGGGCAGAAGACTCGAAACTATATGCGTACCCGGAACATGGAACGCAGGAGATGAGAAAGCGCCCGGTGATCATCGGGGCAGGTCCTGCCGGGATGTTCGCAGCGCTGGCACTCGCCGAAAACGGCTATGCCCCGATCCTTTTTGAACAGGGAGATGCCGTTGAGGAGAGAACAAAAAAAGTAGAGGATTTCTGGAAAAACGGGGATCCGGCGCTCGATATCCGCTCGAACGTCCAGTTTGGTGAGGGCGGAGCCGGAACATTCTCAGACGGAAAGCTAAATACACTTGTAAAAGATACTTCGGGAAGGAACGGAAAAGTCCTCTCCACCTTTGTGGAGATGGGGGCGGATCCGTCGATCCTTTATGACCATGCACCTCACATCGGGACCGACGTGCTGAGAGAAGTGGTCAGAAATTTGAGAAACAGGATCATCGCCGGAGGCGGAGAGGTCCATTTCCGCTCGGAAGTCACGGAGATCCTGGAGGAAAACGGCAGAGTTTCCGGAGTAAAGCTCGCAGATGGGACCGTGATCGGGACGGAGCAGGTGATCCTCTCTGTGGGACACAGTGCCAGAGATCTTTTTGAGAAACTTGACAGGATGAAGGTCTTTATGGAGCCGAAGCCGTTTGCGGTGGGACTCAGGATCCAGCATCCGCAGGCGCAGATCAACCGGAACCAGTATGGGCTGGAGGACGCCGGAAAACTCGGCGCCGCGCCGTATAAAGTGACCGCGAAGACAACCAGCGGCCGCGGCGTCTACTCGTTCTGCATGTGTCCGGGAGGAATGGTGGTGAACGCCTCCTCGGAAAAAGGACGTCTGGCAGTCAACGGAATGAGCAATTTTAAACGGGACAGCGGCATCGCAAACAGTGCCCTGATCGTGGCGGTCACTCCGGCGGATTTCCCGACAGCCGGTCCTTTGGGCGGCATCGCATTCCAGAGAACCCTGGAAGAGCGTGCATTCGCGCTCGGCGGAGGAAAGATCCCCGTCCAGCTCTACGGCGATTTCGCCGCAAACCGACCGACGGTGGCCCTGGGAGATGTGAAACCTGTGTTCTGCGGGGGATATTCCTTCGCGAACCTGCGGGAACTGATGCCAGAGGCCTTAAACGGAGCGTTTCTTGAAGGGATGGAGCAGTTCGGAAGACGGATCAGAGGATTCGACCGGGCGGACGCTGTCCTTGCAGGAATCGAGAGCCGTACGTCATCACCGCTCAGGATCTGCCGCGATGAGAGCCTTCAGAGCAGTTTAAAGGGGCTTTATCCATGCGGCGAGGGAGCCGGGTACGCCGGAGGGATCACATCGGCGGCCATGGACGGCCTGAAGGTTGCGGAAGAGATCATCAAGCGGTATGCAGCGGTAGGTTAAACTGTAAAAGCGGCAGTGCGCCGGAGAAAAAGGCGGTACTGCCTGATTCCGTTGGAAAGGGGACTTTCATATGACAGAGAGAGAATTATTAAAAGATAAAAAGAGGATCGTGATCAAAATCGGATCTTCCTCATTGACACATGCGGAGACCGGAGACCTGAACCTTGCAAAGATCGAGAAACTGGTCCGCGTCATCAGCGATATGAGAGGAATGGGAAAAGAAGTGATCCTTGTCTCCTCCGGTGCGATCGCGACGGGGCGCCAGACGCTCGGCGGAAAGAAGCCGGAGACGGTTGCCGAGAAACAGGCTTACGCGGCGGTCGGTCAGGCACGCCTCATGATGGTATATCAGAAACTCTTTTCCGAGTACAACCAGACGGCGGCACAGATCCTGATCACAAAGGCGACGATCCTGGACGATACTTCCCGCGCAAACGCGAAAAATACGTTCAATGAACTTCTAAAACTCGGAACGGTGCCGATCGTAAACGAGAACGATACCGTATCTACATATGAGATCAAATTCGGTGATAATGACCGCCTTTCCGCCATCGTTGCGGCTCTTGTCGAGGGAGATCTGTTATTCCTTCTCTCCGACATCGACGGGCTCTACACGGATGACCCGAAGAAAAATCCGGATGCAAAATTTATCAGCCAGGTGGATGACCTGACTGATGAGTTTATGGCGATGGGAAAAGGGACCACAGGAAGCGACGTCGGAACCGGAGGAATGGCGACAAAACTCCACGCGGCAAAGATCGCGACAGAGAGCGGTGCCGACATGGTGATCGCGAACGCAGACGATGTGGAAGTCATGTGGCGCATCTTAAAGGGTGAGGAGATCGGAACACTCTTTAAAGCAAATAAGAGCAGCGAATTTGCGCTGCTGGATTATATCCAGAGTATTCACGCGTAAAAAAGGTATCCCGGCATATTCGGGTGCCTTGCGCAGTCGCTTGCGTCGATCATCATCTTCGCGTGAGTGTGCATCAGATGGCAGGAACCTGCATTCCGGAAGCGGGGAAACCGCAGATCCCGGAAACAAACAGAGAGGACAGAAAATTACATGAAACAGGAACAGATCGACAGAATCAATGAACTTTACCATAAATCCCAGTCCGTAGGACTTACGGATGAGGAGAAAGAGGAGCAGGCGGCGCTCAGAAAGCAGTATGTCGCTGACATCAAGGCAAGTCTCAGAGGCCATCTGAACAACATTTCGATCGTTGAGAAGGACGGCTCCGTGACAGACCTCGGAAAGAAATACGGAAATGTGGGAAACACAGAAAGCTGAGCTCAGAAAAGACATACGGAGCCGTCTGAAAGCGATGCCGGAAGAAGAAAAGAGGATCCTTGACAGGGGGATCGCGGAACGCGTCCTGGGTCTTCCGGAGATTGCAGAAACGGAAGCCGTGTATGGATATGCGTCCCTGAACTGGGAGGCGGGAACCGGGGAGGTTCTGGAGGAACTCCGGGCACAAAAATACATCATCTGTCTTCCGAAAGTTACCGGGGAGACGATGGAGTTTTTTGTGACGGAGTCGGAGCAGGATCTCTCGGAAGGTTCATTTCATATCATGGAACCAAAGAACGGATGCCGAAAAGCGGATGAGACCAGATCAGAAATCCTCCGGACGGCGCCGATCCTGGTCCCGGGAATGGGATTTGTGGAAACCGGTGCCCGTCTGGGAAAAGGCGGCGGATTCTATGACCGGTATCTGGAACAGCATGCCGGTCATATGACGATCGCGCTGGCCTATGAGTTCCAGATCCTCGGGGAGATCCCGGTGGGACCGTATGATAAGAATGTAGATTTGATCGTGACAGAAAAGCGTGTGATCCGGTGCAAAGACCGGGATGCCGGAACACGGATCAGGGAGGAACAGCCATGTTAACAGAAATCGGACAGAAAACAAAGGAAACTTCCTATGTTCTCGGAAAAATGGGGACAAATTTAAAGAATGCAGGACTTCTGGCAGCTGCTCAGGAGATCCTGGATGAGGAGAACGAGATCTTAAAGGCAAATGCGGCGGACGTTGCGAGAGCGAAGGAGAGAGGAATGGCTCCGGGACTTGTGGACCGCCTGGAACTGAACCATAAACGCATCGAAGGCATCGTGGAAGGCATGCGCCAGGTTGTCGGACTGGACGATCCGGTGGGTGAGGTCATCTCCATGAAAAAACGCCCGAACGGACTGCTGATCGGACAGAAACGCGTCCCGTTAGGCGTCATCGGGATCATCTATGAGGCGAGACCGAATGTGACGGCGGATGCGTTCGCTCTCTGCTTTAAAGCAGGAAATGCTGTGATCCTCCGCGGCGGGAGCGATGCACTGGAATCCAACAAAGCGATCGTCGCAGCGATCCGGAATGGACTGAAGAAGGAAAATATCCCGGAGGATGCGATCGCCCTGATCGAAGATACGAGCCATGAGACGGCGCGCGAGTTCATGCGGATGAACGGATATCTCGATGTCCTGATCCCGCGAGGCGGGGCCGGACTGATCCGCACGGTCGTGGAGAACAGCACAGTGCCGGTGATCGAGACCGGAACCGGAAACTGCCATATCTATGTGGATGAGAGTGCAGATCTCGATATGGCGCTCGACATCATCTTCAACGCGAAGACCCAGAGGATCGGCGTCTGCAATGCCTGCGAATCCACACTGGTGCACCGGAAGATCGCAAAGGAATTCCTGCCGCTCATGAAAAAGCGTCTGGATGAGAAGAACGTGGAGATCCGCGCAGATGAGGACGCCCGCTCGATCGTACCGGAATTTACGGCGGCGACGGAGGAAGACTGGGGGAAAGAGTACCTGGACTATATCCTTTCCTGCAAGATCGTGGATTCCGTGGACGAGGCGATTGCCCACATCAACCACTACAATACCGGTCACTCCGAGGCGATCATCACGAAGGATTACGAGAATGCCCAGAAATTCCTGAATGAGGTGGATGCGGCAGCTGTCTACGTCAATGCGTCCACAAGATTCACCGACGGCTTCGAATTCGGATTCGGAGCTGAGATCGGGATCAGTACCCAGAAACTCCACGCGAGAGGTCCGATGGGACTTCCTGCGCTGACGTCCACGAAGTACATCATCTACGGAGACGGGCAGATCCGGAAGTAAGGTGAAACAACAAGGTTGCATTTTCGGAGAATCTTGGTTATAATCATTCAGGATTGAATTTAGAAATTTGGAGAAACATAAGAATGATAGATAAAAATATCATCGCAGGGGCTCCGACGGAGGAACCGGCGAGACAGCAGTACTTTATGGAACAGGTGAAAAAGCTCGTGGAGGCGGAGAGCGCGAAAAAAGGACGCCCGCTCACCTGTTTTATCAATACATTCGGGTGCCAGATGAATGCCAGAGACTCCGAAAAGCTCCTTGGGATCTTAAAAGAAGCGGGATATGTGGAGGGAGCCGATGAGAACTCGGATTTCGTTCTTTACAATACATGTACCGTGCGTGAGAACGCGAACTTAAAGGTGTATGGCCGTCTTGGATATCTGAGCGGCGTGAAGAGAAAAAATCCGGATATGATGATCGCACTCTGCGGCTGCATGATGCAGGAGCCGGAGGTTGTCGCAAAGATCAAAAAGAGTTACCGCCATGTTGACCTGATCTTCGGAACCCACAACATTTTCAAACTTGCGGAGCTGCTCTACGAGCGCTTCATGGAAAAGAAGATGGTGGTGGATGTCTGGGAAGGAACCAATGAGATCGTGGAGGAACTCCCGGTCGAGAGAAAATATCCGTTCAAGTCCGGCGTCAATATCATGTTCGGCTGCAATAACTTCTGCAGTTACTGCATCGTGCCGTATGTGCGCGGACGCGAGAGGAGCAGAGAGCCGGAGGACATTATCAAAGAGATCGAAGAGCTTGTGGCTGACGGTGTTGTGGAAGTGATGCTTCTCGGACAGAACGTCAACTCCTACGGAAAGAATCTGGAACATCCGATCACCTTTGCGGAGCTCTTAAGAAGAGTCGAGAAGATCGAAGGACTGGAGCGCATCCGCTTCATGACTTCCCACCCGAAGGATCTCTCCGACGAGCTGATCGAGACGATGCGGGATTCGAAGAAGATCTGCAGCCATTTACATCTGCCGCTCCAGTCCGGCAGCAGTGAGATCTTAAAGCGCATGAACCGGAAATATTCGAAGGAACAGTATCTCGCACTGGTGGAGAAACTGCGCGCGGCGATCCCGGATATCTCCCTGACTACGGATATCATCGTGGGATTCCCGGGGGAGACTGAGGAAGACTTCGAGGAGACGATGGACGTGGTGCGCAAGGTCCGCTACGACAGCGCCTTCACCTTCATCTACTCCAAGCGCACCGGAACTCCGGCGGCGGCCATGCCGAACCAGGTTCCGGAGGATGTCGTAAAGAACCGTTTTGACCGCCTGTTAAAGGAAGTCCAGGACATTGCGGGAGAGGTCGTAAAGCGCCATGAGGGAACGGTACAAAAAGTCCTTGTGGAGGAGATCGATACCCACGAGTCCGGCTTTGTGACAGGAAGACTTTCCAACAACACAGTCGTACATTTCGCCGGGGACGCGTCCCTGATCGGAAAGATCGTGGATGTCTCTTTAGACGAGGCAAAGGGATTCTACTATATGGGTTCCCTTGTTAAATAATAAGGATGAAAAACATGTGACGCCCGGAGCCGAGTGCTTCGGGCGCTGTGGGCATGTTATGGAATAGGAGAAAAGACGTGGGACAGATTTCACCAATGATGACACATTATCTCGAGACAAAAAAGCAGTATCCGGACTGTATCCTTTTTTACCGGCTGGGTGATTTCTACGAGATGTTTTTTGAGGATGCGAAGACGGTTTCGAGAGAGCTGGAGCTGACACTGACGGGAAAGGACTGCGGTCTGGAAGAACGGGCTCCGATGTGCGGAGTCCCGTTCCATGCGGTGGAAGGCTATCTCACAAGACTCGTCCAGAAAGGTTATAAGGTTGCGATCGCGGAGCAGATGGAGGATCCGAAGCTCGCGAAAGGTCTTGTAAAGCGTGAAGTCATCCGCGTTGTGACGCCGGGAACGATCACGAGCTCCCAGGCTCTGGACGAGACAAAGAACAACTACCTGATGGCAGTTGTGTATACCGGAAACAATTACGGGATTGCGACGGTCGACATCACGACCGGCGATTTTTTTGTCACGGAGGTGACGAGCGAGCGGGCGCTTCTCGATGAGATCAACAAGTTCACGCCGTCGGAGCTTGTGTGCAATGAGGCACTCTTCATGTCCGGACTTGATATGGATGAGTTAAAAGAGCGGTATCATTTTGCCGTGACGGCACTGGAGAACCGGTTTTTCTCGGATGATGACTGCAGGAAGATCTTAAAAGAGCATTTCCATGTGATGAGTCTCGAGGGACTTGGACTCGGAGATTATGAGAATGGAATGATCGCATCCGGTGCGGTCCTTCAGTATCTCTATGAGACGCAGAAGAATGACCTGTCCCATCTGACGAAGATTACACCGTACACAACGGGACAGTTCATGATGATCGATACCTCCACAAGACGAAATCTGGAGCTTGTGGAGACTCTGCGTGAAAAACAGAAGAGAGGCTCCCTTCTCTGGGTCCTCGATAAGACAAAGACGGCCATGGGGGCGAGACTTCTCCGCTCCTTTATCGAACAGCCGCTGATCGACAAGACGGAGATCGAGCGCCGGCAGCAGGCGATCGAAGAGCTGAACATGAACTATATCTCCAGGGAGGAGATCCGGGAGTACCTGAATTCCGTCTATGACCTGGAGCGCCTGATGGGGCGGATCAGCTATAAGACGGCAAACCCGAGGGACCTTCTTTCCTTTAAGAATTCCCTGGAGATGCTGCCGTATATCAAAGATATTCTCGGGGAGTTTTCCTGTGAGCTTTTAAAGAAAATGAACGAGGATCTGGATCCGCTGCGGGATCTCTACGAACTCATTGACCGGTCCATCGTCGATGAGCCGCCGATCTCGCTCCGTGAGGGAAACATCATCAAGGACGGATACAGCGAGGAAGCCGACAAGTACCGGAAGGCAAAGACGGAAGGAAAGGCATGGCTGGCGGATCTTGAGACCGAGGAGAAGGAAAAGACCGGCATCAAGAACTTAAAGATCAAATACAACAAGGTGTTCGGATACTACTTTGAGGTAACAAACTCCTTCAAAGACTTGGTCCCGGATTACTTTATCCGCAAACAGACTCTGACAAATGCGGAGCGCTACACGACAGACCGGTTAAAAGAGCTGGAAGACATCATCATGGGCGCGGAGGACCGCCTGTACACTCTGGAATACGATTTGTTCTGCGATGTGCGCGATAAGATCGCTGCGGAGGTCCTGCGGATCCAGAGCACTGCGAAAGCGATCGCGGGCATTGATGTCTTTACCTCCCTGTCCACAGTGTCCATGCGGAATAACTACGTGAAGCCGAAAATCAACGAAAAAGGACTGATCAACATCAAAAACGGTCGTCATCCGGTTGTCGAGAAGATGATCAAAGACAGCCTGTTCGTCGCGAACGACACATATCTGGATAACGGAAAGAACCGGATCGCCGTCATCACGGGACCGAACATGGCGGGCAAATCCACTTACATGAGACAGACGGCACTGATCGTCCTCATGGCGCAGATCGGGAGCTTTGTTCCGGCTGACGAGGCGAACATCGGGATCTGCGACAGGATCTTCACGAGAGTCGGCGCCTCCGATGACCTGGCATCCGGACAGAGTACCTTTATGGTCGAGATGACGGAGGTTGCAAATATTTTAAGAAATGCCACGAAGAACAGTCTCCTCGTCCTCGATGAGATTGGCCGCGGCACGAGCACCTTTGACGGTCTCTCGATCGCCTGGGCAGTCATCGAACACATCAGCAACCCGAAGATCCTCGGCGCGAAGACGCTGTTTGCGACCCATTATCATGAGCTCACGGAGCTTGAGGGGACCATCAGCGGTGTCAACAACTATTGTATCGCCGTCAAGGAACAGGGGGATGATATCGTATTCCTCAGAAAGATCGTAAAGGGCGGGGCAGATAAGAGCTATGGAATCCAGGTCGCGAAACTCGCGGGTGTTCCGGAGCCGGTGATTGCCCGCGCGAAGGAGCTTGTTGAGGAGCTCGCGAGCGCCGATATCACAGCCCAGGCAAAAGAGATTGCCCAGATGAGCGCGTCCCCGCAGCATAAGGCGGTGGCGAAGCCGGACGAGGTGGATCTCAACCAGATGTCGATCTTTGATACCGTGAAGGACGATGACATTATAAAAGAACTCGGGGATCTGGAGCTTTCCAGCATGACCCCGATCGATGCGTTAAATACCCTGTACCGGCTGCAGACGAAGCTGAAAAACCGCTGGCAGTAGCAGGGATTGAAAAAGAAAGAGAGGGAGAGAGACTATGCCGATTCAGGTTCTGGATCAGAGTACGATCAACCAGATCGCCGCGGGCGAGGTCGTGGAGCGGCCGGCTTCCGTGGTGAAGGAGTTAATGGAAAACGCCATCGACGCCGGTTCCACGGCGATCACTGTGGAGATCCGCCAGGGCGGCATCGGGTTTATCAGGATCACGGATAACGGCTGCGGGATCAAAAAGGAAGAACTGCCGTTGGCTTTTCTGCGCCACTCGACAAGCAAGATCCGGACGGCAGAAGATCTTCTTACCGTGTCTTCTCTGGGATTCCGCGGTGAGGCGCTTTCCAGTATCGCGGCAGTCTCCCAGGTGGAACTGATCACAAAAACCTCCGGAAGTCTCACCGGATCGAGATACCGGATCGAAGGCGGTGAGGAGAAAGGTCTCGAGGAGATCGGCGCACCGGAGGGGACTACGTTTATCTCCAGAAACCTCTTTTTCAATACGCCGGCAAGGCGGAAATTTTTAAAGACGGAGGCCACGGAGGGCGCTCATGTGGCGGATCTCGTGGAAAAGATCGCCCTGTCCCACCCGGAGATCTCGATCCGGCTCATCGTGAACAACCAGAGCCGTCTCCACACCTCGGGAAACCACAACCTGAAGGACATCATCTACACGGTCTACGGGCGGGAGATCGCGGCAAACCTTCTTCCGATCGAGGTGTCGACCGGGATCGTGAAGATCTCGGGCTTTATCGGAAAGCCGGTGATCGCCCGGGGAAACCGGAATTTTGAGAATTATTTTATCAACGGGCGCTATATCAGGAGCGGACTCGTCTCCAAAGCGATCGAGGATGGGTACAAGAGCTATATGATGCAGCATAAATACCCGTTCACGCTGCTGCACCTCACGGTGGAGCCGGAGTATATCGATGTGAACGTTCATCCTTCGAAGATGGAGCTTCGATTCAAAGATGGCGAGAATATGTACCGAGTGATCTCGCAGGCGGTTCTCGACGCGCTTTCCGGGAAAGAGCTGATCCCGAATGTGAGTCTTATGTCGGAAAAGGAAGAGCGCGAGCTTGCAAAGGAAGAAGCTGCCGTGGCACGGAATCCGGTGCCGGGGAGCGGAATGAATCCGGTGGCGAAAAACGCCCATGGACCGGAGCCGTTTGAACACCGCCGCATGGAGGCGATGGGCATCCGCGAAGAACGCCCGACCTACGGGGAGAAGAAGCAGGAGAGCAAATGGATCCTGCCTCCGAAGCCGCTCACGAGGGAACTGAAACCGGAGCCGGCGGCCGGACAATCGACCGGACAGACGGCAGAGCATATCATGGCGGGTCTTCCTGGAATGGATCCGGCAGAAAGAAAAGTGGGAGCGCTTCCTCCGGGAGCCGGAATTTCCGGTGCCGTGACAAAGAGTGCTGACTCTGCGGACAGAAAAGATAGTCAGGAAGTACGGTCTGAACAGGACCAGCCGGGAATCACACCCCGGGCGGAAAAAACAAAAGACCTCCAGCCGACCCAGATGGAGATGTTCGACAACCGTCTCCTCTCAGAATCTGCGAGAAAGCGCCACCGCCTGATCGGGCAGGTCTTTGAGACTTACTGGCTCGTGGAATATGACGGTAGCCTCTATATCATCGATCAGCATGCTGCCCACGAGAAAGTGCTCTTTGAGAAGAATTTTGCGTCATTAAAGACGAGAGAGTACACTTCCCAGCTCATAAGCCCGCCGATCATCCTGACACTTTCCCTTCAGGAGGCGGACCTCTTAAAGCGCCACATGAAGGTGTTTACGGACATCGGGTTCGAGATCGAACCGTTCGGCGGAAATGAGTACGCGGTGCGCGCAGTGCCGGACAACCTGTTCTCCCTGGCAAAGAAAGATCTCCTGATGGAGCTCATCGATGGCCTTTCCGACGACAGCATGGGGAAGAATGTGGAGTCCGTCTACGACCGGATCGCCACCATGTCCTGCAAAGCTGCGGTAAAGGGAAACAACGAGCTGTCCTTCGCGGAGGCGGATCAGCTCATCGATGAACTGTTAAAACTGGAGAATCCATATAACTGCCCGCACGGGAGACCGACGATCGTTGCGATCAGCAAATATGAGATGGAAAAGAAATTCAAGAGGATCGTATGATGAAAAAGCCTTTGATCATAATCACCGGGCCGACAGCGTCCGGAAAGACCGCCCTCTCCGTGGAACTCGCGAAAAAGATCGGCGGGGAGATCATCAGCGCCGACTCCATGCAGGTGTACCGCCACATGGATATCGGATCCGCGAAGGTGACGAAGGAGGAGATGGACGGTGTCCGCCACCACCTGATCGACGTTCTGGACCCGTGGGACGAATTTAACGTTGTCGTATTCCAGAAACTCGCGAAAGAGGCTATGGAGGAGATCTACGCGGCCGGGCATATCCCGATCATCGCCGGAGGGACTGGATTTTATATCCAGGCGCTGGTGAATGACATCGACTTTACGGAAAACGACGGGGATACGGGATACCGGGAGGAGCTGGAGCGCCTGGCGGCAGAGAAAGGAGCTTCCGCTCTCCACGACATGTTAAAGGAAGTGGATCCGGAATCAGCGGAGGCGATCCATGAGAACAATGTAAAGCGTGTGATCCGCGCCCTGGAGTTTTATAAAAAGACCGGGACAAAGATTTCCGCCCACAACGAGGCGGAGCGCAAAAAGGAATCGCCCTACAATTTTGCCTACTATGTGCTCAACATGGACCGCGGCCGCCTGTATGAGAGGATCGACCTGCGGGTGGACCTCATGATGAAGAACGGGCTGCTGGCGGAAGTGGAAAAACTGAAAGAGATGGGCTGCACGAGGGAGATGGTATCCATGCAGGGGCTGGGATACAAGGAGATCCTGGATGCCCTGGACGGGACGATCTCTCTGGATGAGGCCGTCTACATCATCAAGCGCGACACGAGACATTTCGCGAAGCGCCAGCTTACCTGGTTTAAGAGGGAAAAAGAAGTGACCTGGGTGGACCAGGGGAACTTTGATTTTGACAGAGAAAAGATCCTCGCGTGGATGTTAAAAGATCTGCAGGACAGAGGAATCGTGATAAAGTAAAAGGAGAAGACATGGAACTTACAAAGATGTACGGAGAGCTTGGAATCTCTGAGAAAGTTTTAAATTACGGAAGAGAGATCGAAAAGAGTCTGCATGACCGCTTTGAGACGATCGATAAAACAGCGGAGTACAATCAGCTGAAGGTCATCAAAGCCATGCAGGAGGCGAGAGTCAGCGATATTCATTTTGCCGGAACGACCGGTTACGGTTACAATGACCTTGGCCGTGACACGCTGGAAGAAGTATACGCAAAAGCATTTCACGGTGAGGATGCCCTTGTGCGGCCGCAGCTGATCTCCGGAACCCACGCGCTTACCATCGCCCTTTCCGGAAATCTCCGCCCGGGCGATGAGATCCTCTCCCCGGTCGGAAAGCCGTATGATACGCTGGAGGAAGTCATCGGGATCCGTGATTCCGTCGGCTCCTTAAAGGAATTCGGCATCACCTACAGCCAGGTGGATCTTCTTCCGAATGGAGATTTCGACTTCGAGAACATCAGAAAAGCGATCAACGAGCGCACAAAGCTCATCGAGATCCAGCGCTCCAAGGGATATGCGACGAGACCGACCTTATCCGTAAAGCGCATCGGCGAACTGATCTCCTTTATCAAGTCCATCAAGCCGGATGTGATCTGCATGGTCGATAACTGCTACGGGGAGTTTGTCGAGGAACTGGAGCCGACGGATGTAGGAGCGGACATGATCGTCGGTTCCTTAATTAAGAATCCGGGCGGCGGACTTGCCCCGATCGGCGGCTATATCGTCGGACGGAAGGACTGTGTGGAGAGAGCGGCATACCGTCTGACAGCTCCGGGACTCGGAAAAGAGGTCGGCGCCAGCCTTGGCGTCAGCCAGTCTCTCTATCAGGGACTGTTCCTCTCCCCGACCGTTGTTGCGGGAGCACTGAAAGGTGCGATCTTTGCTGCAAATGTGTATGAGAAGCTTGGATTCGGCGTCGTTCCGAACGGAACGGAGAGCCGTCACGACATCATCCAGGCGATCACCTTCGGCACACCGGAAGGCGTGATCAAATTCTGTGAGGGAATCCAGGCGGCAGCGCCGGTGGACAGCTTTGTGACTCCGGAACCGTGGGCGATGCCGGGATACGATTCCGACGTCATCATGGCAGCAGGCGCCTTCGTTCAGGGATCCTCCATCGAGCTTTCCGCCGATGGTCCGATCAAGCCGCCGTATGCGGTATACTTCCAGGGAGGACTTACCTGGTTCCACGCAAAACTCGGTATTTTGATGTCCCTGCAGAAATTAGTCGATGCTGGTATCGTGACATTGTAAATGTGAACTTTTTCTTAACTCATTGTTTTTGAGCCAGAAATATGCTAAACTTCTGTGCATAAAGTGCCGGGACTGCTATGCGGTCCCGGCGATCGGGAGGAATCAACAGTATGAAAAGTAAAAGCTCCTGGGTCCTGCTTCTCCTTCTGCTTTCCGGGATCGTTCTTGGAGGCTTTATCGGAGAGATGACAGCGAGAGTGCCGGGACTTTCCTGGTTAAATTTCGGGGAATCGTTCGGACTGAACGATCCGCTCGTCTTAAACCTCGGGATCCTTGTGATCACGTTCGGACTCAGCATCCGGATCACGATGGCGAGCATCATCGGCGTGATCGTTGCGATCCTGATCTACCGTTTCCTGTAGGAAGATCTGTTTTCCGGGAAACTTCTGTCAGCCGGGGAATGTACGGATGACAAAAAGGGGATATCTGCCGCACCGTGTACCTGGAGAGACCGGAAAGGCGGGATGTCAGTATGGAAAAGAAATGTGGAAAGACGATGAAGGGGCTGCCGGTCTCGGAGCGCCCTTATGAGAAGGTGCTGGAGAAAGGCCCGGCGTCGCTTTCTGATGCGGAACTCCTCTCGGTGATCCTGCGATCCGGGACAAAGAATATCCCGGTGCGGGAGATGGCGGAGGAGATTCTGAATTCCGGAAATCCACCGGGGCTGGCGGGACTCCTCCATGGCGCCGTGGAGGATTATAAAGAGATCCGCGGGGTCGGGGAAGTGAAAGCGATCCAGCTCGCGTGCGTCGGAGAACTTTCGGCGAGGATCTGGAAAACGGCGGCATCAGAAAAGACGGTCGTTTTTGATGCGCCGTCAAAGGTGGCTGCATTCTATATGGAGGAAATGCGCCATCTGGAACAGGAGAATCTGAAACTTCTGCTTTTGAATACAAAGAACATTCTGTTAAAGGATACAACAGTCTCGATCGGAACGGTGAATGCCTCCTGCGCGACGCCGCGGGAGATCTTTATCGAGGCGCTGCGGTCCAGGGCCTGCGGGATCATTCTGCTCCACAACCATCCAAGCGGGGATCCGACGCCGAGCAGGGAGGACTGCCTCTTTACAGAACGTGTCATGGAAGCAGGAAAGCTCATGGGAGTCCCGCTTCTGGACCATATCATTATCGGAGATAATTCCTATGTGAGCCTGAGAGAACGGGGAATTTTTGAAACATGAAAAACAATACGAAATATTTTCTATTTGGACTGTCGCTTCTCTGTATCTGTATGATCGGTATTACGACGATCAGGGGAAGCATCTTAAATCCGCTGCGGACCGCGGTGGGATATGTGCTGGTGCCGATCCAGTCCGGTGTGAACAGGGTCGGCGGCGGACTCTACAATGAACTGAGCAGCGTCGGAAAACTGAAGACGGCTCTGGCAGAGAATGAGACCTTAAAGACGAGAGTGGATGAGCTGACGGAGGAAAATACGAGACTCCGCTCGGAACAGTTCGAGCTGGAGCGCCTCAGAAGTCTCTATGAACTGGATCAGGAATATATGCAGTACCATAAGATCGGTGCCCGTATCATCGCAAAAGACTCGAGTTCCTGGTTTTCCGTATTCCGGATCGACAAAGGATCCGATGACGGGATCAAAGAGGATATGAACGTCATCGCCGGAGGCGGTCTTGTCGGTATCGTCACAGATGTGGGAGCGAACTACGCGACAGTCCGCTCGATCATCGATGACTCCAGCCGTGTGAGCGCCATGGCGCAGCAGTCCGGGGATTCCTGTATCGTCGCGGGAGATCTTCAGCTGTTTAAAGACGGCCGGTTAAAGCTTTCCTATATGGAAAAGGACGATGATATCAAGGATGGCGACATGATCGTCACTTCCAATATCAGCGGAAAATTCCTGCCGGGGATCCTCGTGGGGTATGCGACGGACATCACGGTGGATTACAACGACAACCTGACGAAATCGGGATACCTGATCCCTGCCGCGAGATTCGACAGACTTCAGGAGGTCCTGGTGATTACAGACTTAAAGGATGCGGGGCCGGAGATCAATGAATAGCAATATGAAGCGGATCATCGCGAGTTTTCTGCTGGTGATCCTGGCATTTATCGTGCAGACCTGTATTTTCCCGCTGCTGCCGTTCCTGGCGGTATATCCGAATCTCATGGTGATCCTTGTCTTTTCCTTCGGGTTTATCCGGGGAAGTGCCTGGGGGATGGGATACGGACTGATCGCGGGACTTCTGATGGACCTCTCGTCCGGAGGTCCGCTCGGATTTCACACGCTGATCTTTATCTGGATGGGCTATGTAAACGGAATCTGCACGAAGTATTATTATGAGGACTATATTACGCTGCCGCTGGTGCTTTCAGCGCTGAACGAAGTGTTTTATAATTTCTATCTTTATGTATTCGGCTTCCTGGTGCGGGGAAGATTACATTTCGGCTATTATTTCATCAACATTATCCTGCCGGAGACGATCTTCACCGTGGTGACAACACTGATCCTGTACCGGCTGTTCCTCTATATCAGCCGCAGACTGGAAGAGATGGAAAAAAGGAGAGACACAACGATTGTTTAACGATTTTTCTGAAATTCTGAAAGAGTTTATGAAAAAGCTGCTGTCGTCAAGACTTGTGATCCTGGCGGTGGTATTTGTGGGGCTGTACGCGATCCTTGGCATGCGCCTGTTCAATCTTCAGATCATGGAAGGAGAGCAGTACCAGGAAAACTATATGGCAAAGACGGAAAAAAAGATCAGTCTTGCCGGTACCCGCGGAAATATTTATGACAGAAACGGGAATCTTCTTGCATATAATAAACTGTCGTACAATGTGACGCTTCAGGATAACGGAGATTACAAAAGATCCAACGACAGAAACCGGATGCTCCTGGAGCTTGTCCGGATCTTAAACCGTCACGGCGAGAACGTGGAAGGAGATTTTTCCGTGGGTTATGACTCCTCCGGGAATATGATCTTCACGACCACCAGCGAGGCGGCGAGAAAACGCTTTTTGAGCGACTATTACGGATTAAAAAAGACGGATGAACTGGATGACGCGGATGGAAAATATCCGTCCGATGTGACGGCCAGGGAAGTCTTTGACGCCAGGGTAAAATATTACGGTCTGGACCAGCTGACGGATGACAATGACAACCCGATCGAACTTACCGATGAGGAAGCTCTCGGGATCATCAATATCCGCTATACGATGGGACTCACCGCGTACCGGAAATATGAGTCCACCACGATCGCCTCTGACGTCAGCAAGGAGACGATGACGGATGTTCTCGAAAACTCCGCGAACTTAAAAGGCGTCGGCATCGAGGAATCAACGATCCGTGTATACAATGACAGCGTTTATTTTGCACCGATCATCGGATACATCGGAAAAGTCTGGGATGATGAGCTCGAAAAACTCCGGGAGACGAATCCGGACTATGAGCTGACGGACCTTGTCGGAAAGACCGGGATCGAGGCATCCATGGAGACGGAGCTTCAGGGAAAGAAGGGTTCCCAGACTATGTATGTGGACAGTATGGGACGGATCCTTGAGGTCGTTAAGAGAACAGAGCCGGAGGCAGGACATGACATCTACCTGACACTGGACCGGGATCTCCAGATCGGTGTGTATCATATTCTGGAGCAGCAGCTTGCCGGTATCATCACGGGCAAGCTCGTGAACCGTGATCTTGATGACAACGATTATAAGAAGGCGGCAAATATCCCGATCCCTGTGAAGGATGTCTACTACCAGCTGATCAACAACAATGTCCTGGACCTTGCAGCGTTTTCCGCGCCGGAGGCGTCCCAGACAGAGAAAAACATCTATGCGAAGTACAGCCAGTCGAGAGAACAGATCCTCGCACAGATCCGGAGCGAGCTCACGGATGGATCCGCGAGAAAGATGGCAGACCTGCCGGAAGACATGTTTGCCTACATGCAGTATATCTATACGTTGCTTTCCGACCGTGGGATCATACAGACAGACAAGATCGACCAGGAGTCTGACACATACAACGCATGGAAGAACGATTCCATCAGCCTCAGGGATTACCTGTACGACGGGATCGCGGAGAGCTGGATCGACACGACAAAGCTGAAGATCGAGTCCAGATACTCTGATGCGGACAGTATTTACCAGACGATCGTGGAATATGTGATGGATGACCTGCAGAACGATGCGGCGTTCACGAAGAAGATCTTCCGCTACCTTGTCAATAACGGCACCGTGTCCGGAAAGGAACTCTGCCTCGCCCTCTATGACCAGAATATTCTGGCTTACGACGAGAATGAAGTCCGGATGCTGGAGGCGGGCGGAGATGAGTACGCATTCCAGTTTATCAGAAACAAGATCTCCGATATCGAGATCACACCTGCCCAGCTTGCCCTGGACCCGTGTTCTGCCAGTGCCGTGATCACGGACGTCAACACCGGTGAGGTGCGGGCACTCGTGACCTACCCGAGCTACGACAACAACAAGTTCTCCGGAACCGTGGATGCGGAGTATTACAACAAGTTAAATAACGATCAGTCCCTGCCGCTCTTTAACAATGCCACACAGGCACAGAAGGCGCCTGGATCGACCTTCAAGCCGATCATCGCGGTGGCGGCTCTTGAGGAAGGCGTGATCGGGCTGAATGATACGGTGAACTGTACCGGTATCTACAAGGAGATCACACCGGCGCTGCGCTGCTGGATCTACCCGGGACAGCATGGACCTCTCGATGTGGTCCACGGCATCCAGAACTCCTGCAACGTGTTCTTCTCTGAGATGGGACACCGCCTCTCCATGGATGAAAACGGAAACTATTCACCGGAACTCGGTATCGAGAAGATCCGAAAGTATGCGTCCATGTTCGGACTCGATGAGACATCCGGAATCGAGATTGCTGAGAGAGAGCCGCAGATGACGACGGAGAAACCGGAGGCATCTTCGATCGGACAGGGTAAAAACTCTTACTCCAATATCCAACTTTCCAGATATATCACGGCAGTTGCCAATAAGGGAACGGTATTCAAACTGAGTCTGCTCGACAAGATGACGGATTCCCAGGGAAATCTCTTAAAAGATTTCACACCGGAAGTACGTTCGACCATCGACGTCAAAGATTCCACATGGAACGCTGTCCACACCGGAATGCGCCGTGTAATCTCGGATGGTTCTGCGAGGAAGATCTTCAGTGACCTGGAAGTCGATATCGCAGGTAAGACGGGTACTGCCGAGGAGATAAAAAATGGACACCGCGTCAACCACGCGTTCTTCGTTTCCTTTGCTCCATACCAGAATCCGGAGATCGCGGTGACGGTGAATATCCCATACGGATATTCTTCCTCCAACGCGGCGACGGCGGCGAAAAATATTTACCGGTTCTACTACGGATATACAGACCTGAATTACATTCTGAATAACAGTGCGCTGAACTCTTCGAACGTAGAGATCGGAGACTAGTCTGCGCACTGCACAGACAAAATGCTGCAGCCCGGCGAAACTGCCGGGCTGTAAGGCGTTGACGGACCGGCGGTCTGGCGCACCTGTCAAAGTTACATAAAAGGGGGATTTCAAGATGAAAGAAGCTGTCGTAATCAAGGGAAATAAAGCCGGAATGACGGTTTATCTGGAGAAAGACCTGGATTTTGAGAAAGTTCTTCAGGCGATTGCAAAGAAGTTCAAGGCGACGGCGAAATTCTGGGGAGCTGCCCAGATGACGCTGACCCTGGAGGGACGGGACCTGACTCCAGAGGAAGAGTACCGTGTTGTGCAGACGATCACGGAAAATTCCGATATCGAGGTGCTGTGTCTTCTCGACACGGACGGAAACCGGACGAGAAAATGTGAGAAAGCACTCAATGAGAGACTGATGGAGCTGTCTTCCCTCACAGGTCAGTTTTATAAAGGGAATCTCCGGGACGGGGACGAGCTGGAATCAGAGGCCAGCATCGTGGTGATCGGTGATGTGGAAAAAGGAGCAAAAGTCAGCGCAAAAGGGAACATCATCATTTTAGGAGCGCTCCGCGGGGCGGCCCATGCGGGGATCTGCGGAAATGAGGATGCGGTGATCGTTGCTTTTGAGATGGCACCGATATCGGTCCGGATCGCGGGACTTTCCCTGAAAAAAGCGGAGAAAGGACGCCATCTTGGGCGCGGTCCGATGATGATCCTCTCTGAGAACGGAAAAGTTGTCGAAGAACCGATCAAAAAGAGCTTTCTGAGTGCGCTGAATTTTATATAAAAGAGGTCCGTATCAGTTTCCTTTTATAAAGCTTTTATAAAATCTATTTTTTACTGGAATTTTTTGCTTTTTTCATGTAAAATATATCTTGTGGTACCAGGGGCAAAGATCAGAAAACGGGTGCAGGTCTGCCCGCAGGAAAATTTTTGAGCTTTTGCCAATCCGGTATCAATCTCTGAAAACAGAGGAGATGCGAGTACATTCATAACTTAATACAGGAGGATATTCTTATGAGTGAAGTCATTGTTGTTACATCCGGAAAAGGGGGTGTTGGCAAGACGACGACCTCAGCGAATGTCGGTACAGGACTTGCCATGCTCGGGGAGAAAGTGATCCTGATCGATACAGATATCGGTCTCAGGAATCTCGACGTGGTGATGGGACTGGAGAACCGCATCGTCTACAACCTTGTGGACGTCGTGGAGGGGAATTGCCGTCTGAAGCAGGCACTGATAAAGGACAAAAGATATCCGAACCTGTTTTTACTTCCGTCCGCCCAGACCAGGGACAAGTCCTCCGTGACTCCCGGTCAGATGCGAAAGCTGGTGGATGATCTGAGAGAAGAGTGTGATTATGTACTGTTAGACTGTCCTGCGGGGATCGAGCAGGGATTTAAAAACGCCATTGCCGGAGCGGACCGTGCTTTTGTCGTCACGACTCCCGAGGTATCGGCGATCCGTGACGCAGACCGGATCATCGGCCTGCTGGAGGCGGAAGAAATCTCAAAGATGGATCTCATCGTGAACCGGATCCGGATGGATATGGTCCGGAGGGGGGATATGATGTCGATGGAAGATGTGACGGATATCCTTGGAATCCCGATCCTCGGCGCGATCCCGGACGATGAGGAGATCGTGATCTCCACGAACCAGGGGGAACCTCTGGTGGGAATGAATTCCTTTGCCGGACAGGCTTATCTTAACATCTGTAAGCGGATACTTGGTCAGGAGGTGCCGCTTATGGGGCTTGAGAAAAACAAAGGATTCTTCCATATGTTTAGCGGCCTCTTAAAGAGGGCATAAATGAAAAAGAGACTGTTCCATATCCTGACAGGGAGAAATTCCGGAAGTATCGCGAAAAAACGGCTTGAATTTCTGCTGATCGCGGACCGGGCCGGATGTACGCCGGAAATCCTGGAGATGTTAAAAAACGACATGATAAAAGTCATATCAAGATATATGATGATCGATCCGGAACAACTGGAGGTCAAGGTGATCCACATGGATCAGAGAAAGGCGGGAGAAAAGCTCCCGGTCCTGTATGCCAGTGTTCCGGTTCGGGAACTGCTGGTTAAGGGGACATTTTAATACATGCTTTCAGAATACAATTTTAAAAACTTCAATTTCCGTCTGTTGTTCTACGCCCTGGCGTTAAATGTGATCGGGCTTCTTGTGATCAACAGTGCGGTAAACGGAGACAGAAGCTATATCAACCGCCAGTTGATCGGCCTTTTTGGCGGACTGGTGATCATGATCTTCCTGGCTCTGATGGATTACCACAAACTGATGCGCTGTACCGGCGTGATCTATCTTGCCTGTGTGGCGATCCTGCTGGCGATCATTGTCGCAGGACAGTTTGGAGGAGCCGGAACGGGTGCGAGACGCTGGATCACACTTCCTGTGATCGGACGCTTCCAGCCGTCGGAATTTGTTAAGATCGGTCTGATCATTTTCTTCTCCTGGTTTCTGCAGCGAAATCAGGAGAAGATCAACGATCCCCGCACATTGATCATCGTCGGGGCTTTTGCTGCGGTTCCGCTGCTTCTCATTATGAAACAGCCGGACCTGTCCACGAGTATCGTTATCGTGTTCATTATTGTATGCCTGATCTTTGTCGCAGGACTCAGCTATAAGTGGATCATCGGCGCGGCTGCTGTTGGGATCCCGGGGCTGGCACTCACGGTATTTCTTGCTGAGCGGGGCGCTGTTCCGTTCCTGACAGGATATCAGGTAAACCGAATCCTCGCCTTCATCAATCCGGGAAAATTCGCAGACTTAAATGTCCAGCAGGATAACTCAAAGATGGCGATCGGATCGGGAATGCTGTATGGAAAAGGTCTGCTCAACGAGACGGCCATTTCCGTAAAAAACGGAAATTTCTTATCTGAGGAACACACCGATTTTATTTTTGCCGTGATCGGTGAGGAGATGGGGTTTGTGGGCTGCATGCTTGTGCTGGTTCTCTACCTTCTCTTCGTATTTGAATGCCTGCGAATGGCAGGGAGAACGAGAGATCTGACCGGAAAGCTCCTCTGTACGGGGATGGCTGCTCTCGTTGGATTCCAGGCATTTACAAACATTGCGGTTGCCACCGGGATTTTCCCGAATACCGGACTTCCGCTTCCATTTATCAGTTATGGTGTAAGTTCTCTGGTAAGTCTTTATATCGGCATCGGCGTTCTTTTAAACGTCGGACTGCAGCAAAATAAACTGGAATTCTAGGAGGTATTCTTATGAATGTTGGACTGATCGCGCATGATTCCAAAAAGAAACTGATGCAGAACTTCTGTATCGCGTATAAAGGGATCTTAAGTAAACATAACCTCTATGCGACCGGAACGACCGGAAAACTCATTGAGGAAGTCACAAATTTAAATATCCATAAATTCCTTCCTGGCCACCTTGGCGGGGAGCAGCAGATGGGAGCACAGATCGAGAACAATGATATCGATCTTGTGATCTTCCTGAGAGACCCGCTGTCACCGAAGTCCCACGAGCCGGATGTCAACAAGGCGGTGAGACTCTGCGATATCCACAACGTCCCGCTTGCGACAAACCTTGCGACAGCAGAGCTTCTGATCAAGGCTCTGGATCGCGGAGATCTTGAGTGGCGTGAGATGTATAAGTAATGAGTAAGAAGAAAAGATGGATCCCGGGGATCGTGGGGTTCTGCCTGATTCTTGGCGCGACTGGCTGCGCCGGACTTGCAGATACGGGAAATACCTACGCCCTGGATCAGAGGATCGAGACGTTCGCATCTTCAGGCAGCGGAAGAACGGCGGACGGCTTTGCGGCAGACCTGGCGGTGGTAACGGATGGGATCGACGGAGACGGAACACTCACAGCGCAGTCTGCCGGGGTATTTCCGCTCGATGGGGGAAATGCCGTATTTGCGCAGGATGTTTTTGAACGCAGAAATCCTGCCAGCACGACGAAGGTTATGACGGCGCTTGTCGCCCTGAAATATGGAAATCTTGAAGATATGGTGACGGTTCCTCAGGAGTCGGTAATCACGGAGAGCGGTTCCTCCATGGCGGGGGTTGTTCCCGGAGATAAGCTGACACTGGAGCAGCTTCTTTATGGTCTTTTGATCCCGTCGGGAAACGACGCGGCAAACGCGATCGCAGTTCATATGGGCGGATCGATCGAAGGATTTGTTGAAATGATGAACGAGGAAGCAGCCCGGATCGGTGCCACAGGGACGCATTTTGCAAATGCCAACGGCTTGACGAACGAGGACCACTATATGACCGCCTACGACCTTTATTTGATGTTCCATGAGGCGTTAAAGTATGAGAAGTTCCGGGATATTATCGGAACGAAGACATACACGGCGTCCTATAAAGGGGCGGACGGATCGGATAAAACCGCATCCTGGAGTGTCAGCAACTACTACATGCTCGGAAAGAGGGAAATGCCGGATGGACTCTCCGTATTTGGAGGAAAGACCGGAACCACCCAGGCGGCGGGCTACTGCCTGATCATGGGGGAGAAGGACGCGGACGGGAAAGAGTACGCATCTGTCGTGATGCATGCGGACAGCCGCGATGCTCTCTATTCGGATATGTCGACGATCATGGAGAAGATCGACCGGTAGCAGAAAACAGGAGGAAGAATACGTGAATGAACAGGACATGAAAGTTTTCGGGGGATCCGAAGGTTTTCATGTCCTGTTTTTACTCCCGGGCAACCGTAAAGAACTGTCGACAGCAGATTCTGCCGGTGTTGGAAGTACATTCTGCTTTTGTATGAAATTATTTCGAAATTTAGAAATAATGGTTGCAAATTTTCAGCAAATAGTCTATAATAAATTTACAAACAAGAGATTTTTTATACAAAATATATAAAATCCAAGGAGGAGTGCATTATGGTTCAGATCATCGCAGGACGGAAGGGAAAAGGAAAAACTAAATATTTACTTGACATGGCTAACACAGCTGTAAAAGAGGCAAAAGGTTCAATCGTTTACCTTGATAAAAGTTCGAAACATATGTACGAGCTTAACAACAAGATCCGCTTAATCAACGTGGCTGAGTTCTCCGTAAGTACGGCTGAAGGCTTTATCGGTTTCATCTGCGGAATTATTTCCCAGGATCACGATCTCGAGGCTATGTATCTTGACAGTTTCTTAAAGCTCGCCGGTCTTGAGGGAGAAGATATCACTGCAACTCTCGCAGAGCTGGATCAGATCAGTACAAAGTACCATGTAAACTTTGTATTAAGCGTATCCATGGATGGTGAAGAACTTCCGGAATCTGCAAAAGATATGGTGCTGGTAGCATTATAAAACAATCGCTCCTTCCTATAAGTAAGAGTACATAAACACCTGCCTGATGGCGGGTGTTTATGTTTTATAAGCCGGAAATTCTACGCTGCGAAAAAAATAAATAAAATGTCAAGCAAAAACACTTGACAACCATCACCGTTTATAGTATGATATCGCAGGTGACCTGATATGGAAAAAATTGTAGCACAGGGTCTTCTGTATGATTTCTATGGAGAGCTCCTGACGGAGCACCAGCGGCGTGTATATGAAGATGTGGTATTTAATGACATGTCCCTCAGCGAGATCGCCGAAGAACAGGGAATCAGCAGACAGGGCGTGCATGACCTGGTGAAGCGCTGTGACAAGATTCTTTCCGGATACGAGGAAAAACTGAAGCTTGTCGAGAAATTCAACCAGACAAAGAAAATGGTAGAAGAGATTAAGGAACTGGCTGGCCAATATAAAAAGGACGGCGACCGATCCCTGATCGACAGGATCGAAGCAATTTCCGAGGAGATCGGGAAGCTGTAAGCCAGAGGGAGAGTTTTCATGGCATTTGAAAGTTTAGCCGATAAATTACAGAATGTCTTTAAAAACTTAAGAGGCAAAGGAAGACTGTCAGAGGCGGATGTAAAAGCTGCCCTGAAGGAAGTCAAGATGGCTCTCCTGGAAGCCGACGTAAGTTTTAAAGTTGTTAAACAGTTTATCAGTTCTGTACAGGAGAGAGCGATCGGACAGGATGTCTTAGAGAGCCTGACTCCGGGACAGATGGTAATAAAAATTGTAAACGAAGAACTCGTAAAACTGATGGGTTCCGAGACCACAGAGATTGCCTTAAAGCCCCAGAATGAGATCACGGTCATCATGATGATCGGTCTTCAGGGCGCAGGTAAAACAACGACTACGGCAAAACTTGCCGGAAAGTTCAAGGCAAAAGGCAGAAAGCCGCTTCTTGCGGCCTGCGACGTCTACCGACCAGCTGCGATCAAGCAGTTACAGGTAAACGGTGAGAAAGTCGGAGTTCCGGTTTTCACAATGGGAGATAACCAGAATCCGGTGAATATCGCAAAAGCCGCTGTGGAACATGCCAGAAAAGAAGGCATGAATCTTGTATTCCTCGATACGGCAGGACGTCTTCAGATCGATGAGTCCATGATGGATGAGCTCGTCAACATCAAAGAAGCAGTCGATGTCGACCAGACGATCCTCGTTGTCGACGCGATGACCGGTCAGGATGCAGTCAATGTTGCCGGAAGCTTTAATGACAAGATCGGCGTCGATGGCGTGATCTTAACAAAGCTTGATGGTGATACACGAGGCGGTGCGGCGTTATCGATCCGTGCCGTGACGGGAAAACCGATCCTCTACGTCGGTATGGGCGAGAAGCTCTCTGACCTGGAACAGTTTTATCCGGACCGTATGGCTTCGAGAATCCTTGGAATGGGTGATATCCTTTCCCTGATTGAGAAAGCCGAATTTGAGGTGAGCGAAGAGAAGGCGAAAGAGATGAGCCAGAAACTTCGCAAAGCAGAATTTGATTTTAACGATTTCCTTGATCAGATGCGTCAGATCAAAAAGATGGGCGGAATGAACAGCATCTTGAACATGATGCCGGGAATGGCCCAGATGAAGGGAAATGTTGAAATAGACGAGAAATCCATGGATAAAGTGGAGGCGATCATTCTCTCAATGACGAAGGAAGAGCGGGCGAACCCGTCACTCCTGAATCCGTCGAGAAAACAGAGGATCGCGAAGGGCGCCGGAGTAGATATTGCCGAGGTGAACCGGATCGTCAAACAGTTTGAACAGTCGAAAAAGCTCATGAAGCAGCTTCCTGGAATGATGGGAGGCGGAAAGCGGAAAGGGCTTGGCGGACTGGGCGGTATGCTTGGAAAGATGAAATTACCATTCTAAGTACCGCATTATGATAAGAAGGCAAATGCGATTCCCGCATGGCTGATACACAAAGAAACCAAGGAGGTGAAATTGTCATGGCAGTTAAGATGAGATTAAGAAGAATGGGTCAGAAGAAGGCTCCTTTCTATAGAATTATCGTTGCAGATTCCCGTTCCCCGAGAGACGGTCGCTTCATCGAAGAGGTTGGATACTACGATCCGAACACAGAGCCGAGCACCATCAAATTCGACGAGGAAGCAGCTAAGAAGTGGTTAGGAACAGGCGCTCAGCCGACTGAGA
This sequence comes from Clostridium sp. CM74B_53, assembly GCF_036318045.1. Classification (NCBI taxonomy): domain Bacteria; kingdom Bacillati; phylum Bacillota; class Clostridia; order Eubacteriales; family Clostridiaceae; genus Clostridium; species Clostridium sp. CM74B_53. The sequence continues at coordinate 55,450 of NZ_JAWQDE010000002.1, read as the reverse complement.
CTGTTGCTAAGCTCTTAAAGGCAGCCGGTATCCAGTAATCGAGGTGGATTCAATGAAGGAATTGGTAGAAGTTATCGCCAAAGCGCTGGTTGATAATCCAGATGAAGTCGTTGTTACGGAATCTGAAAAAGAAGAAGAGATCGTCATCGAGCTCAAGGTTGCCCCGACCGATATGGGAAAGGTGATCGGAAAGCAGGGAAGGATCGCGAAAGCCATCCGCTCCGTTGTGAAGGCGGCTTCTTCCAAGATGGATAAGAAAGTGATTGTTGAAATTCAGTAATCGTGAGGGACTGTGGACAGGATTTTTCCCGGCTGCAGTCCCCTTTCTGTTATCAGAGACGGTTTCTGCGGGCAGGTATCAGCCGTGCCGTGCTTGATAGAATGACAGGAGCTGACTGCCCGGGTTCCCTCACAGTTACGATAGGAGACAAATATGGAAAAATATCTTCGTGTAGGCGTCATTACCTCCCCGCACGGCGTGCGCGGCGAGGTGAAGGTCTATCCGACCACCGATGACGCGATGCGCTTTAAAAAATTAGATCATGTGATCCTGGACCTCGGAAGAGGAGAAAGCCGGGAGTTAAAGATCCGTCAGGTAAAATTCTTCAAAAACATGGTCATCCTGAAATTCGACGGGGTTGACACTATGAACGAGGTGGAAGGATGGCGCCAGAAGGACCTTCTGATCACAAGAGACCAGGCAGTGCCTCTTCAGGAGGACGAATTCTTTATCACCGACCTCATCGGACTTACTGTTGTCACGGACGAAGGGGATACGCTCGGAACGCTGACGGATGTGATGGAGACAGGAGCAAACGATGTCTACTGTGTAAAGACACCGGAGGGAAAGGAACTTCTTCTCCCGGCGATCCACGACTGCATTCTCGATGTGGATCTTGATAAGGAAGAGATGCTTGTCCATGTTCTTCCGGGACTTCTGGATCTGTAAGGGGAGGCCGCGATGAATTTTCATGTACTTACCCTGTTCCCGGAGATGATCATGAACGGTCTGGAGACCAGCATTCTCGGCCGCGCGGCAGCGAAGGGGATCGTATCGTTTGAGGCGGTGAATATCCGCGATTATACGCTGGAGCGCCACGGAAAGGTGGACGACTATCCTTACGGCGGCGGCGCCGGGATGGTCATGCAGGCGGAGCCGATCTACCGCGCTTATGAGGCACTTGTCGAGAAGATCGGAAAGAAACCGCGTGTGATCTACATGACTCCCCAGGGAAAGACTTTCAATCAGAATATTGCGGAAGATCTCGTGAAGGAGGAGGATCTGGTGTTCCTCTGCGGTCACTATGAGGGGGTCGATGAGCGCGTTCTGGAGATGATCGCGACAGATTACCTCTCCGCAGGAGATTATGTCCTCACAGGAGGAGAGCTTCCGGCGATGATGATGATCGACTGTATTTCAAGACTTGTCCCGGGAGTGCTGAACAACAATGTGTCTGCGGAGTTCGAGACATTCCACGATAACCTTCTGGAGTATCCGCAGTACACGCGCCCGGAAGTGTTCATGGGCAAAAAAGTGCCGGATATTCTTCTTTCCGGGCATCATGCAAATGTCGAGAAATGGCGCAGGGAGCAGTCGATCATCCGCACACTGAAGAACCGCCCGGAACTTTTGGAGGACGCTGTCCTTTCGAAAAAGGAGCAGAAGTTTCTGGATGAATTGCTGAGACAGCAGGAGACCGAAAAACCGTGACCAAAAAATTGCACGATATATGAGAAAACCGCTTGCATTTTGGCTTGCGGTATGATAAAATACAAAACTGTGGTATCCGAAAGACGGGAGAACCCTGTCAATACGGAGACTTAAATCATAAGAGATGTTCCGCTGCCGCAGGAAAAGAAGATGCGGGTAAGAACATCGAATACTTTAAGGAGGTTCATATCAATGAACGACATTATCAAGAATATCGAAGCTGCACAGTTAAAAGAGTCTGTACCGAGCTTCAACGTAGGTGACACTGTAAGAGTATCCGCTAAGATCAAAGAGGGAAACCGTGAAAGAATCCAGATCTTCGAGGGAACTGTTATCAAGAGACAGAACGGCGGCGTTAGAGAGACTTTCACAGTAAGAAAGAACTCCAACGGTATCGGCGTTGAGAAGACATGGCCGCTTCATTCTCCGTCTGTTGAGAACGTTGAGGTTGTAAGAAGAGGTAAAGTTCGCCGCGCGAAACTTTACTACTTAAGAACAAGAGTAGGTAAAGCTGCAAAGGTTAAAGAATTAGTAAAATAATTCATAATAACTGTACAGAGAGTCAGTAGATCAAAGGGGCAATGAAAATTGTCCCTTTGTTTTTACTAAAACAGCAGGAATTCCCCTTGCATAAAGTACAGATGTTCTGTCATGGATTCAGGAGGTCCCTTCATGGAATTTTTTGAGAAAAAGGAACCGAACAGGCTTCACCGGATCACGGAATGGGCGGTCGACTGCGCAGTCATGATCGCTCTTGCGTGCTATCTCGTGTTTTGTTTTGGGAGCAGGGTTGAGATGAATGGAAGTTCCATGAAACCCGTGCTGGAGTCCGGAGATGTGGTGCTGATAAACCGGCTCGCATATGATGTCGGGAAACCGGTCCGATTTGATGTTGTCGTCTTTGAACGGGAAGGACAGCAGCCGGGGATCAAGAGGATCATCGGACTTCCCAGTGAGACGGTCCAGATCAAAAATGGATCCGTCTATATCAATGGGGAACTCTTAAAAGCGGAAAACGGACTTGCCGAGGCGACGATCGCCGGGGCAGCCGAGTATCCGGTCGAGCTCGGGGATGATGAATATTTTCTCCTGGGTGACAACCGTGAATCAAGTGAAGACAGCCGGTTTTCCGGCATTGGAAATATAAAACGGGAAAATCTCATCGGACGCGTCTGGCTGCGGTTTCAGCCATTTTCCAGACTTGGTTTCGTCCGGTAGCAGGAAAGGACGGAGACGATTACTATGAATATACAGTGGTATCCAGGCCATATGACAAAGGCGAAACGCGCCATGAAAGAGGACGTGAAACTTGTAGACCTCGTGATCGAGCTTGTGGATGCGAGAGCGCCGCTTGCCAGCCGCAATCCGGATATTGACAGCCTCGCAGCCGGAAAAGGCCGTGTGATCCTTTTAAATAAGGCGGATCTTGCTTCTGAGAAGGCAAATGCCGCATGGATCTCCTATTTTGAGGGACAGGGCTTCCAGGTCATGAAGATCGATGCAAGAGCGAAAGCGACGTTAAAACAGCTGAATGCCCTGATCCAGGAGGCATGTAAGGAGAAGATCGAGCGCGACAGAAGGCGCGGTATCTTAAACCGCCCGGTGCGTGCGATGGTGGTCGGGATCCCGAACGTCGGAAAATCCACGTTCATCAACAGCTTTGCCGGAAAAGCAGCTGCGAAGACGGGAAACAAACCTGGCGTCACAAAGGGAAATCAGTGGATCCGTTTAAATAAGCAGGTGGAGCTTCTCGACACTCCGGGTATCTTATGGCCGAAATTTGAGGACCAGAAAGTTGGTCTTTTACTGGCGTTTTTAGGCTCCATCAACGATGAGATCCTGGAGAAAGATGAACTGGCTTCCGAACTTGCGGGATATCTTAAGGAGATCACTCCTGGTCTCTTAAAAGAGCGTTACGGGATCGAGGAGGAAGGAAAGAAGCCGTATGAGCTCCTCGATGAGATTGCAACGGCGCGTGCATGCCTGACAAAGGGAGGCGTGAATGATCTGACAAAGGCGGCGAGACTTCTTCTTGATGAATTCCGCGGCGGAAAGCTCGGAAGGATCACGCTGGAGATGCCGGCGGAATAAAGTGTGGAACATGAATACGCAGGGATAAGGAGTAAAGAAATATGGCAAGACGTGTGCTGACCGGAGAAAAACTGGAAAAGGAGCTGGAACGCCTCTCCCTCATGCGGGAGTTCGAGAGACAGTATGAGGACTGTGCGTTTATCTGCGGGATCGATGAGGCGGGCCGCGGACCTCTTGCAGGGCCGGTTGCGGCCGGTGCGGCGATCCTGCCGAAGGACTGCCAGATCCTTTATTTAAACGACTCGAAAAAGCTCTCTGAGAGCCGGAGAGAGGAACTGTTCCTGGAGATCAAGGAGAAAGCGATCGCCTGGTCGGTGGGGATCGTGGGTCCTGAGCGGATCGATGAGATCAACATCCTGCAGGCGACTTATGAGGCGATGCGCCAGGCGATCGCGAAACTTGACCCGGCGCCCCAGATCCTTTTAAACGATGCGGTGACGATCCCGCAGGTTGCGATCCCGCAGGTGCCGATCATCAAGGGCGATGCGAAGAGCGTTTCCATCGCGGCGGCAAGCATCCTCGCAAAGGTCACCAGGGACCACATGATGGAAGAGTATGATAAGGAATACCCGGAGTATGGGTTCGCAAAGCATAAGGGATACGGAACTGCCGCACATATCGCGGCGCTGAAAGAGTTCGGACCGACCCCGATCCACAGACGTACATTTATTACGAAGTTTGTGTGATAAGCAGCCATTTTTCGAAGAAAAATGAGCGGATTATGAATGCTTTTGAGCATTGCGGGAGCACGAAGTGCGGAGCAATGCGGTATCAGAGAAACAAAGCTGAGCGAGTCATCGATGGGGGATTTTTGTGACAAGAAATAATCGGGCAGTGGGCAGCATCTATGAGGAAAAGATCGCTGCCTTTTTAAAACAGAACGGATTTGTGATCCTGGAGCGGAATTACCGCTGTAAACAGGGCGAGATCGATATTATTGCGAAAGATAGAAGCTATTTCGTGTTTATCGAGGTGAAATACCGTGCCAGTGGTTCAGCTGGGTTTTCGCTGGAAGCGATCGACCACAGAAAGGCTCTTCGGATCCGGAATGCGGCAGTCTATTATCTGTATTCCCACCAGCTTCCGGAGGAGACACCGTGCCGGTTTGATGCGGCGGGGATCGATGGGGATGAGATCACATATATCAGGGATGCATTTTAAGGTTCAGGCCGAATGTACGTGGGACTCGCAAAAATCCATTATGCTTTTGATCGTGTATCCGGAACAAGCATGCGTACTTTCCGCATGGCTGAGAACGGCGCATATCGTTGAATGAAAAAATTCTGCATGAGATATCTCGGAAAGGGGAAAATTATGGATCAGTGGATCAGAAAAACAGATGCGGCGGATCATATGAAGGAAGTGACAAATAACGGTGTCACCTACCTGACATTCCCGGCACTTGATGCAACCGGGATCGTCACTCACGCGTTTTCCACGCGGATGGGAGGTGTCAGCGAAGGCTGGTATTCGACCATGAATTTCTCTTTCACACGCGGTGACAACCGGGAACATGTGCTGGAAAATTACAGCAGGATGGCGGCGGCGCTCGGCGTAAAGCGGGAAAAGATGGTCTTAACCTGGCAGACGCACACGACAAATATCCGCGTTGTATCGGAAGATGATCTTGGAAAGGGAGTTGTGAAGGAACGGGATTACCGGGATATTGACGGTCTCCTGACCAATATGCCGGGTGTGACGCTCGTGACGTTTTTTGCAGACTGTGTGCCGTTATACTTTGTGGATCCGAAGCATCGTGCGATCGGACTCGCCCATTCGGGCTGGAGAGGAACCGTGAACCGTATGGGAGAAAAGATGGTGGCGGCCATGAAGCGGGAATACGGAAGCCGGCCGGAGGACCTTGTCTGCTGTGTGGGACCGAGTATCTGCAGTGACTGCTACGAGGTTGGAGAGGATGTTGCGGACAAGTTTTATGACGCGTTTTCTAAGGAAGACTGCAGGGCGATCGTTCTGCCGTCGAAGACGGGCATGATCGGAAAGAGGCAGCTGGATCTCTGGGAGGCGAACCGACGGATCCTTCTGGAGGCCGGAGTCCCGGAAAAAAATATTTCCGTCACTGATATCTGCACGAGATGCAATCCGGATAAGTTGTTTTCCCACCGGGCGATGGGAGAGAAGCGAGGGAATCTCTGCGCGTTTCTTGCGCTTAAGGAGAATTAGGCGTGTGAGAATGCGGGGGTTCGCAAAAAATGACATTTGACGAAAAACCTTCCAGTGTATTATTTTTCAGGACGATCATACTAGGAACGTACCATCAAACATGCCCGATGCGAGAGCAGGAAAGGCATTACACTAAAAGGAGGCGTATCTTATGTCTAACACAAGCAGTTCTTCTTCTAACCGTGTAGTAGTTCCGGAAGCAAAGGAAGCGATGGACAAATTCAAAATGGAGATCGCGGATGAGCTCGGAGTGCCGCTTACAAACGGCTACAACGGCAATCTGACTTCTTACCAGAACGGCAGCGTCGGCGGCTATATGGTTAAGAAGATGATCGAGGAGCAGGAGAAGAAGATGGCGGGCAAATAAGGGTTAGAGCCTGAGCATCTGAGGGAGAGGCCTTCGCGAGGAGAGACAGAATTCTATTGATTCTGGTTGCCTCACGGAGGCTTTTTTCTGTGTGAGGTGATTGGCGAGAGTACGCGGTGAGTTTCCGCCTGGGAGCGCCCGGGGATGCGGGGATGGTTCCTCTAAGCTTGCGGGAGATTGCTAAAGGCGGAAAAAAGATGATACAACTCGCTGCGCTCAAACAAGTATCATCTTTTTTCCAACGCAGTCACCCGCGAGCTAAGAGGAAGCCAGATCCCCGGATCAAGGCGCTCCCAGGCGGAAACTCACCGCTGTGGGATGGTGGGGCGAAAAGAGTGGGGGTGTGACAGCGGGGAGGAAGTTTATCGTTGGTTTATGCAATGTCTGAAAAAGGCTCAGAAAACACTTGTATAATAGAAAAAATACGATTATAATGGGGCGGAGAATAAAAATTGCAGTGGTATTTTATGAGTTAGAGGTTGAGATATGAGAGTAATCGCAGGCAGTGCGAGACGGCTGCTTTTAAAGACGGTCGAGGGAATGGAGACGAGACCGACTACGGACAGGATCAAGGAGACTCTGTTTAATATGCTTCAGAATGATCTTTACGGGGCGAGATTTCTGGATCTTTTTGCGGGAAGCGGGGCGATCGGGATCGAGGCGCTGAGCCGTGGGGCGAAGGAAGCGGTCTTTGTGGACAAGGGAGACGGACAGATTTCCTGTATCCGGGATAATCTGAAGACGACCCATCTGGAAGAGAGGGCTCGTGTGATGTCCGCGGATGTGACAGAGGCGATCCGGAAGCTTGACCGGGAAGGAAAGGCGTTTGATTTTATCTTTATGGATCCGCCGTACCGGATGGATCTTCCGAAGAAGGTGCTGGAAGCGCTGAGGGACACTTCTCTTGCGGATGAGGAGACGCTGATCATCGTCGAGGAAGCTCTCGATACTGATTTTTCCTGGGCTGGAGCGCTCGGGTATGAGATTGAGAAGAGTAAGGAATATAAGACGAATAAGCATGTATTCCTGAGAAAAAATTAAGAATCATCTGTTCAGGGGACTGAAAAAGGGAAGACAGATCCGGCGGTCAGAGACTGAAGGCTGAAGCCGGGTCAAAATACAAAAACGGAACGATATAAAATGAGGAGAAAAACCGCGGGTTTTCGCGGTGTGAGACAGAAATTATGAAAAAAGCAATTTATCCGGGAAGTTTTGACCCGGTTACACTGGGACATATCGACGTGATCAGACGTGCGTCAAAGCTGTTTGATCATCTGATCATCGGCGTTCTTAATAATCGTGCGAAAACGCCATTGTTTTCCGTGGAAGAACGTGTTAAGATGTTAAAAGAGGTCACAAAAGACATTCCGAACGTGGAGGTAAAAAGTTTTGCGGGTCTTACCGTTGACTTCGCGAAAGAATGCGGCGCGAACGCCGTTGTCCGCGGACTCCGCGCGATCACTGACTTTGAATATGAGCTCCAGATCGCCCAGTTAAACCGCGTGATGGATACGAGTATCGATACAGTATTCCTGACGACAAGTCTCGAGTACGCGTATTTAAGTTCCAGTACCGTGAAAGAGGTAGCGGCTTACGGCGGCGATATTTCAAATTTTGTAACGCCTTATGTGGCGGATGAAGTACATAAGAGACTGCGTGAGAGACAGGGCAGTCAGGCGTAAGGGAAAGGAAAAGGAAACAACATGAGCAGAATTGAACAGTTAATCAATGAAATTGAGGAATACATCGACAGCTGTAAATTTCAGCCGTTATCTACATCAAAGATCATCGTAAATAAAGAGGAACTGGACGAGCTTTTAGTCGAGCTCCGTTTAAGAATCCCGGATGAGATCAAGCAGTATCAGAAGATCATCAGCAATCAGGACGCGATCCTTTCCGATGCTCACAGCAAAGCGGATGCGATGCTCGCAGAGGCAACTGCTCAGACAAACGAGCTTGTAAATGAACACGAGATCATGCAGAGAGCCTATGCCCAGGCAAATGAGATCATCGAGCAGGCGCAGGCGCAGGCTCAGACGATCGTTGACAATGCGGTCGCTGATGCGAACAGTGTCCGTCAGGGTTCGATCCAGTATACCGATGATATGTTAAAGAGTCTCCAGACGATCATGAACCACACGATGGAGGGCGCTCAGGGCCGCTTCGACGCATTCATGAATTCCATGAAGTCCAGCTATGATATCGTCTCCTCCAACAGAAAGGAGCTTTCCTCCGGGATCATCACTGAAAAAGAGGAGAGCGCTGAGCCGGAAAAACAGGATTCCACTGAGGCTTGATTGCGGAAACGCTGTCGACGGCGTACCGGCCTGACCGGACCGGATCTGCGAGAGGATGCGGGAGTGGTATTTTATGAGAACCGATATTTAAAAAAAGTGAAATCCCAGAATGCCGGTGAGAACTGCCATAAATGCAGCAGCCAGGGCGGAATGGGCAATTTTCCAGAGAAGATACTGCCGGATGGAGAGTCCGGCAGTTTTTTTTATTCGCTTATTGTTTAACGGGAAATTTCCATGCACCGGAGAACTTTCTTCTTTATCTGCCGGAAAGTTCTGATGGGACTTCTCGCTTTGGATCACCGCATTTGTCTGCGACAGGGCGGAAAAGCCTCCGAAGGAAAAGATGGCAGCTGCGGCGACGGCGGAAACCGGATACGGAAGGGAGTTATGAACCGTCCGGATCCCTGTGGTGATCTCCAGACTGCCGCAGAGAAACAGCCGGACCGGGGCAGGGATCCGGGAAATGTTCCGGACAACGAGGATCAGGATGGAGTAAAAGATAAGATATCCGCCGATTTTTACGAGAATCTCCGCGGAATTCATGATCGCGGCGTCGAGTGTGATCGCGGGTCTGGTCAGCCTGCTGACAGATGGAGCGTCAGGATTCATGATCGCGGCGTTGAGAGCGATCGCGGAATGCTTCGTCTGTGCCTTTGCGGTGATGCTGGCCGGAAAGGAGGCCCGGACGTGTTCTCTACGGTAGATCAGGCTGGCCGGGACCGCGAGAAGGAGTAGAGGTGCGTAGATAGAAAAGACAAAATATGACAACGGGACCTGGGAAGCAAACATGGGACAGACGAAACCTGCGAGAAACATGGGACTTGGATGATTGCAGAGTGCAAAGAGAAATTTCGCCTCCCCGGAGCTGATCCGCCCTTCCGCGTAAAGATCGGCACATGTCTTTGCTCCCATGGGGCAGCCGCAGAGAAGACCGGTGAGGAGAACATACCAGCCGTCCGCCGACAGTCCGGCAAAGCGGAAGATTACCGTGAACGGACGCATGAGTGCCTGGACCCCGCCGGAGGCGGAGAGAACGGAAGACAGTACCATAAACGGAAAAAGCGCCGGGACGACGGAGGAATACCACAAAAGAAGTCCGGACACAGCCCCTTTTGTTACGAGATCCGCGTGAAAGATCATAAAGATCAAGCAGAGCAAGATCAGAAAAGCTCGTTTTATCATAAACACTCCTTTTTGCAGAATTTTTTCAGGATTCATGGCCGCATCCGGATCTTACGAAAAAAGCACTGCCCGCGTACTGTAACCTGCCCGCCGATGCTGCAGAACTCTTTCTATTATTTTCATTGTACTTTCCCCGGAATTTTGATATGATAAATATAGTGCGCTTTTCTGTTTAAAATGCATTTCCGGGATAAAGTCCGAAACCTGGAAAGTCTGCGGGTGCGGCTGTGGAAATGTCGGAGAGCGCGTGATCGGAAGGAGAGAAATATTTGGAAAAAGCAATCCGGCTGGACAAATATCTGGCTGATATGGGAAAAGGTACGAGAACGGAGCTCAAGGAGATGATCCGGAAAGGACGGATCAAGGTGAATGGCGAGGTCGTGAAAAAACCGGAGACAAAGATCCGGAAGGGCGAAGATACGATCCTGCTCGACAATGCGCCGGTGGAGTACGTGGAACTGGAATATTATCTTTTGAATAAACCGCAGGGCGTGATCTCGGCGACGGAGGACCGCCGCAGGGAGACGGTCGTGGACCTGATCGATGAAAAGCAGAGGAAAGATCTCTTCCCGGTGGGACGTCTTGATATCGATACGGAAGGTCTGCTCCTCATCACAAACGATGGGGCGCTTGCCCACCGCCTTCTTGCCCCGGGTCACCATGTAGATAAGGTCTACGAGGCGAGATGTGAGGGACTTGTCCCGGATGAAGCGGTACAGAAGTTCCGTGACGGGATGGAACTCTCGGACGGACTTTCCTGCATGCCGGCGGAACTCGAGATCCTGGAGAGGAAGGCCGGGGATCCGGAGACAGGGACGGAGGCGGAGAGTCTGGTGAGTCTGACTCTTCACGAGGGAAAATTCCATCAGGTAAAGCGTATGATGGAGGAAGTCGGCTGTCCGGTTGTCCACCTGAAACGCCTGTCCATGGGACCATTGAAGCTGGATGCGACATTAAAACCCGGTGAGTACCGGAAACTGACGGATAAAGAACGGGAGTTGTTGGAAAACTTATGATAAAAAATTTTTTGGATCATAAAAAAGCGATGCTTTTTGACCTCGACGGGACCCTGGTGGATTCCATGTGGATGTGGGAAGCCATCGATATCGAATTCCTTGGAGCGTATGGTTACGAGTGCCCGGAGGATCTTCAGAGAGCCATTGAAGGAATGAGCTTTTCGGAGACGGCCGTGTATTTTAAGGAACGGTTTAAGCTTCCGTTAAGCCTGGACGAGATCAAGGCAATCTGGGTTCAGATGTCGATCGACAAGTACCGCTATGAGGTCCCGCTGAAGCCGGGTGTGCCGGAGTTTTTAAAATACTGCAGAGAGAACAGGATCCGCACGGGGATCGGGACCAGCAACGGAAGCGAGATTGTGGACGCGGTCCTGACTTCCTTAAATGTGAAGGAATATTTCGACGTGGTGGTGACGGCCTGCGAGGTGGCTCACGGAAAACCGGAGCCGGATATTTACCTGGAAGTGGCGAAGCGCCTTGGCGTAAAGCCGGAGGAGTGCCTCGTATTTGAGGATATCCCGGCCGGGATCATGGCGGGCAAAGCGGCAGGAATGCCGGTGATCGCCGTGGAGGATGATTTCTCAAAAGACCTGATGGACGAGAAACGAGCACTCGCGGACGCGGTGATCGCGGATTACAGAGAACTTTTATAAAGCTGCAAATATTTCAGTGAAAACAGTGACTTTCCTAAGCTGGAAATTCGCTGGAGATGCAGAAAGAAATACAAAAAACATAATAACGGCGGGGGATGAAAGTTTGGGTTCTCCGCCTACGGCAGACCACGGTAAGTTCGGAACAAATATGTCAGACTGGCGGTGGCTGGAAACAATATATGAAGGACATGGAATATGATACATGATTTTCTCCCGGTATGCCGGGCAGATATGGAAAAAAGAGGCTGGGATCAGTGCGATTTCGTCTATGTGTGCGGGGACGCCTATGTGGATCATCCGTCGTTCGGATCGGCGATCATCAGCCGTGTGCTGGAATCCTACGGATATAAAGTCGGGATCATCGCCCAGCCGGACTGGAAGGATAAGGAAAGCATCCAGATCCTCGGAAGACCGAGACTCGGCTTCCTCGTGAGCGCCGGAAACATGGACTCGATGGTAAACCATTATTCCGTCTCGAAAAGAAGGCGCGATAAAGATTCCTACACGCCGGGCGGTGTGATGGGAAAACGGCCGGATTACGCGGCGGTTGTCTACTGCAACCTGATCCGCTCGGTCTACAAAGACATCCCGATCGTGATCGGTGGGATCGAGGCGAGCTTACGTCGTCTCGCACACTACGATTACTGGTCAAACAAAGTAAAACACTCGATCCTCGTGGACTCTCAGGCGGATTTGATCTCCTACGGAATGGGGGAAAAGTCGATCGTTGAGATCGCGGACGCCTTAAATTCCGGGCTTGATGTGAAGGACATCACATTCATCGACGGAACCGTCTATAAAACGGACAGTCTGGATTCCGTCTACGATGCGGTGATCCTGCCGTCCTATGATGAGATCAAAACGGATAAAAGACGGTATGCGGAGAGCTTCGGGATCCAGTATAAGAATACGGATGCGTTCTCCGGAAAACGCCTGGTGGAGCCGTACCGCGACAATTTATATGTGGTCCAGAACCCACCGGCAAAACCGCTCTCCATCCAGGATATGGATGATGTCTACGCGCTCCCGTATATGAGAAAATGGCATCCGTCCTACGACGCGGCGGGCGGGATCCCGGCGTTCTCTGAGGTGAAATTCAGCCTCATCAGCAACCGCGGCTGCTTCGGCGGCTGCAGCTTCTGTGCGCTGACCTTCCACCAGGGCAGGATCATCCAGGTTCGGAGCCATGAGTCTATCATCGAGGAGGCCAAATATCTGACAAACGAGCCGGATTTCAAAGGCTATATCCATGATGTCGGCGGTCCGACGGCGAACTTCCGCTTCCCGGCCTGCAAGAAACAGCTGAAATACGGAGCATGTCCGGGAAAACAGTGTCTGTTCCCGAAGCCATGCGAGAACCTGATCGCGGATCACACGGATTATATCGCACTCCTCAGGAAACTCCGGGCGCTTCCGAAGGTCAAGAAGGTCTTTATCCGTTCCGGAATCCGTTTCGATTATGTGCTCGCAGATAAAAAGAAGGATTTCCTCCGGGAACTCTGCATGTACCATGTCAGCGGACAGCTGAAGGTCGCGCCGGAGCATGTCTCCGACCAGGTCCTCCGCCTTCTCGGAAAGCCGGAAAATGCGGTCTACGAGAAGTTCGCGCAGGAATATAAAAAGATGAATGAGAAGCTCGGGTTAAAGCAGTACCTTGTCCCGTATCTCATGTCCTCCCACCCGGGTTCCACGCTGAAAGAGGCAGTGGAGCTTGCGGAACACCTGAGAGACCTCGGCTACATGCCGGAGCAGGTACAGGACTTCTACCCGACACCGTCGACGATATCGACCTGTATGTACTACACGGGACTCGATCCGCGGACGATGGAGCCGGTCTATGTGCCGACGAACCCGCATGAAAAGGCGATGCAGCGTGCCCTGATCCAGTACCGGAATCCGGACAACTATGATCTTGTAAAAGAGGCACTGATCAAGGCCGGACGAGAGGATCTGATCGGATTCGACCAGAAATGCCTGATCAAGCCGCGGAAGATGGCGAAAGACATGGCGGGCGGAGACCATTCCGGTCATTCGGGAAAGGCAGCTTCCGGCAGAGGCGGTTCCGTCCGGAGAGATGGCGAAAGACATGGCGGAAATAACGGCCGCGCTGCGTCACGGTCCGAGAAGAGCAGAAATGACAGCCGCTTCGCATCGCAGGCCGGAAAAACCAGAAATGACAGCCGTCAGACCGTATCAGGCAGGGCGAAAGGGATGGCAGGCCAGACCGGCGGCAGGAAGCCGAAACCAAGACCGCAGCAGGGAAGAAACAGGAAATAAAGAACGGTCCGGGATCATATCAGAACAGATACCGGTCAACATTTCATTCAGAAAGGCAGATCACATGAGCGGAAAGAAAATTGCGATCGTGACCGGCGCGTCATCGGGAATGGGACGGGAGATGGTGTATCTTCTCGCGGATCATTTCGCAGCGCTGGAGGAGATCTGGGTAGTCGCGAGGAGAAAAGAGAGACTCGAGGAGCTTGTCGGAAAGGTTCCGGTCCGTCTTCGGATCCTGCCGCTTGATCTCACGAGTGAGGAGGACCTCGGCGCACTCTCCGTCCTTTTAAAGAGAGAGCAGCCGAACGTCAAGATCCTGGTAAACGGCGCAGGATACGGAAAGACCGGGGCGGTCGGAACGATCCGGCGGGACCTCTCGGTCGGCATGGTGCGCTTAAACGATGAGGCGCTGGTTGCCGTGACGGAGATGGTGCTTCCGTATATCTCAAAGAACAGCAGGATCATCCAGTTTGCCTCCGCGGCGGCGTTTATGCCCCAGCCGGGCTTTGCTGTCTACGCGGCATCAAAATCCTTTGTGTTAAGCTACAGCCGGGCGCTGGCCGTGGAGCTGAAGAAGAAAAATATCTATGTGACGGCAGTATGTCCGGGGCCGGTGGAGACGGAATTCTTCGGGATCGCCCTGGACGGGGGAAAACTCGCTCCGATCAAGAAGCTCACGATGGCGGAGCCGAAAAAGGTAGTAAAAAAGGCACTCATGGACAGCATGAAAGGCAAACGGATCTCAGTGTACGGACCTTGGATGAAGGCGTTTTACGTTCTCTGCCGGATCGTTCCCCACGAGATCTTAATGGGGTTTATCAACTGGTAACTGCCGGACCGCACACCGCATGCGGGCTGGTCTTACGCATCACATACAGCAATAGAAAAAGGGACTGCGGACATCTGAGCAGTTCCCGGAAAAGAGGAAAAAGATTTGAAATTACGACTGGAAAAAGGAACCTATGGATACAGGACTGCCTACAAAAAGCGTCAGCTTTTCTTCGTTGTCCTGTTCATCCTGGCGATCGTGGCACAGCTTATCTTAAGAAATTTTGTCACGGAGCAGATCTATAAGAATCTCGTCACGATCAGTGCGATCCTCACGGTACTCCCAATGGCGAACCTGGCATCACCGCTTGTCGTCGCATCGAGGATCCCGGAGGTCCCGGAGGAGCTCCACAAGGCGTGTCTCCCGTACGAGGACAAATTCCCGATCTTATATGATCTGGTCATCACCTCCAACGATCTGATCATGCCGGTCGATGCGGCGGTCGTTCATCCGACCGGAGTGTATCTCTACTGCACGAACCCGAAAGTGGACCGGAAGAAAGCGGAGAAATTTTTAAACGAGATGTTAGTCGGCTGGAAGCTGGACGGAAACGCGAAGGTCATGAACGAGGAGAAAAAGTTCCTACGGAGGCTTTCTGAGCTTAAGACCGTCACAGAGGAAGAGGATGACGGAAGTGCTCCACATGTTTTAAAGTTATTAAAGAGTCTTTCCATGTAGGGGAATAAAAGATGAGAGAGATCGTGATTGAAAAGAACGAGGCGGGACAGCGACTGGATAAATTTCTCGCGAAGTACATGAATGAGGCGTCGAAGAGCTTTTTCTATAAGATGATGCGCAAGAAGAACATCACGCTGAACGGGAAAAAGTGTGAGGGAAATGAAAAACTCGCCGAAGGCGATGTCGTGAAGCTGTTTCTTGCGGAGGACACCATCGAAAAATTTTCCAGTGTTCAGGTGCAGGAGGTAAAGAAAGTAGATCTAGATATTCTCTATGAGGATGACGAGATCATTCTGGTCAACAAACCGGCGGGGATGCTGTCGCAGAAGGCTAAGGAGACCGATGAGTCTCTGGTGGAGTATCTGATCGATTATCTTTTGGGGAGCGGCAAGCTCACGGAGAGCGGGCTCCGCGCGTTCCGCCCTTCGGTCTGCAACCGTCTGGACCGGAATACCAGCGGTATCGTGGCAGCAGGAAAATCTTTGGCGGGTCTTCAGATGCTTTCCGGCGTGTTTAAAGACCGCTCGATCCACAAGTATTATCAGTGTCTCGTATCTGGCGAGATCCGGGACGTGAAGACGGTGGACGGCTGGCTTTTAAAGGATGAGAAGAGGAATCAGGTGCGGATCCTCACGGAGGCGGAGGCAAAGCGCTTTGGAGGAAGAGGCGGAGACGAGGAGCCGAAACGGATCCGGACAAAATATGAGCCGATCGCAACGGATGGAAGGTTTACGCTGCTCAGAGTAACACTTCTGACAGGACGTTCCCATCAGATCCGCGCCCATTTAGCGTCTCTTGGGCATCCGATCGTAGGGGATTCCAAGTACGGCGGAGTTTCGAAGGTGAACCCCTCCGGGCGAACCGTGAAGTATCAGCTCCTGCATTCTTACCGTCTGGAGTTTCCGAAGCTTGCGGAACCGTTTGCCTATCTTTCCGGGAGGGTGTTTGAGGCGCCGATGCCGGGATATTTTGCTTCGGTGCTGAAAGAGACCGGGATCAGGCTGCCATAAAAGCTGGCAACTCCGGACAGAGATATGACAAGCGGTTGATTGACATAAAATACTTATGTAAACCACTCGAAAATCTTTACATTGATGATAAGGAACAGCTATGGGAACATGGAAAACCAGGGGCCTTCGTGGTTCCACGTTGGAAGATCTGATCAACCGGACCAATGACAGCTACCGGGAAAAGAAGCTGGCCCTGATCCAGAAGATCCCGACCCCGATCACGCCCATCGAGATCGATAAAAAGAGCCGCCATATCACGCTGGCGTACTTCGATATGAAAAGTACGGTCGACTATATCGGCGCGGTTCAGGGGATTCCGGTCTGCTTTGACGCGAAGGAATGCGCGGTGCGGACGTTCCCACTTCAGAACATCCACCCGCACCAGATCGCGTTCATGAAGGAATTTGAAGCCCAGGGCGGAGTTGCCTTCATTATCCTCTCCTTTACAGCGGAGAACGAGATCTATTATGTTCCTTTTGATGTGGTGAACCGTTTCTGGGAACGGATGGAAGAGGGCGGAAGAAAAAGCTTTACCTATGATGAGGTGGTGCCGGAAGCGTACAGGATCCGGAGCCACCGGGATATGTATGTCCATTACTTGGAAGGGATCCAGCAGGATCTTGACCGGAAGGAAGAAAAAGGAGGAGACGGCGAATGATTGAGATGGTCATATGGCTCGTTGTGATCGCGGTGTTTGTGTTCCGGGCGTTAAAACAGAACGGGACACTGGACGAACTTTTTGCGGGGGCAAAGAAGCGGAAAGAAAATCAGGCAGAGCGCGTGGTGTACGAACAGTCGGAGGAAGGTTCCGGGAAGAAGGAGAAGAAGAAGGGGCCGGGGATCCGGGTCCCGAAGCACACAGGTTTTGCGGTGACTATGGTTGTGATCGTCCTCGCGGCGGCAGTGCTTTCCTTTGACAGCTTCTATACTCTTTCCGAGGAGGAGATGGCGGTGGTTACCACGTTCGGAAAACCGTCGGTGGAGGAGGCATCAGGTCTTCACTTTAAAATTCCGGTGATCCAGCGTGTGACTAAGGTTTCCAAAGCCATCACGGGTATGCAGATCGGCTACACGACGGACCCGGCCCGGGCGGACGGCGCCTCTATAGACAATCCGGTATCCATTGAGAACGAGAGCCTGATGATCACAAAGGATTTCAATCTGACAAACGTGGATTTCTATGTAGAATACATGGTCACGGATCCGGTTCAGGCGGTGCGTCACAGAAGTGTGTACGAGTCTATCATCAAGAACCTGGCTCAGAGCTACATCCGCGATACCGTCGGAGTTTATAATGTTGATGATGTGATCACTACCGGAAAGACTCAGATTCAGGAGCGGATCAAAGAGCAGCTCACAAACCGTCTCGTCGATGAGAACATCGGATACGGCATCTACAACGTGTCGATCCAGGATACGGAGATGCCGAGAGATGATGTGGCAAATGCCTTCAAAGCCGTTGAGGATGCGAAACAGGGCATGGAGACGGCAATCAACTCCGCAAAGAAATATCAGTCTGAGAACATTCCGGAGGCGAAGGCAAAGGCCGATAAGCTTTTGCAGGATGCCGAGGCATATAAGGAACAGCGGATCAACGAGGCAAATGGACAGGTGGCGCGTTTCGAGGACACATACGCGGAGTATGTAAAGTACCCGCTGATCACGAAAAAGCGTATGTTCTATGAGACGATGGAGGAAGTTCTTCCGGATCTCAAGGTCATCATCACTGGTGGAAACGGCACACAGACGCTGCTGCCGTTAGAACCATTCTCAGAGACAGCTTCCGGCAGCGCAGCACAGACGGGAGGAGGGAACTAAATGAAAAAGACAGGAAAAAGAATCATAGGGATCGTTGTTCTCCTTCTGATCGTTGTTCTGCTTCAGGGCAGTATGGTGAGCACATACAATGATGAGTATAAGCTCATTCTCCAGTTTGGGAAAGTGGTCCGGGTGGTGGAGACACCGGGTCTCAGCTTTAAGATCCCGTTTCTTCAGACAACACAGTCGATTCCTAATTATGAGATGATCTATGACCTTATTCCGAGTGAGGTTAATACGAGGGATAAAAAGGTGATGGTAACGGATTCCTTCGCATTGTGGAGTGTCACAGATCCGCTGGCATACCTTTCCAGACTCGGAGCAAACAAGGCAAATGCGGAAAGCCGAATTTCCGTTGTTGTATACAATGCTGTGAAAAATGTCATTTCCTCCACGGATCAGGCAGATGTGATCTCCGGCCGTGACGGAAAGCTGGCAGAGATGATCACGGAAAAGATCGGTTCTTCCCTGGACAGCTACGGAATCAAGGTAAAAAAGGTGGAGACGAAGCTTTTAGACCTTCCGGATTCCAACAAGGAGGCTGTTTACCAGCGTATGATCTCTGAACGGCAGAATATCGCTGCCGGATATATCGCAGACGGTGAGTACCAGTCCAATGTCATCAAGAACAGCACAGATAAAGAAGTCTCTATCATCATTTCCGAGGCGCAGGCCCAGGCGGAGAAGATCCGGGCGGAAGGCGAGGCAGAGTATATGAGGATCCTTTCCGGCGCGTACAATGACGAGGGAAAGGCCGATTACTATAATTATATCCGCAGTCTGGACGCGTTAAAGGCGAGTCTCAAGGGAGATAATAAGACGATCATTCTGGATGAAAATTCAGAGCTTGCGAAGATCCTCAGGGGAAACTATTAAGGAACGGCCAGGATAAAACCGCAACAGCGGAAAAATCCTGTGAAGCAGTGATGCTGTGGACCCGGAACGATCCGGACGAAGCAGGCTGCTGCGGGACATAACCGCGGTCAGTAAAAAAGATCGTGGATGTCTGATAAATAATGATACGGTAAAGGAGAAGGGTTATGTCAAAAGTAGTTGATTATTTTCTCAAGTATGTAGCATTCGATACGCAGTCAGCAGAGGATGCGGGGACAGTTCCGAGTACGGAAAAACAGTTCGCTCTGGCGAAGCTTCTGTCCGAACAGTTAAAGAATATCGGGGTGAAGGACGTCTCCATGAGTGAGCACGGTTACGTGTACGGAACGATTCCGGCAAACGGGGATTATAACTGCCAGACCGTCGGCTTCCTCGCGCATATGGACACTTCACCGGATTGTCCGGATGAGAATGTCCGCCCACAGCTCGTCAAGCACTACGACGGAAAGGATATCACTTTAAATAAGGCACTCGGTGTAAAGATGACAACAAAGATGTTCCCATTCCTAAAAAACTATGTGGGGCAGGATCTGATCACTACCGATGGAACTACACTGTTAGGTGCAGATGATAAGGCGGGAATTGCCGAGATCATGACCATGGCGGAGACACTTCTGACACACCCGGAGATCCCGCACGGAACCATCAAGATCGCTTTCACACCGGACGAGGAAGTCGGACACGGTGTTGACTTCTTTGATGTTCCCGGATGGGGCGCAGATGTGGCTTATACCGTTGACGGCGGCGCCTGGGGCGAGATGGAGTATGAGACCTTCAACGCGGCATCCATGAAAGTCACGATCCATGGAAGTAACATTCATCCGGGCAGCGCGAAGAACAAGATGAAAAACTCAATCCTGATCGGTCTGGAATTCCAGTCGATGCTGCCGGAGAACGAGAAGCCGCAGTATACGGAAAAATATGAGGGATTCTTCCATCTGAACAATATCGGCGGAAATGTGGAGAATACGACTCTCCACTATATCGTCCGTGACCATGATATGACGCGGTTTGAGGAGAGAAAAGCACTCGGCAATAAGATCGGCGAGTTCCTGAACGCGAAGTACGGTGAGGGAACAGTCGAGGTGGAAATCGCAGATACCTACTACAATATGGCTGAGAAGATCCGTCCGCATATGTACCTGATGGATGTGGCTGCTGAGGCATTTAAGGAGCTTGGCATCGAGACTCCGGCGATCAATCCGGTCCGCGGAGGCACGGATGGATCGAGACTTTCCTACATGGGACTTCCATGTCCGAACCTCTGTACCGGCGGACATAACTATCATGGAAAGTATGAGTTCATCTGCATTCAGTCCATGGAGAAGACAGTGGAGCTGCTTCTTAAGATCGCAGAAAAGTTTACGAAGGTTGAGAAGCAGGCATAAAATCTGGATCAGGATATGGCTGTTTAGAAAATGCGGGAGGCGCTGGATGTCGCTTCCCGCTTTTCTTTTTGGATGTATGAATGTAATTTAGAACATGTCTTTATGTTGAAGGGGCAGATTATTCATGATATAATGAGCGACAGTGAGTCAGAAGCGTGCCTGCACGGTTATGGCGAACGGCGAAATTAGTGAGTGACGAAGTCACGATATAATTATGCGCAGAAAGGCGGTACAGATTATGATAAAAACGATTCAAAGACGTCTGGACGCGATCCTGCATTGGAATATTTCCTTTGTGGGCGGTTTCCTCGGCGGTTATGCAATCCTTTCCCATGCCGGAGTCTTCGGCTCCGCACAGACGGGAAACCTGATGGAGATGGCTTCGAACGTCCGATTTATGGAATGGGAGGAATTGGGACTCCGTCTGCTGGCGATGGTGATCTTCGCCTGCGGTGTGATCGCCTCCTATATGCTGACAAACTATACAAACTTACATATGCGGAAGCTGGCGATCTGGGTGGATGCGGCCGGTCTCGGACTTACGGCCCTGCTGCCGGATTGGTTCTCGCCGATTGCGGGTGTTTACCCGATCTTTTTCTGTTCGGCATTCCAGTGGGGTGTATATTCCGGCGCAGATGGTTTCAACAGCGCGACGGTCTTCATCACAAACAACTTCAAACAATCCGTCCTCGGCTGGACGCAGTATGCGTTGACGAAAGATAAAGAATTTAAGAGAAAAGCGGTGCTCTACAGCAACACGGTACTTATGTTCTTCCTTGGCGCTCTCCTCGGTGTCACCGGTGTAGCTGCCTTCGGCAACGCCCTCGGCGCCTGCGTAGGCTTTATTCCCCTTGCTGTCGCCCGGATCTTTATCAGCATCGGTGAACTTCCGGTAGAAGATGAGACTCCGGAGGAGACAGAGGAAGAGGCAGAAGAGATGCTGGAAGAGGCGAAGATTCTGGAGAAGGAAGAGAAGAAGAAAATTTAAAAATTGTATATTTGATGAATGGGAATGGGCAGTTGATTCAGGGATGGGTCGGCTGCCTGTTTTGCGTAACAGAGGAAATACGGGTATCCGAAATAAGTGTTTGAAACTGCTTATATGGATACCTTTTTCTTATATTCGTTTGGTCGCAATAAGTGGTTGAAAATCAGCGCGTGGGAATATATGATATCTCAATAACTGGTTGAAAAAGAGAATCATAAGAATATAAAATCCACGACCTAAAAAATAGTGTTCAGGTTGAAAACTACTATTTTTGTAAACCGTGGAAATTTGATCTTCAGGTTGAAAATTATTCTTCTTCTGGATTTGGGAATGGCTCATAGTCATCCTCAAGATCCTCATCTTCATCCTCCTTAGCACTTTCAAAATGGAAGACAGGTTGATCTTCTGGAATGACTGGTCCTACATCTATAAGACCGTTTTCAAGCATTGCACGAAGGTTTGTTTTTCGGTATAGAGTTCGTGCGCGTAGGACTTCAAAAGAATATCCACGTCCACGCAGGTTATTCTCGCGAATGAGTCTGTTGGTGCATTCCGTATAGCCGTTAGAAATCGCAATAGGGCAATCCCAGTAGGCGAAGATCTGGTCTTCAAAGCGATGGACCGTAGCAGCAAGCTCTCGGAACTTATCGTATATCGCATTCTTCGGAATAGATTGCTCCCATTGTTTAAATGCCTTCTTTGCATTATCCTTTGATGATGGGTTTTCATCATAAATATTAAAAAAGTCTTCTTTAAGGTCAAAGGCTGTTGCAAGAGGAGCAAGCTCAGGATTACTTCGCGCCGCTTTGATTTTAGCTGCGTCTTCAGGATCGAGATCTTTAAGCCGTGTTTTCAAAGTATAGGCAAGCCCTTTTTTAGTTTTGATACGATCTACACGGGCCATCCCTTTCTGAATTTCACGTCTTACAGCATCGACCGCTTCATTTGCCTTCATAACAACGTGAAAATGGTCGATCGCCCATCTTGCATTCGGCATAGCATCTGATATCGATTTTTCAAATGGACGATACATGTCCGAGCATACCCATTGCACTTTTTCCCTATCTCTGAGACTCATAAAATATTCTGTCAGGGTTTTCTGATTGCGTCCCTGAAGAATGTCGTATAGAGTTCGATGCTCGATGTCCGTAATAACTGTGAGTTCGCCAAGCTTCTTTACCTTTATTTCATCAATGCCGATAAATGCAGGAGTCTTAAAACGAAGATTTTTGCGATTATCCTCTAAAAAATCAACGAATACGTTCTTAACTGTATTTGGGCTTAATACAAAATCAATCGCAGCATCTTCAAATGTTGTTCTCATGGAATGTTCCGTAAGAGCAAGAAGTGCACGTCTTGTCATTTTATGGTTTTCATCGACATTATAAAGCTCTGGCGTCCATATATGCTTCTTATTACCCTCATTTCGGCAACGCATACGAGGTATCTCAATATTCAGAACAACCGGACACCCCTGTAACGGAGTGTCGTTTACCTGTAATGTTCTTTTGCCGTGTTTATATAAAGGATTTCCGCATACGGGACATACAGCAGGGATATCCCCACTGTATGTCAGAGAAATGCGCTTGTAATGTTTAGCCTTATCATACACATCTTCAATGCCTTCGATATTATAATCTTTAAAGTCGAGGAGCATTAAAGCCATATTATCTGCCATCTGTTTACTCCTTGTTATTTGCGTACTCAGAGATCTCTTCGACATCCAAGTGTTTCTTTTTATTTACAAGATCGTAAATCATTTCTGCAATCGGTCTAATCGCCTGTGGATCATCCAGAATCTGCGTTGCGAGCTGTCCGAGTTCATTATTCTTAAGTGACAATGCGGCCACCTTAATGATGTTCTCCAGTCTGCCGTCTGCAATGATTGCTTCACGGCTGTTGGTAGAGTTGCGGATCTGGATACGGCTTACATCATCCGCAGATACAGAATCAACGATCGCATTTACCGTTCTTGCACCATCTACAGGGCTTACATTCTCACCGAATGCCTCATTCAGCTTCGCAATGACTTCCTTAAGCGTTGTACGCTTCTTTTTGGACGTTCCGGCTCCGCCTCCCATTGGACGAAGTACAGGTTCATCATCAGACGGCTTGTGGGTAAGCTCACTGATGCGATAATCAGAAAGTACAAGACTCGATATATCAATATCTTCAAGTGGCGTACCATCAAGGCGCTTCAGTAAAAGCTTCGCAAATCCATAGAAAATCTCGAGATCAGGCTCTCCGAGGTCTACAATCTGAGAAATATAGGTATATGCGGAACAGTATTTCTTTAAGTCCTTCTTAAAATCGAGCAGGCTTTCCTGTTCTTTAGAAATGATTTCAAGTTGCGCTTTTGCCGCTTCAAGTAAATCCTTGTTACCCGTTCTTTCTGCTTCTTCTTTATTTGCAGACCATGTAGCATAAGCATTATGATTTGCCTTGTAAGCGTTATTCCATCTTTCAGCCGGAGCAGATACTGACATGAAAAGCTTTTTCCGGTAAGCATCCTTCATGGATGCAGAGAGAGCATCAATGGACTTATAGCGAATCACTTTATATGTATCGATCTCATTCTGAGTATAGAGATCCCGCTCATCAAGGCGTTTCTTCGTGTCATAGACGATCTCAAGCCTCTGAGCGTGTTCCATCTTTGCACCGTGGTCGTACTTTGCAAACGCTCTTTCAACGGTATCCGGGTCATTTACAAAATCGACAATAAACACATGATCCTTACCGGAGAAGGTGCGGTTCAGTCGGGAATAGGTCTGCACGATTTCGATATCATTGCAAAGAGACTTGTCAATGTACATAGCGCAGAGCTTTGGCTGATTAAAGCCGGTCTGGAACTTATCACATACGATCATAATGCGGTTCTCGGGCTTATCGAATGCAACGTCTACCTTCTGCCAGCCAATATTATTTGAATTCTCTTCCGTATAATCGTAATCTCTGCGGATGGCTGCGAATGGATTCTCTTTTAAATAATCAAATTCCGTGATGGTGCTTTCGTCTTCATCCATGATTGCTGTTGCGCCGTTTACCTTGCCAGAGAAAGCAACAAGTGGTTCTCCCGGAACCTGAAAGCGGATTGCATCTGCGACCTGTTCCCGGTCATACTCAGGATGTGCGTGTAAATACGCTTCGATCGCATACTTATAGCGGATAACTGCTGGACGTGAAGATGCTACGATCATTGCCTTTGCCTGTCCGCCAAGCATCTTGGAAACATTCTTCATAAAATGCTCGATGATAAACTGTGCCTTCTGCATGACGTTTGTTGGGTGCAGGGATTCCCACATGGCAATCGTCCGCATTGCAGCACGCTCATCTACAAGTTTATCGGAAGCGAGTTCATCTTTCAGCTGATAAGCTGTTTTATAAGGCATATACCCCTTCAGGACATCCAGAATATAGCCTTCTTCAATTGCCTGACGCATCGGATAAAGGTCAAAAGACTCTGGAATCGGTCGTCCAGTCTTCTGATCAATCTTTTCGGAATCACGCCCAAACAGTGTTTTTGTTTCCGGCTTTGGTGTAGCTGTATAAGCAAAGAAAGATACGTTCTCCGGCCATGAGCGGTCATTTTGTTCTTTCTGGAAGTATGCAAGAATCATTTCCTCATCCGTAACGCCTGCATCCGGTTTGCCGGTCTTTTTTGTCTTTTCTTTCGCTGCAAGTTTTAAAGCCGCCTTCATTTTTCCTGCAAACTGTCCGGTCTGAGAAGAGTGTGCCTCATCGATAAGAACCGCAAAATTTGCACCGATCAGCATATCATCTGTCGCAATCGCATCGAGTGCAAACGGGAATGTCTGAAGGGTAACAACGATAATTTCTTTACGCTGATGAAGCGCCTCGGCAAGCTGCTTATTCTTTGCTCCCTGTGAGCGCGTATCCGCATCTCCACCGATCATTTCAATAAGCCCCGGTGTCTTTTTAAGCTGCTTGATAGTTCCTTTAATGTTGGAGTCCAAGCCTACACGGTCCGTAACGACAATAACAGATGAAAATACCTTATCCCCATCCGGTTTCCGAAGGTTGATCAGCTCGTGTGCAGTCCATGAGATTGTTTCCGTCTTGCCGGAACCTGCGGAATGTTCAATCAGATACCGCCGTCCGACACCGTGATTCTTTACATCATTTAAGCATTTCGTTACACAGCTCCACTGATGGAAACGTGGGAATAACTGTGTGCGGACCTCCTTTAAGCGTCCTGTAGCATCCTCTTTCTTAGAAACATTCTCAAAAATAAAATCATGGAAGATACGAAGCCAGTTTTCCTTCTGACAGATTTCGTTCCAGAAATATCCGGTTGGATAATCAGTATCACCTTCCCGCATTGGATCGTTGCCAGCATGTCCATCCGATGTGCCCTTATTGAACGGAAGAAAACGCGGTACTTCCGGCTCAAGATTCGTACACATCCAGATTTCTGACTCTGAAATGGCAAAATGCACCACGGCACCACGCTTATACATGAGAAGAGGATTCTTTCTCCTGGTTCCCGGTTCGATCGGCTTTCTCTGCGTCTGATATTCCTCGATAGCATCATAAACTGTCTGTGTAAGCTCCGTCTTTACTTCTGCCGTTGCAACCGGAATACCATTGATAAAGAACACTAAATCAAGCGACTTGTTGCCAGCCGTCTGATAATGGACCTGATGCATGACACGAAGGATATTGGCATCATACTTTTCCTTGATATTCGGGATCCGTACATCATCCGGGTAATGACCGGAGCACTCAATCGTCTGATATCCGGCCATAAAGAATCCATTTCGAAGCGTCTGTACCGTGCCATTTATTTCAAGGCTATGTACGAGATTCTTTTCGAGGTTTGACTTCCAGCTGTCGCCAAGATCTTTCTTCATCTTTTCGATCTTCTGCGGAGCAGTAGCCATGATATAGCTGATAAAATCATCTACATAAAGCGCAGTATCTGCGTCAAAGCCGTTATCATTTTCACTGATTTTCCATCCGCTGTCCGACAGCTCATTCAGCTTCCGGCTAATATAATGTTCAAAGTTTGTTTCAAGTCTAAGATCATCAGGCATTTTTCTTACCCTCCTTATCTGAGATAATAGGCAGCCTGTCTGCCAAGGTTTTCTGTAAGTGCTGTTTCAAATGCTCTCGATACATCGCCGCATCTACTTGCAGCATGTGTGCATTCATGAATCAATGTTCCGGCAAAGCTCTCAATAGAACAAAGCTGCGACCGTCGAATCCAGATGGTGCGTGTTTTGGCATCCCATAAACCTAAAGTAATAGTTTTCTTTTCATCTGTGTATAATTCTTCTGATATTTTTACACTTGCAATCACACCCGGAAGTCCATTCATAAATGCTAAAATTTCAGGCATCATGTTGTAGACTTCCTGTTCCGCCAGTGTGAGATCGGAGATATTTAAAGCGTCACCGGAG
The DNA here is from genome assembly GCF_036318045.1 of Clostridium sp. CM74B_53. Lineage (NCBI taxonomy): Bacteria > Bacillati > Bacillota > Clostridia > Eubacteriales > Clostridiaceae > Clostridium > Clostridium sp. CM74B_53. The sequence continues at coordinate 28,650 of NZ_JAWQDE010000002.1, read as the reverse complement.
AAAGCATTATTTTTACTCTGGTTATATTTCTCAAGTGTCATAACTGTACGGATCGACTTCGCTTTTTCTTTCAGCTTATCTGGAATAATGAAGATCTGATATCCTTCATCCTGCGCATCCGATACTTCAGCACGGCGTTTGACCGCCTCATCACCTGTAATAAATAAGAGCTTGTCGTTTTTATGGGAAAGCTGTTCAAGGACGTAAAGCTGAACATCGATCCAGTTCATTTCATCATGGCCGCTGCCTTTCGTAACCTGCTCAAGATCATGCATATAGGCTCTGAGAACTACTTCATCTTCAACGCTTTTTACGATGTTTTTGATAGAGTCCGTGTAAGCTGCACGTCCAACATTATCACGTTCACGGTTGAGGGCTTTCCGAAGTTTATTCGGAAGATTCGTGATGTTGTAAGAGAAGAGGAAATTGCTTTCTTCCGCTACCTTTACGCCATGAATATAGATGCCTGCATTTTCGTGAATCGGCTTTTCAAGGACCGCGCCAAAACCTGTATCTTCCAGTACGATTTCATGCGAAAAGCAGAGAAAAAGATTCTTTGCCTTTTCGATATCCTTATCTGTACAGCCATCAAGTGAAACATCCGTGCCGACCATGTTTGGATCATCTGGATCTGCAATTTCAGCGTGAAGCGTCATAACATCATCAAATCCAGCCTTTTTCATCTGCTTCAGCGTGATCACTCCATAGCAGGAACGAATCGTCACACGAATCCCGTTACGATAGAACACGGCAAGGGAATCTTTCAGTCCAACACCAAACTTCCCGATCAGTTCTTCCGCAGAGAGCTTTTCATCGTTCTCATTCTGCGTGAGATGGTGGTAGTTAAGCCCCCGTCCGTAATCGGTGATATGCCAAACACTATTTTCCTTGTGAATACAGATTTCTTTGGTTTCAGTCAGCTTCTGTTCATCCAGAGCATTTGCAATGATCTCACGGACAGCATGGTAGACTTCCCAGTTTTCCAGTATTTTTTCTATGTTGAGGTCAAATTCTTTAGTCATATAGGTGCTCCATTCGTTGAAACGCTTCTGAAAAATTATCGCTATGGAAAATTTCTTTATCAAAATCATCAAGCTTAGCTTTCTTTTCAGCGTCAGCATTCTTATAATATCGAATTGCATTCAAACATAGCGCATTTATGAGCACACCCAAATTAACAACTGCCTTTCCATATGACCATTTACCATCAGTAAAAGATTGTATCTGTATTGGAAATTCAGCATCGGAATATGCCAAATCAAATAAATAATGATCTCCCTGCAAATTACCCTCATGCGTAACATTATTTCTTAATTGATATAATCGTATCGCAAGTTGAGTAATTCCGTAGTCATAAGTTTCATCCTGCTTTTTGCAACTATCACCACAAGTGAATTTTTCCGAGGTATTATTTCTTTGACATTCAAGGCATTCAAGAGTAGATTCTATTGGACAAACCCCTTTAAGAAATGTCTGAACCCATTTTTTATAGCGTTCTCCAACATTTTTGTTGCCTGATAAATCAGGATATTCAATTTTGCCGCATATATCAGGCAACGAAATTGCAGCTGGGAGAACCACTCGACCAAAACCACTTTTTCGAGCGGATTCTATTTCATTACAATAATCAACGAAATGGCTCACAACTCCTCACCTCTACAATCAATCTTTCCGGTTACTGCATAGTAAATGAGAGATTTTTTATATTCCTCCAATTTATTTATAGCCGTTTGTTTCTTTTTAATAAGATTATTAATAGCTTCGCATTTATTTCTTATTTCATTAGCGATACGTATTTGTTCTTCTTTAGTTGGGGTAGGAACAATAACATCATATAATTCCGAAGTATAAAGTCGTGATAATCCTTGTCCAACTCCAGTAATACGTTTTTTGAATTCATTTATACACTGAGGCGTTTTAAACAGGTATTCTAAATATTTAGCATGAGAGTATTTGTTTTCAAAATATACTGCGTAATCAGGACTTACCACACCATGATATTCCGAAACTGAAAAAACGCCTAAATGAGCTTTGAGTTTATTAAAGACTAAATCATTAGGATAACATATTTTTGCATTAACAAAGGAAGCTGCCATATGAGGAACTTGATTCATTTGCTTTGTTGGAATAATTCCGATCTTTTGACTCATAGAAAGAGGTTCTTCTTTTCCATATATGGACCGTTCATTGCGTTCATCTAACAAAAATTTAACACGTCCTATATTCCAATCCTCCGGTATCTCCCCAATCCATTCTACACCAGAATCCTTCATCTTCGCATTCGGGTCAATTCCCTTTGTAACTGCCTTTGTAATGACTGCCTTCTTGTATTCTTCCAGTTTTTCAATGGATTTCTTCGTCTTTTCGATGGCAGTGTCGATGGCAGTGCATTTGCGATCGAGGAAGTGGACGATCTGCTGCTGCTCGGTAGGGGATGGAAAAATACATGGTTGGTTTTTAAATTCCTTAAATGCTAATGTTTTCCTCATTCCAATTCCCATATTGTGGAATGCTTTACAGACATCATAACTGCGGAATAAGTAATTAGCATAATACGGAAGTATTATCTGCTCATTTGGTCTTAGAGCCAGATAAGCAGACGTAATTACGCCTATGTTCTCTACGATAGCAGACCGAATACTTACAAAGTCAAAGTTTAGGTTTAATCCGTTTATCATAATGTCACCAGGCTTAACAACATTGTAATTAAGTATTGTGTCGGCAACATATTCTTCTGTATCTGCATCAAAATTTTCTTTGCAAACAATGTTTCCATATCTGAATTTTAATGCGTTTTTGATTAAACCATCGGTATTTTTATAGTTTACCTCTGTAAATCCAAATTTAATTTTATGTGTTTCCCAATCCTCCGGTATCTCCCCAATCCATTCCACACGAGAGTCTTTCATTTCCCTATTCATGCAAACACCCCTTTCAGAGCCTCTTCAATTTCCGGTTCCAGTGCTTTGATCTCTGCCATAATATCCTCTGGCTTACGTGGAGCTTCGTAGTGATAGAAATACTTATCGAAGGAAATCTGTGTTCCAACAACACCTACCTGATGATCGCCCATGATTCCGGTATCGACCACGGATTCATCCACCCACGCATCAGGCACATACGGATATACTTCCTTTTCCATATATTCATTGATGTTCTGTGTATATGGAACCTTCTCGGTATCCTTTAAGTCTGCGTCTGCCACTGGCTTTCCGTTCTTGTCGTAAACGATGTCTTCATCCGATTCCGTCTTTACACCAAACGCCTTAATAAATGCATCCTGAAGCTGCTTATTTGTGATTTCCGGCTTTTCAAGCTTATCTCTAAAATCAGAAGAGTGGCTGATAAACCAGTTATACTTTACGGTCTGTCCGTCATAAGCTGCTACGGCACGTTTCAAAGAATCCTTATTGCCATCAGAGAGCTTCTGCATAGCTTTGATGGTGAATAAATCAGCCCACTTATCAAGATCAAAGGTAATGACCTGCTTTAATGGGCGCTGGACCGTAACAGCGCGGTACATGAATTCCTCGACCGGAAGCAGCGCGGATTTACCATGGTCATGTCCGTCGATATATGTCTGGATGATCCACTTCATTTTATCTTCCGGGACATCCTTACGCTTGTTACCAAGAGACTTTCTACGAAGTTCTCCGCAATCAGAAGCATCGATAAGCTGGATCATGCCCTTACGTGCTTCATCCTTCTTTGTATTTAAGATCCATAAATAGGTATTGATGCCCGTTCGGAAGAAAATGTCAGTCGGGAGCTTCACTACGCAGTCAACGAGATCCTTCTGAAAAAGCCATCTTCTGATATCAGATGGGCCGGAACCTGCATCGCCATTAAAGAGCGGAGAAGCGGATAACACGATACCACCCTTGCTGCCACCTTCCTCAGCGGTCTTCATATGAGCGACCATATTCTGAATGAAAAGCATGGATCCATCACTGATGGAAGGAAGCCCGGCACCGAATCTTCCTGCAAATCCGTGTGCGGCTTCAGATCTTACTTCGTCAGCTTCTTTTTCCCACTTTTTGCCGTAAGGCGGATTACTGACGCAATAATCAAACTTCTTGTCTGGGAACTTATCATCGGAGAGCGTGTCCCCGTTTTCGATATGTGCGGATAAATCTTTGGTCTGATCATAAACATCCTTCTGCTCATCTGAAACATTACGAATGAGGAGATTTGCCTTACCCATCGCCCATGTAACACCGGAAAGTTCCTCACCATACGGAACGATTACCGCCGGAGCTTTCATTTCTTTATTTTCATGCCACTCATTAAGAAGATCGAGTGCATCCGTGATAAATCCTCCGGTTCCGCAGGTCTGATCGTACAGTGTACGAACAATACCGGTGTCAGAACTCATTAACTCATCATCGTTTGCGAAGATCATACCTACGCAAAGACGGACTACATCCTTCGGAGTCATGAAGTCCTCGGCATCCTCCGCAATTTCATCACCGTATCTCTGAATGAGATGCTCATAGATGTCGGACATATCACGGTCAGAAACCGTAGCTGAATCGAACGGGAGGGCAGAAAACTTCTGACATACCGAATAAAGCATACCGTGATCCTGAAGCTTCTTACAGGTGCTTTCCATATCGAACTTCAACATGATATTACGGGCATTCGGTGAAAAACCATTGATATAGGAATCGAGAGCAGCGTATGTATCACCGGCACCAAGATTGTTCAGTCTGAATGGAGTAACGTTATAAAATGCCTTGCCGGAATACTGGCAATAGTTATCGGATTCACGTCCCCAGTCCTTTTCATGTTCCTTTACTGCGTCACATACCGCAGCTCTTGTTGATTCAAGAGCGCATTCCAGTCTGCGAAGAAGTGCGAACGGAAGTACCACCTTGTTGTAATCTGCACGGGAAATCACATCCCTTACATAATCCGCAATGTTCCATATTTCGTTGACGTAATCAAGATTCGTTTTTTTCTGTGCTTCAGCCATTATCGTTCTCCTTTTGTTTTGTATTTTTCATAAATCAATATGTCTGAAATCAGCTCATTGAGCCGATATAAAATACTAATTTTCAACCACTTATTGAGGAATCTCTACTTATCATTGTACTACTAATGGGACTATTTTTCAACCAGTTATTGAGGAAACACGTATTCCTGTAATGGCATAAAAATACCGAGTAAGAATCATCTTACTCGGTAAATTCGTATGACATTCTTCAACGGTTTTCAACCTGAGAACATCATAAAGATTATTATTCGGAATATGGGTTTTCAACCACTTATTGCGGTTAGCCGAAAAGAGATTCCGGTGATCATCAGCACCGGGGATGGACGATATTATGTTTCTGAGACAACAACAGCTACGAGGCGATCGGGAAGCAACAGCTATGTGGCGATCGCAGATCATTTGACACCGGACGATTATGTGGCGTGTACGGAGAATGGAACAAAGTATCAAGACCTGAAAGAGTCGTATGATGCCTATACCAAGCTGGTTACGACCGGAGTCTATCAGGATTATAAGGATACGCTCCCTAAAAAGTAAAATCAGGATCGTTTCGGAAGCTATCTGATCTAATGGCGCATAAACTGATCCGTCTGCTGTAGTTCTTACGCGGACTCCCGCAGCAGCCGGATCAGCTCCTCCATCGCCGGAAGTGTCTGTTTCCCTTTCAGCGTAACGATGGAGTAGCTGGTAGTATCAGCCGGATTTCCGATCCGGAAGCAGCGGACAGGCTTGGGATAGTGGAAATTTTTCATATACTGGTAGAAGTTGAATGCGATCCCATAGCCTTCTGCTGCGAGCTGACAGGCAGATTCAAGATTTTCGAGGAGAAAGACCTGTCCCGGTTCGGCGTGATCATAAGCGATGGCAAGGTCTGTGTAGTGCCTGGAGGACTGATCCGGCTTTTGCAGGATAAAACGTTCCCCGTTAAATTGTTTGAGATCGATCCTCGGACATGGATCTTTCCGGCTTTTCTTTGCCGCGCCGGTGCACAGTGGGTGCCCGACGGAGACAACAGCGACCATATAGTCCTCATAGAGAGGACGGTATTCCAGCAGCGGATGGCTGGAGGATTCGTTTACGATGGCAAAATCAAGCTCTCCGGCAAGCAGATGCCGGATCATCTGCTCAGTAGATTCCTCGTATGGGACCAGCTTCACGTCCGGATAGCGGGCGGAAAAAACAGGCAGTGCCTTCGCAAGAAGATAAAGTGTTCTTCTGGGATGGATTCCGAAACGGATCGTTCCCGAAGAGCCACCCATGTATTTTTGAAGCTCATTTTCATAATGGGCTTCTATTTTTATCATTTCTTTTGCATGTTCCAAATAGATCTTTCCAGCCTCGGTTGGGACAAACTGTTTCCCGATCCGGTCGAAAAATCTTGTCCCGGTGCGTTCTTCAAGATTTCCTAAAAATATGCTGAGGGCAGGCGGAGAGATATGCAGGGCTTGCGCCGCATCCTTAATTCCCCTGTGTTTTTCAATTTCAAGCATATAGAGCTGTTCCCGCATATCCATGGCGTTTCGCTGGTCCTTTCCCTGAATAAATATTTGCAATTTCGCATAAAAATAAACAATATTAAATAAAACAATAAAAATATTAAACTTGCTTTAATTTTATATCTTGATTATAGTCTAAGAAAGAAAACAAATCAAGGAAGGATTGGAAGTATGAAACCATTAAAAGAAAAAAAGCCTTTTCAGGCGCCGCACACATTTGTGATCCTTGTAGTGCTGATCCTTCTGGCAGTCGCAGCCACTTATGTTGTGCCTGCCGGAGAGTATACCCGGTATACGGATGAGGCGACAAACAGAACCCTCGTGGAAGCAGGGAGCTTCCATTATGTCGAATCTCACCCGGTAAGCTTTTTAACCGTTCCGGCACTGATCTACAGGGCGATCGTAAAGGCGGCAAGCACAGTTACGTTTATCCTTATTATCGGCGGCTCCTTTGAGATCATCACATCCACAGGGATCCTTACAGTTCTCTGCAAGAAGATGGCGAAAGCCTTCCGCGGCCGCGAGTATTTTGTGATCCCTGCATTTCTGCTGTTATTTTCTGTTTTTGGAACAACGATGGGAATGTCTGCGGAGGTCATGATCTTTGTGCCGATCGGAATTGCCCTTGCGGCATCTCTGGGACTTGACAAAGTGACAGGTACCGCAATGATTGCTATGGGCGCCGCATCCGGATTTACAGCCGGAATCCTGAATCCCTTCAATGTCGGTGTTGCTCAGGATATTGCGGAGATCCCGATGTTTTCCGGTATGGAATACCGCATTTTTATTCTCGGAGTTCTTCTGGTGATCAATACGGTCTACATTACCTGGTACGCGAAGCGCGTGAAAGCGGACCCGACAAAGAGTATCATTTACGGAGAGCCTGAGGATCAGGAATTTACTTTCGATGATACAGAAGAAGCGCTGAACCTGACCCATGGTCTGACTCTGGCAGTGATCGTAGCCGGCTTTGCAGTCCTGATCTATGGACTCAGTAAGCTCGGATGGTATTTTGAGGAGATGTCTGCGATCTTTATCGCGATGGGTGTGCTCTGCGGTATCGTGAACCGCTATAGCCCAAACAAGATCGCCGCTACGTTCGGAAACGGAGCGAAGGGAATCGTTGTGGGAGCTCTGATCGTCGGTATTGCCCGCGGTGTTGAGCTTGCATTATCTGACGCGATGATCCTTGACACCATCGTCCATGCGATCGCAAGTATCGTAAACATTCTTCCGCAGTCCTTAAAAGCCATCGGAATGTTCCTTGCACAGTCACTTGTCAACTGTGTGATCACCTCCGGTACCGGACAGGCCGCGGTTACCATGCCGCTTATGGTACCGGTTGCGGATCTGATCGGTATCACGAGGCAGACAGCCGTCCTTGCGTTCCAGCTCGGAGACGGATTTTCAAACTCTGTTCTTCCGACATCCTCTGCGCTGATGGGTTATCTCGTCGTTTCGAAGATCCCGTATGTAAAATGGTTAAAATTCATGATGCCGTTATTCCTGATCTGGACATTCTTCGGATGTCTGTTCATGCTTGGGGCACTCATGATCGGCTATTAAGACGGAGGAAAAGAGAAGATGCAGGATTTTGAAGTGAAGGAGCGTTTAAGAGAACATCTGGAGTACCTTTGTTCGTTCGACAAGCTTTCCGGTGAACCCGAGGCATATCGCGCGGTCGAGTATATTCTTGAGGTATTGGAGAAATCCGGGATCTCCTGCCATGAGGAGGATTTTCCGGCTTATCTGAGCAATCCGGTGAGCAGTGTCCTTATCGCAGATGGTGAGGAGTTCCCATGCCGTCCAAGGTCTTTCTCGGAGAGCACAAAAGGGAGGATCGAGATCCCACTGATCTACGATCCCGGAACAAAAACGGAAGTCTCCCTTTCAGAACAGAAACAGTTTATGGAAACGGTTGCCGGAAAGCTTGTCCTCGGGTACGGATTTGATGAGCGTTACGCAAAATTGCTGGAGCAGCATGGAGCGGCCGGGTGGATCCAGATCTGGACCTCCGACGAGGACGCGGTCCATGAGGACACGGTAAGTCCTGTCTGGGGAACTCCGGATATGGACTCATCTCTGTTCCAGTTACGGATGCCGGTGGTCGCCGTCTCAAAGCCCTGCGGGGAGAAACTGATCCGGAAGCTGAAAACATATGAGGCAGAAGGAAAACAGCTTTTTGCGCAGCTTTCCAGCGAGGTGGACACATGCGTAAAAAACGTCGCGCTGCCGATCGCCGAGATCCCGGGAAAGAGCAGGGATTTTGTCCTGCTCTCCGGTCACTATGATACCTGGTACCGTGGCGCTTTTGACAACTGCACGGCAAATGCGCTGGCTTTGGAGCTTGCTCGTTATATGAAAGAACATCAGGATGAGATGTTCTATTCCCTGCGGATCGCCTGGTGGCCGGGACATTCCAACGGGCGCTATATGGGATCCACCTGGTATTGTGATCACCACTGGGATGAGCTTGAGGAGCACTGCATCGCTCACCTGAATCTTGATCTTCTGGGATCAAAAGGAGCAGACCATACGCTTGCGATCCGGACAGCGGGGCTTGAGGGCGAGGAATGGCTGAAAGAGCAGGTGCGGAAGGTAGATCCGGCGGCGGAAATGATGTTTGGGCGTATCGGGCGGGGAGCGGACCAGTCGCTCTGGGGCGCAGAGATCCCATATCACATCAATCCACGTTATGAGGCGAAAAAAGAACGAAAACACTCGGATGCTCCGGGTCCCGGCGTGTACTGGTGGCATACGATCGACGATACCTTTGACAAGATCGATCTTGACGGGCTTTTGCGGGACGGAAGAGTCGTGGGCGTTCTGTTGTATGAACTCCTCTCGAAGGAGAAGCTTCCTGCCGATTATCGCAGCTATGCAAAAACCTGGCTCCCATACTTTGAGACGTTAAAAAATTCAGAGGAGCATGAACAGGCGGCGGATGAGATCGAAACACTTCTGAAAGAGGTTCTGGATCGTTGTGAAATGCTTGAACATATATGGGGAACGGAGAAAATCGAAGAACATAACCGCCTTTGCCGTCTCGTCGGAGGAGTTCTCAGCCGCCTTATGCACTCCACAGGCTCCGCGTATGAACAGGATGCTTCTTTTGCATATGGTCCGCTGCAGCTTCTTAAAGCTTCCGCGAAGGCACTCCCTGAAAACAGTCCCGCGGATTGGAGCCTGTTCTATCAGACAACTTTCGTGAGACAGAGAAACCGGATGGTGACGGAGCTTAGAAAACTGCTGAAAGAGATCGATCTGGAATTCAGGAATGGATCGGATCGCTTTGGATCTTCACGAAATTGTGACAGGAGAATGGAGATATGAAGAAAGAAACAATAAAGCAGGCCGTTGCGCCTTACATGGCAGAGCTTACCAAAATGGCAGACAGGATTTATGATCTGGCTGAGCCGGGGCTTGAGGAAGTCCGCTCCAGTGCGATCCTTACAGATTATCTGGAGAAAAAGGGATTTCAGATCGAGCGTGGGATCGCGGGGCTTCCGACGGCTTTCCGTGCTGTCTATGAACAGGGAAAAGGAGGACCTTCCTTTGGATTTCTGGCAGAGTACGACGCACTGAAAGGGATCGGTCATGCCTGCGGTCATCACATGCAGGGACCGTCTGTGATCGGAGCTGCTCTGGTACTTCGGGATCTCTGTAAGGATCAGCCCTATAAGATCGTGATCTACGGGACACCGGCGGAGGAGACGGTCGGCGGAAAGATCATTATGAAGGAGAAAGGATGCTTTCAGGATATTGATCTTGCGCTCATGATGCATGCAGCTCCCAATACCTGCGTCGATGTCCGCTGTATGGCACTTGAGTGCTTTTATGTTACCTTTCATGGGGTAGAGGCCCATGCCGCCATGAGCCCGCACAAAGGGAAGAGCGCCTTTGATGCCGCGCTTCTTTCTTTTCAGGGGATCGAGTTTATGAGGGAACATGTTCTTGAGGATTCCAGAATGCATTATACGGTCCTTGATGCCGGCGGTCCATCGAACATCGTTCCCGGGACGGCAAAGGCAGAGTATACACTTCGCTCTTATAGTACGGATTACTTGGAGAAGGTCATCGTTCCGAGATTTCAGGACATCATAAAGGGTGCGTGCCTGATGACGGGAACGACCTGTGAGACAGAGAGAAGTTACCCGTTTCAGGCAAAGATCCCGTGCCTGACCCTGAATGACCTGATCATGGAAAATGCAAGAAAATTTGAGGCACCACAGCTCGCCGGACCGCGTGAAAAGACGGGCTCCACGGACTTTGGAAATGTTATGTATGATGTGCCCGGATGCTGCATCCGCACAGCGTTTGTGCCGGAGGGTACCGCGGCGCATTCGCAGGAATATCTCGATGCGGGAAAGACGGAGCGGGCTCATGAAGCGATCCGGTCCGGTTCGGAGATCCTTGCGGGAACATGCATCGACATGATTGAAAGACCAGAGCTTTTGGAACAGATCAAAGAGGAATTTCGGAAGCGGAAACAGGAAGAAACCGCAAAAATATGACAAAATTGTCATTTTCCAGTCATGAACAATTAAACTGCTGTCTGTAAAATATGAATCTGTAAGGAATTTAACAAATATCCAGAAAGGAAGATGATTATGACAGCAGCTATTGGTTTTCTGATGATCATCGCGATCGTAGCACTGCTCTTAAAGGGCAAAATGTCTCCGATCGTGGTACTTGCGGTGATTCCGGTCATTGCAGCCCTGATCCTTGGCTTCTCCCCGGTAGAGGTCATGGACTTCATTGCGGATGGAATCAAAACCACCACAAGCAATGGTATCTTATTTATCTTTTCAGTAATTTATTTTGGTGTTCTGGCAGACACCGGACTCTTTGATGTTATCGTAGGATGGCTGGTAAAAAAAGCCGGAAATAATGTGATCGCGGTCACGGTAGTTACAGCGCTGATCGCAACGATCGCTCATCTGGACGGTACTACGGCTGTCACCGTTCTCATTACGATCCCGGCAATGTACCCGGTATATAAGAAGATGAACATTGACTCCCGTATTCTTCTCTGCCTGACAGGTGCCTGCATGGGTGTTATGAACCTGCTTCCGTGGGGCGGTCCGACAGCGAGAGCGGCTACGGTACTCGCTATGGATGCCACTGAGTTATGGCACATGCTGATCCCGCTTCAGGTTGTCGGCCTGATGATGAACATCATTCTTGCTGTACTCCTCGGCATGTTTGCGATTAGGCATGGTGCCGGCGCTGGAAAGGGCGTAGAGGTGGAGTCTGATGAGAAAGCGAAGAAAGAGGCGGCTGATTTAAGAAAATCCAACGCTTACCTGATCTTCAACTTCTTACTTACAGTAGGTGTGATTGCCCTGTTATCCACAGGTGTCGGTAAATCCTATGTAATCTTCATGCTTGGTCTCTGCATCCTTCTGGCTGTCAACTATCCGAACCAGAAGACTCAGGACAAGTTGATCAAGAAGCATGCTCCGGCAGCCCTGATCATTTCCGCAACACTGTTTGCCGCAGGTGCTATGGTAGGTGTCTTCGACGGAACCGGTATGCTGGAAGCAATGGCAAATGCGATCATGGCGATCATTCCGGCAGCTCTCGGAAAGTACATTCACATCATCTTTGGTATTCTTGCGCTTCCGCTTGGTCTCTGTGTTGGAACAGACGCATACTTCTATGGCATCATGCCGTTAGTTATGCAGGTAGGCGAGACCTATGGCGTGGCTTCCCTGAATACTGCTCTGACCATGCTGATCGGTAAGAACCTCGCGTTAATGGTAAGCCCGTTAGTACCGGCAACATACCTTGCGATCGGTCTGACCGGAACAGAGCTGAAAGATCATATGAAATTCAGCATTCCGCCGTACTACATTATCAGCCTTATCATGCTGGTATTCGGTGTGATCCTTGGCATTGTTGCCATCTAAATGATACATAACGAATGAAAATCCTGTTCTGCAGTACGGATCTTGTACCGCAGAACAGGATTTTTTGCTATAATGAAAGAAAAATGATGCAGGAGAAAGTTTATGAATACAGAAAAAATCCTACTGGTGGACGATGAGCGGGCGATCCGGCTGGCTGTGCGGACCGCCCTGACCCGTGAAGGAATGCAGGTGACGGAGGCAGCCGATGGAAGCGAAGCTCTGGAACTTTTAAAGAAACAACAGTTCCATCTGGTGATCCTGGACGTAATGATGGAACATGTGGGTGGTTATGATGTGCTGCAGGCAATGCGCGCTGCGGGAGACCACACGCCGGTCATGATGCTGTCGGGAAAATCCGATGAGATGGATCAGGTGCTGGGGCTGGGCTTTGGCGCGGACAGTTATCTGACAAAGCCGTTTCATACTGCGATCCTGATCCAGACAGCAAAGGCGCTGATCCGCAGAAGTCAGATCTACAGCCAGGGAGCAGCCGGAGACGCCGGGATCCGCAAGGGTCCGTTTACAGTAGATACCTTAAAGATGGAGTGCCTGAAAAACGGTGAGCCGTTAAATTTTACTGCCAGAGAGATGACCCTGTTCCGGTTCCTGATGGAGCATCCGGGACAGGTATTTACGAAGGAACAGCTTTACACGCAGGTGTGGAATGAGGCAGTGGTGGATGACAATACCATCACCGTCTATGTGAAACGGATCCGGAACAAGATCGAGGATGACCCGAAGCAGCCCCGGTATCTGAAGACGGTGCGTGGAATCGGATATATGCTGAATGTGTAGGGATAAAAAATGAAGAAGACAGAAGAATTCTTAAATCGATGGAAACTGAAGCTGATGGCAGTTGGGGTGTTGATCGCTTTATCCCTTGTGGTGGTGCTTGCAGGCTTCAGATTTTACAGCCGGTACCGGGAGCAGGTGATCCGGACAGAGGAGAGCCAGCTTTTGACTATGGCCGGGATCGTAGGAAACAATCTCGATTCCTATCTGGAACAGCAGCTGGATGAGATCGATCTGTTTTATTCACAGCGCGGGATCCCGGAAGAATGGGCAGAGTCCAATGGGATCAAGCTGTGGACATCATATTTTTTAAAGAAGAATGCAGATGTCTATAACTGGATCACAGTGACGGAGCCAGACGGGACAAGGTTTAAGTATGAATCGGGAAAGGAAGCAGTTCAGGAATCTTCAGCTGAGAAGACGATGAGCGTGGCGCCCGGGAACAAAGATCAGAAGGCCAGGATCACCGGAAAGGAAATTTCGGACCGGACGGGCTGGTATGAGCTTTATATTGAGAAGGAAGTTTCTTCCATGTCCGGAATCTGTACCCTTACATTTGCCATGGATCTGAAAGCACTGTACGAGAAGATCGTCGCGCCGGTAAAGATCGGTGAGGCCGGATATTCCACGGTAAAGGATCAGAACATGAATATCATCATGCACCATGCGAAGAATCAGATCGGTCTGGAGGCAGTTGAGGGGCGCATCCAGAAATATCCGGATCTGGATCTGAGCAGTCTAGAAACCTGGATCTCCAGACAGGAAAAAGAAGATTCCGGAACCGGTGTGATCGACACCTATGTATGGGATGATCCGAGATTAAAAAAAGTCCGACGTGTCGTCGCATTTCAGGCGATCTCGATCCAGGGAGAACGATGGATCATTAATTCCACACTTCCGCTCCAGGAACTTTCGGGGCCACTGGAAAGCATGATGACGATGATGATCGGGGTTATGATACCTTATGTCCTGATTCTTGTGGTGGTCACAGTGTTCTTTCTGAGAAACCGTTTTCTGGCGGAATCCCAGCAAAAGGAGATCACGTATTTAAAAGAGATCAATCACGGAATGGAGATGCTGGTCCAGAAAAACAACGAGATCCGGCATTACCAGCGAATCCAGTCGCTGGGAATGATGGCGAGCCACATTGCGCATGAATTCAACAATTATCTGACACCGGTGCTGATCTATGCGGAGCTTCTTGAGAATGATGAATCCATTTCTTCCGAGAATCAGGAGATGATCCATGAGATCACAAAGTCGGTGGATCAGGCATCGAATCTGTCAAAAGAACTGCTTGCCTTTTCCAGACAGGATACCGGTGTGCGGCTGGAACTGCTGAACTTTACGGAAGAAGTCGGGAATGCGGTATCTATCGTGCGGCAGCTTGCCCCGGCGGCGATCACGTTGAAAACAGAGATCACGGAGGAGCCACTGTATGTTTTAGGACGCAGACGGATGGCGGAACATATCCTGCTGAATCTGAGTAAAAATGCCTTTCAGGCCATGGAAAAGACGGAGAAAAAAGAACTGCTGATCCGTCTGGAGGCAAAAGGGAACGATATGATCTGTCTGCAGGTGTCCGATACCGGCTGCGGAATCGGGGACGATGCCATGCAGAAGATCTTTGAACCGTTCTACACGACAAAGGGATCCAGACAGGGTACCGGACTTGGTCTTTCGGTGGTCCAGAATATGGTGACATCGGTCGGCGGAACGATCTGTGTGGAGAGTAAGTCGGGAGAGGGAACCACATTTATCCTGGAGATCCCGCAGAACAGCACAGAGGTAGAAGATGATGGCCGGAAACGGTTGAAGCATGTCCAAAAGATCGCGATTGTCTCCAGTGAAGAGTCCGCGAAGACCTGGAAAGCGGCCGCATCTCACAGCCGGAAGACGGTAGATCTGTACGCACACCCGGCGGCCCTTATTGACCGGGTCCAGAAAGATCCGTCAGCCTATGATCTTCTGATCGCAGAGTACACACTGCCGACCATGAACGGAATCGAACTGTGTGAGGTAGTCCGCCGCATCAATCCGGAGATCCGTCTGATCCTGATCGCGGAACAGGGAGGAGCCGATTTCGAATGGTACCTGAATAACGGCATGATCGACCGGTTTATGCTGAAAGATGAGTTTGCGGAGGAATTTGCGGAGATGTTTGAGGGGTAAACCGAGAATAATCCCTTGCGGAAAACAGGAAAATAACGTATAATGATGCGGATTGACTACGTTTCTGCGGGTTCGTGTGTCCGCAACAGGATAGATAGAAACAGCAAACTTTAAATAAGACAGGAAAAACAGGTAATTATGAGAAAATTAGCATTGCCAGAAGAGATACTCTTGAGTATCCAGCAGCCCGCCCGCTACATCGGCGGTGAGGTGAATATGGTGAAGAAGGATCCGTCCGCTGTGGACGTCCGGTTCGCCATGTGTTTCCCGGATGTATACGATATCGGAATGTCCCATCTGGGAATCCAGATTCTTTATGATATGTTTAACAAGTACGAGGACGTGTACTGTGAGCGTGTATACTCCCCGTGGACGGATCTTGATAAGATCATGAGGGAGAAACATATCCCATTATTTGCCCTTGAGTCCCAGGACCCGGTGAAGGAATTCGATTTCCTTGGAATCACGCTTCAGTATGAGATGTGCTACACGAATATTTTACAGGTGCTGGAGCTTTCCGGCATTCCGCTTCACGCGGAGGATCGTACCTGGGATGATCCGATCGTCATCGGTGGCGGTCCGTGTTCCTACAACCCGGAGCCGATCGCGGTGTTCTTTGATATGTTTTATATCGGAGAGGGAGAGGTCTCCTATCGGAAGCTTCTTGATGTCTACAAGGAGTCCAGAAAGAACGGGGATTCCAGACAGGAGTTCTTGAGAAAGGCAGCGGGAATTCCGGGAATCTATGTCCCGTCCTTATACGAAGTGACATATGAGGAAGACGGCACGATCAGGAGCTTTCTGCCGACAGCGCCGGGGGTGCCGGAGAAGGTGGAAAAGCAGCTTGTTATGGAAATGACAGAGTCCGTCTACCCGGAGAAACCGTTGGTTCCGTTTATCAAGGCGACCCAGGACCGCGTGGTTCTCGAGATCATGCGCGGCTGCATCCGCGGCTGTCGTTTCTGTCAGGCGGGAATGATCTACCGTCCGGTCCGCGAGAAGAATGTAGAGCATTTAAAAGAGCTGGCTTATAAAATGTTAAAGAGCACGGGACACGAGGAGATCTCCTTAAGCTCCTTAAGTTCCAGTGACTACAGAAGTCTGGAAGAGCTTGTAACATTCCTGATTGATACCTTCCACGGCAAAGGCGTGAACGTGTCCCTGCCGTCCCTGCGTATCGACGCCTTCTCCCTTGACGTTATGAGCAAGGTTCAGGATGTCAAGAAGAGCAGCCTGACCTTCGCGCCGGAGGCGGGTTCCCAGCGTCTGAGAAACGTGATCAATAAGGGACTGACAGAGGAAGATATCTTAAATGGCTCCGCACTGGCATTCCAGGGCGGATGGAACCGTGTAAAGCTGTATTTCATGCTGGGTCTTCCGACGGAGACTGTGGAGGACATGGAAGGAATTGCCCTGCTTTCCGAGAAGATCGCGGAGAAGTACTACGAGATTCCGAAGGACAAGCGAAACGGAAAGGTACAGGTCGTTGCGAGTACGTCATTCTTCGTTCCGAAGCCATTTACCCCATTCCAGTGGGCGCAGATGAGTACAAAAGAGGAGTTCCTCGGAAAAGCCCGCATTGTAAACCACAAGATGCACGAGATGCTGAACCACAAGAGCTTAAAATACAACTGGCATGAGGCGGACGTGACGGTCCTCGAGGGCGTTCTTGCCCGTGGAGACCGGAAGGTCGCTGCTGTCATTGAGGAGGCCTACAGACAGGGCGCGCTCTATGACGCATGGTCTGAGAGCTTTCACAATGAGATCTGGATGAATGCCTTTGAGACATGCGGCGTGGACATCGATTTCTATACGACGAGAGCACGCTCTCTCGATGAGATATTCCCGTGGGATTTCATCGACACAGGTGTGACGAAGGAATTCTTAAAGAGAGAGTGGATCAACGCGACCAAAGAGACTGTCACCCCGAACTGCAGAATGCGCTGTTCCGGCTGCGGTGTGAGAAGATTTGGAGGAGGTGTCTGTTATGAAGATCAGAATTAAGTTTTCCAAGCAGGGAGCCATGAAGTTCATCGGACATCTCGACACGATGCGCTATTTCCAGAAGGCCATGCGCCGCGCGGATGTGGATATCCGCTATTCCGAAGGTTTCTCCCCGCACCAGATCATGTCCTTTGCGGCACCGCTTGGTGTCGGTCTCACGGGAAGCGGAGAGTACCTCGATATCGAAGTGTTGTCCACGGATTCCTCTGTGGAGATGGTAAAACGCTTAAATGAGACGATGGTCGAGGGCGTGGAGGTCTTAAGCTACCGTCTGCTCCCGGACAATGCGGAGAATGCGATGAGTATCGTCGCAGCCTGTGACTACACGATCGTCCTGAGGGATGATTACGAGAACGGACTCTCCATGACGGCGGAGGAGTTCTATACAGGAATCCTTGATTTCATCGAAAACGGGAACCTTAATATCGTGAAAAAGACGAAAAAGGGCGAGAAGGAAATGGACTTAAAGCCCCTGATCTACAAGGCACACCGCGCGGAGAACGGAGACGGACTGTTCCTTCAGTTATCCTCCGGAAGTGCCGCCAACGTAAAGCCGGAGCTCGTTCTTGAGGCGTACTGCAAGTCCATCGGAAAAGAGTATCCGCAGTTTGCATTCCGCATCAACCGTGAGGAAGTTTACGCGGATGCAGGAGACCATGATTTTGTGACTCTGGAATCCTTCGGGGAAGAAATTGGAGAAAAGATTGGATAAGCTGATCATTACGGCACTGCGCGGGAAGACCGCCGCAGTGCTTTTTGAAAATGGACGTGCCGTCCGGATCGATTTTGAGCCGGAGGCGGCGGAGGAAGAGACGGGGGTCATCTTCGTCGGAAAAGTAAAGAATATCGCAAAGAACATCAACGCGGCCTTCGTGGAGTACCGGCCGGGAGTCAACGGGTTTTACAGCTTGAAGGAGAACAGTTGCCCGCTGTATGCGGACGGGAAGCCGGATCATGGCCCGTTAAAAGCGGGGGATGAGATCCTTGTCCAGGTGGAGCGGTCCGCCGTGAAGACGAAGGACGCAGTCCTCACCTCGAATCTCACACTGACCGGGCAGACGGCAGTGCTCACTGCGGGGACGAGTTCCCTCGGGATCTCCGCAAAGATCCGCGATAAGGAATGGCGGGAGGCGGCAAAACGCCACTGGGAAGAGACTTCCCACGGAAACTGCGGTCTTGTCATCCGCACAAACGGGGAGACAGCCGGGCTCGACGCGGTGTTTGCGGAGTTTGAATCACTGTTTGAGCGTTACCAGGAGATCTGCAGGATAGCGGCGAGCCGGACATGCTGCAGCGTGCTGTACCGGCCGGAGAGCTTTGCAGTCCGCACGGTGCGGGATCTGAAGATCTCGGAAGGTCTTGAGGTTGTTACGGACCTGCCGGAAGTTTATAAGGAACTTCAGGATGCACTGGGAACGGCGGTTCTTCCGGATGCGATTTCCGGTGCATCTCCCAATGCGGCTGGCTCCGGAGAGCACGCCGCAGGCATGGGCGCAGGGAGACCGGTGATCCGGTTTTATGAGGATGAATTTCCACTCACCGCGCTCTATCACCTGGAGACGATCCTGTCGCAGGCGCTCGCGAAGACGGTCTGGCTGAAATCCGGCGGAAATCTTGTGATCGAGCCGACGGAGGCGCTCACGGTGATCGACGTCAATACGGCAAAGAGTGTCTCAAAGAAAACTTCGGAGGAGACGTATCTGAAGACGAATCTGGAGGCGGCGGAGGCGATCGCTGTCCAGCTGAGACTCCGGAATCTCTCCGGGATCATCATCGTTGATTTTATCGACATGAAAGAGGAGGAGAGCCGGAAAGCGCTCCTGGCGGCGATGCGGCGGGCGGTTGCTGCCGATCTCGTAAAGACAGTCCTCGTGGACATGACGCCGTTAGGCCTTGTGGAGCTCACGAGAAAGAAGATCCGGCGGCCGCTGCATGAGCAGGTGCGGGTGTAGACAGAAAGAAGATAACAGTTGGTGAACGGAAAAAATCTTCGCTCTGAATGAAGATATTCACTGGGAGAGCTGGATTTCAGATATGAAGAGAGAGCCCCCGGAGACAGAAAATAAAAATGTAAAAA
Organism: Clostridium sp. CM74B_53; assembly: GCF_036318045.1. Classification (NCBI taxonomy): domain Bacteria; kingdom Bacillati; phylum Bacillota; class Clostridia; order Eubacteriales; family Clostridiaceae; genus Clostridium; species Clostridium sp. CM74B_53. The sequence goes on along the minus strand of NZ_JAWQDE010000002.1, from coordinate 9,201 downwards.
ATTGCAGAAAAAGTGATTGACAACAAGAAAAGTATTTGATATAGTTATCTAGTGTGCCGCACAGTGAGGTTTCCAAGGACTCCATAACGGAGGACACCATAACTGGCGAGTAATGATAATAGGAGGTGCAATATGTACGCGATTATTGCAACTGGCGGTAAGCAGTATAGAGTAGCCGAGGGCGACAGCATCAAGATCGAGAGAATCGACGCAGAGGTTGGTTCTGCAGTAACTTTTGATCAGGTTCTTGCTGTTAACAACGGAGAGCTTACAATCGGATGCCCGACCGTTGAGGGTGCAACAGTATCTGCAACAGTAGAGAAAGTTGGCAAGGGCAAAAAAGTTATCGTTTACAAGTATAAGCGCAAATCTGGCTACCATAAGAAAAATGGCCACAGACAGCTTTATACTCAGGTTAAGATTGAAAAGATCAATGCTTAATTAAGATTATGATTCAGGTAAATATCCTGCGTGACAGGAACGAAGTAGTAAAGGGAATCGATATCAATGGTCATGCTGGCTATGCAGAATACGGACAGGACGTGATTTGTGCTGCTGTTTCCGCACTGGTTCTCAACATGGCAAACTCCGTTGAAACATTTACGGACGATCACTTCGAAGGAAGTGTGGGGGAAGACGGCGGAAGCTTTTCTTTTTCCTTCCCGGATAAAATAAGTTCTGAGTCGCAGCTCCTCATGAAATCCCTGATCCTCGGACTCGAAAACATCCGGGATGAATATGGAGCAGAATATATCAAATTTCGATTCAGGGAGGTGTAACGATATGTTTAAGATGAACCTTCAGTTATTTGCTCATAAGAAAGGTGTTGGTTCCACAAAGAACGGACGTGATTCTGAGTCCAAACGCCTTGGAGCTAAGAGAGCAGACGGACAGTTCGTATTAGCTGGCAACATCCTTTACAGACAGCGCGGAACAAAGATCCATCCGGGTCTTAACGTAGGCATCGGCGGCGATGATACATTATTCGCAAAAGTTGACGGTGTTGTTAAGTTTGAGAGAAAGGGCAGAGACAAAAAACAGGTTTCTGTATATCCTCAGGCAATCAACGAATAATAACGAAGAGCTCCATACTGGATGGTATGGAGCTTTTTTAAGATTAGATGGCAGTGTAACAGTGAGACTCGGGATTCATGGAAACAGGAAAGAAAGGTTTTGCTGTTACATTTTTTATAGGTAAAAGATTGTAACAATCCAGTAGGTCTGCGCACTTGCTGCGCTGACCGTAATAAGACACAGGCTTGAGGATACTGAGTAGTTACAAAAGATTTATTGAGAGGACGGTTTTCCATGTTTACAGACAGTGCAAAAGTATTTATCAGATCAGGAAACGGCGGAAACGGACATGTAAGCTTCCGGCGTGAACTGTATGTTCCGAATGGAGGACCTGACGGCGGTGACGGCGGAAGAGGCGGAGACATCATCTTCGAAGTGGATGATGGATTAAATACGCTCGTAGATTTCCGTCATGTAAGAAAATATGCGGCCGGAAATGGCGAGGAAGGCGGAAAACGCCGCTGCCACGGCGCTGACGGAAAGGACCTGATCGTCAAGGTCCCGGAAGGTACTGTCGTTAAGGACCTGGAAACCGGAAAAGTGATCACGGATATGTCCGGCGAAAATCGCCGTGAAGTGATCTTAAAGGGCGGAAAGGGCGGCCTTGGAAATATGCACTTCGCAACAGCGACGATGCAGGTTCCGAAATATGCCCAGCCGGGACAGCCGGGACAGGAACTCTGGGTACAGCTGGAGTTAAAGGTGATCGCGGATGTGGGACTTGTCGGATTCCCGAACGTCGGAAAATCCACCCTGTTATCCCGCGTTTCCAATGCGAGACCGAAGATCGCAAACTACCATTTCACGACCCTGAATCCGCACCTTGGCGTTGTAAATCTCGGTGACGGGAACAGCTTTGTAATGGCGGATATCCCGGGACTGATCGAGGGCGCATCCGAGGGAGCCGGTCTTGGACATGAGTTCCTTCGTCATATCGAGCGCACGAAAGTCCTGCTCCATGTGGTTGACGCGGCTTCCGTAGAGGGACGTGATCCGATCGCGGATGTTCATGCGATCATGGATGAGCTTTCCGCCTACAACCCGGAGCTTTTAAAGCTTCCGCAGGCGATCGCAGCCAACAAGCTGGATGCAGTTTATGATGAGGGCGCAGATCCGCTTGCAGATTTGAAGAAAGAGTTCGAGCCGATGGGGATCCCGGTATTCGGAATCTCCGCAGTCAGCGGCGAGGGCGTGAACGATCTTCTGTATTATCTCTATGACGTGATCAAAAATACAGACCGCACACCGAAGATCTTCGAGAAAGAGTTCGAGATCGAGTATGTCGGCGATCGTTCCCTTCCGTACACGGTCGAGAAGGATGAGGACGGCATTTACGTGGTCGAGGGACCGAGGATCGAGAAGATGCTCGGATACACGAATCTTGATTCCGAGAAAGGTTTTGACTTCTTCCAGAAATTCTTAAAGCAGTCCGGAATCCTTGCAGATCTTGAAAAAGCGGGGATCCAGGAGGGCGATACCGTCCGCATGTACGGACTCGTATTTGATTACTATAAATAATGCGCCGGAGCTTCCCGGGCGTTTCATGGGAACATCCAGGGAGCCGCGCTTTTCCATATATGAAAAGGAGTTATTATGACAAGCAAACAGCGTTCCTATTTAAAGGGACTTGCAATGACGATGGATGCCGTTTTACAGATCGGTAAATCCAGCCTCACACCGGAGATCACAAAATCCGTTGAGGAAGCATTAAACGCGAGAGAGCTGATCAAGATCCACGTTCTGAAGAACTGTGCGGATGACGGAAAAGACCTTGCACAGATCCTTGCAGAGCGTACTCATTCTGAGGTTGTACAGGTGATCGGAAAGATGATCGTTCTGTACAAACCGGCGAAGGAAGAGAAAGACCGGAAGATCGTTCTTCCGTAATTGCCGCGGAAATACCTGTATTCCTGAATGTCCGCTTTGTGCCGGAAATTTGCGAAAGTGATCTCCGCACGGACTGCGGAACGGGAAGAACAGGAAAAACGATAATCCTGTCGGTAATGGAGGATCCTATGAGACGCGTTGGTATTCTTGGGGGAACATTTGACCCGGTCCATAACGGACACCTGCTCCTTGGAGAACAGGCTCACCGGGAGTATGGGCTGGATGAGATCTGGTTCATGCCGTCTCATGTTCCGCCGCACAAAAAAGATCATCATATCACAGACGGAGCGGCGCGCATCCGGATGCTGGAGCTTGCCACGGAATCCGTTCCGTATTTTTCGGTCTCCGATTTTGAGATGGGACGCGAAGGAAATACCTACACGGCGCAGACACTGGCGCTTTTGAAGGAAGCGTACCCGGATATCGAGGTCTATTTTATCATCGGGGCAGATTCCCTGTATCAGCTGGAATCCTGGTATCATCCCGAACAGGTGATGGCACAGGCGGTACTCCTGGTCTCCGGAAGGACATACGAGGACGGCGGTGTTTCCCTTGAAGATGAGGTTTCTTACCTCAATAAAAAATATGGGGCTGATATCCGGATCCTCCACAACCCGAAGATCGAGGAAGCGTCCGCGGATATCCGGAAACGGGCGGCGCTGGGGGAGGACCTCTCGAAAGACACGCCCGAAGCCGTTGCAAATTACATCAGGGAAACAGGATTGTACAGGAAATAGAGGCAGGTAAACTGCAAGGAGACAGTCCGGCTCCTGACTGTAATAAAACAGGTGAAAACGAAGGAACCGTGCGGGAGATATCCCGGCGGGGCAGATTCAGAAAGAAGATTCATTATGGATAGTCGGGTACCTGAAATCAGAAAACATTTAAAGAAAAAACTCGATGCGTACCGGTACGAGCACACGCTCGGCGTAGAATTTACCTGTCAGGCGCTTGCAATGCGGTATGGGTACGATCTTGATAAAGCCGATCTTGCGGGACTTCTGCATGATTCGGCAAAACGCTTTGAAAATCCGGTCATGCTTCAGAAATGTCTGGACCGCGGGATCCCGGTGACAGCCGAGGAAGAGCGCGACCCGTCCCTGCTCCATGCGAAACTCGGGGCGTGGATGGCTGAGAACAAATATGGAGTGGATAATCCGGAGATCTTAAGCGCGATCACCTGCCATACGACGGGAAAGCCGGGCATGAGTCTGCTCGACAAGATCCTCTATGTGGCGGATTATATTGAACCGAGACGGTCCAAGGCGGCAAATCTTCCTGAAATGCGGAAGCTTGCCTTTATTGACCTGGATCAGGCATGCTTTGAGATCATGGAGAGCATTCTCGAGTATCTGAAGAGCACCGGGTGCCAGATCGATCCGATGACGGAGGCGGCCTGCCAGGATATGCGCCGTGTCGTTTCAGAAAAACAGAAAGAGACAGCCGGCGCGGCCGGAGAGACCGATCAAGACAAGGAGGAACAATCAGTTGAATCAGTCAAAAGAAATGGTAAAGCTTGCAGTCGAGGCTTTGGAAGAGAAAAAAGGCGAAGATGTAAAAATTATCGACATTGAAGGCGTTTCCGTGATCGCGGATTACTTCGTTCTCGCGAGCGCTTCCAACGCAAACCAGACACAGGCATTAGTTGATAAAGTGGAGGAGAAGCTCTTCAAGGCAGGTTACGAGTGCCACCAGAAAGAAGGCAGCATGAGCTCTACATGGGTACTCATGGACTACGGCGATGTGATCGTACACGTATTCTCCAAGGAAGACCGTCTGTTCTATGATCTTGAGAGGATCTGGAGAGACGGAAAGATCGTGGAGTCGGTGGACGAGCTGTAGGAGAGATGTATATATACGAAAACAGGGATGACGGATTTAGATTGATCCGTACATCCCTGTTGTTTCTTATTCTGCATCATCCGGAAAACCGAAGATAAGAGAAAAATCCACCCGGTCGGAATCGGTCTGTTTATTGATGCTGATATGATCGGCGGCCGAGATGACCATACGCATTCTCTTTTCACGCGGCGTAATATCAATGCCGCACTGACTGCTGAAAGTTGCCGTGATGTCATGCCACGGGTCTTGCTGGATTTTCAGTCTGGAACCGGTGATCTCCGCAAAGTCTTTCAGAATCGGCAGGAAAGCGGCATCAAACACTGGGACATTACAAATGTATCCGATTTTGAAAATATGTTTGTAGGATACTGGTCTCATCCTGAATTCACAAAACGAGCAGATACCTGGAACAACGGCACCTTCATTCCAACAATCTAAACTCACCAATTTACCCAAAGAAAAAGCACGAACCCAGCGTCCGTGCTTTTTCTTTACCTGAAAAAACGATGATTCACAGAATTTCAAAAATCTCCCTGCTCAGTCCTGCATTACATACGCGATTCAAGATTTTCAATCATATCCATCATTTCTTTCCTAAAATCTTCTTCTGTGCCTTTTTTCGCCTTTTCCAGTATGGATTTCAGAATCCGAGTTGTTTCCTGATACATGTGGTTGATTGCTTTGGTTTCTATCTTTTTCTCATAACTGAGATCACCGGTCAAAGAAAGAGAAAAACGTATTTCCGCAGGCTGGAGCGGGATCTGAAATACCAGCAAATTGGAAAGCAGCAGCTCCGGTTCAACGCCAAAGAGTTCCGCCATTCTTTTCACGTTATCCGAAATCAGTTCAGCATTGTTTTTTTGAAACTCTGTCCGTAAAGATTCCTCGATGCACGGGTTCTCCGTGATTTCATAGGGAGTACCGCCGATCTTTCTCATAAGCAAAATGCTTGGAAAGTTATCCGGGTATACCTTGCTGTGGAGTTTCTTCACATGATATTCATTCTTACAGATTTCCAGTAACCGAACCAAAGCGGCATATCCAATCCCCTGATGACGGAATCTTTCAAAAAGTTCCAGCCCAAATTCCTGAACTTCTTCGCCCAGTTTCAGAATGGAAGCAAATCCGCAGATCTGATCGCCCATAAGAACGGCATAATGAGCCTCGGTATCGGCAAACATGGCTTTCCACGATCGGTCGTTCGCTTCTTCGTCCTGCAGCATGCGCTTGTTTACCCATGTTTCATTTTCCAATTCGAAGTATGTCTCCTTATCCGAATCCAGAAGTTTTCTTAATTCAATGTTCATACCCATCATTTCCTTTGCGTGTTCGATCATTATGGGTCCATTCTATCATAATGCAGGTAAAAAGGACAGCAGGCGGAGTGCCGTAATTACACTCAACCTGCGTCTCCGAAGTGCCGCGTGGGATTCTATGTTTCTCTTATACACAAGTGTGTGATTGACGCAGTCCGTGCGGCGGCTTATACTGGAGACAGAATAAATTGAACGTACTGGGAGAATCATTTTATGGCAAAAACTATCATATACATTCACGGCAAAGGCGGTAATGCCGAAGAAGCCATTCATTATAAGCCGCTTTTTGGCAACTGTGATGTCATTGGTTTTGATTATGAATCGCAGACACCATGGGAGGCCAGGGAAGAATTTCCGAAATTCTTTGACACGGTCTGCCGGAATGCTCAGCCTGTGGAAATCATTGCCAACAGCATAGGAGCTTTCTTTTCCATGAACGCTTTAACGGACAAAAAAATCAGCAAAGCTTATTTTATTTCACCAGTCGTAGACATGAAAAAGCTGATTTCTGATATGATGCTGTGGGCCAATGTTACGGAAGAAGAGCTTAAGTGCAGGAAGAATATCCCGACAGCGTTCGGTGAAACACTTTCATGGGAATATCTTTGTTATGTAAAAGAACATCCTGTTGCGTGGAATGTTCCGACACACATTTTGTACGGGGATCGGGATAGCCTGACATCTTATGAAACCATTTCCTGTTTTGCAGACCAGATTGGTGCCACACTGACCGTCATGAAAGGCGGGGAACATTGGTTTCACACGGACAATCAGATGGCATTCCTTGATCAATGGATCAAAAAATATATCTGATCAGATTCAATAAAAACTTCGGCAAATGCGATTGAACTGGAAAACGAAGAATACGGAAAAAAATCTATTGTTCTGGAAGGAAAGGAGAAATTCATATGATGGAAAACTATGTTTATCCCGGACACTCATGAGATGTTTGATTTGTACGACACACTGGAAGAACTGATCTCCAAAGAAAGCCATGATATCGGGTTGGGGCTTGGTTCAAGAGTGGACGCGGATCCCGATTTTGAGTATCTGCTGGAGGTGCTGTTCACTCCGGTAGAAGCCCGCTGCTCATATCTGGATATCTGGGGAACCAAAAAGTATCCGGATATCATCACGGACATTAAGGATGGCAAATTTATGGATATGTCCATGGAAGAATTTGAGGAAAAGCGGAAGAAATGGGTAAAAGAGATCCGCGAGACCGCTCATCCGATGCTTCGTATTGTGAAAGCGATTAAGTATGGTCGTGAGGTCAATGATTGGGAAATCAAACTGCATCTGCAAAATCTGGTTTCCAGACAGAAAAATGTACTGGTTTATATGCAGGTGTGCCAGAATATGATCACTCACGGCTTCTCCCTTACTCAGAACGGCTGCATCTCATTTCAGGCAGAAGAAATTTCGCTCGGTATTCCCAAAATATAAAGCATTTGTACTTACGACAGGAGGCGCGGATCGTCACGGTCCGTGCTTCTTTTTTTGCCAAAACAAATCGTTTTCTTTCCATAATTCTTTCACAAAAAATAATGATGAAAGAGAGAAGATTACATGAATGCAATAACCATGCCGACATGTTTCCGGCCGTATCCTGGAGAACTGCTATACAGCTGGATTATACGGCTCTACAATTCAAACGGATACCCTACCGTTTATAAAATGTATTTAATGGTATGCCGTCATGTGTTTGGCACCATGAAAGGAGAGCGTAAAAATGATTTCATTAGGAGAACGATATCTTTTCCATGTGCATACGTTCCGCTGCGGACATGCAGAGATGGTATCCGATGAAGAATATATCAAAAAAGCGATTGGTCTTAGAGCAACTGATATCTGCTTTACGGATCACGCTCCATTCCCCGGTAATCCGTTTGGCGGACGGATGAAGTATGAGGAACTGCCGGAATACATATCCACTCTTAAAAATCTGAAGGAACAGTATCAGAGAAAAATCAAAATTCATATCGGACTGGAGATTGAGTATTTTTCCAGATATGATCAGAGTGGATATTATCAAGAACTTTCCAATAATTCGGATTTGGAAATTCTTTTGCTTGGACAGCATATGGCAGAAGACCCGGAAGACAGAGAGCATTATACGTTCGAATGGCCGAAAGAACGATTACAGGTTGACGAATACACAGTTCTTGGCGATGCGATGATCGCGGGAATGAAAACAGGCTGTTTCAAGATCGTTGCTCATCCGGATCGGATTTTCAGAAGACAGAAAATCTGGACTCTGGAAATGGAAGCAGTTGCTGTACGGGTGATTGATGCAGCTGTGAAATATGGATTGCCTCTGGAAAAGAATTGTTCCTCCATGCGACACAAACATCATTATTGGAAGGAGTTCTGGGAGATAGCCGAAGTGAACGGTGTGGAGACGGTTATCGGATTGGATGCTCACAAATTAAAAAGGCTGGAACTGCCAGATTTCCAATAACGAGGTAATAGGGAGTTTACAGATTCCAAAAAGATATTTCAAACAAAGTAATAAATATGAATAGTCCGTTTTATTGGACAGCATTTGTGTTATGATAAGGGTACAAAGAAAAACAAATCAGCAATCTTTAAGGAGGGCGCCGGTATGAAGTGGAAGGATTTTAACGGTGATGGAAAAATTGATGCAACTGAAAGATTCTTATGGGATGAATTAATGTGTACCAGCAAAGAGGAACACGAGGCTCTTTTTGGAGATGCCGGAGATTTCGATGAAGATGATGACGACGAGGATGACATTGACTTCGATGATTGTGATATGGATGATGACTTCTAAATAGCAATATTATAGGAAACAATGGAAGAGGATGAATGCTCAGATCAGCTGACATTTATCCTTCTTTGAAATAGGGCTACCGCAATCCCACTGGCTTTAGACGGTGGGTTAAGGTAGCCGGAAGCGGAGGTTTGTGCTATACTTGCGTTATGGAAACGTGAAAATCAAAAACAGACACAAATATTTGTTACAGTATCATATTATTTTCGTATGCAAGTATAGAAAGAAATTGCTGATGTCAAAACAAATATCAGATGATATAAAGCAGTTTTCTTATGAGATATGTCA